>DBKQ01000061.1:0-26180 GCA_002298545.1 Prevotella sp. UBA746
CGACCCTACATCTGTGGCATTGCCAGACTGTCAGTATGGAAAATCTGTGATAATCTGTGCTATCTGTGGGAGAAAATAATATCACTACAAATTCCGGTTGAACCATTTTTCAACCATACAGGTGGAAATTCTTCGCTATTTCAGTAGAATTCAAGTCATGCCTGTCATATCCCGAAGGAGCGGATTAGCCTAACGGAGGTGTTGTAACNNCCGTTAAAAACACTTTTAACTATCGTTACAAACACTTTTAACGGTAGTTGAAAACACTTTTAACGACCGTTACAACACCTGCTCCGCGGTAAAACGCTACTCTCATGAGTATGAATTCAAAAAAAGTCTCATAAAAATGTCCTAAATCCGGGATTTATCCGTTATATATATAAACAGGCAGATGAAACCAGAAGATTTCAATCATATAGTGCTGCCCCTGCGAAGAAGTCTGAGAGATTACTTGCAGCGGCTGACGGGGAATGACGATGATGCCGAGGATATCGTGCAGGAAGTCATGCTCAGGCTCTGGAATATGCGCTCCAGGATAGAGGCAGGGGCTAATGTTTCCGCTCTTGCCTATACTATAGCACGAAATCTTCACCGCGACAGATGGCGGCATCAAAACTGTTGCCGAAGCGAGGGAGAAGAGATGCTGCAGAATGTTGCCGTGGAGGATTTGAGGGCTGAACGGAATGATGAAATGCGACTTATCGGACGTATCGTGGAGAGTCTGCCACCTCTGCAACAGCAGATTTTCAGGATGAAGGAAATCGAGGGATATGAGAGCGAGGAGATAATGCAGATTTTGGGATGCTCGGCAGACAACCTGAGGAAAAACCTTTCGAGAGCTCGGCTACGCATCCGCAATACATATATAAGAATAATGAACGGGAGATGATTATGAAGAATGATATTAACAGGATACGTCTGTTGCTCGATAAATATAACAGCGGCGAGACGACACAGGGCGAAGAAGCCGAATTGCGGCGTTTCTTTGCCTCCCCAGACAATGACATTCCGCAGGAATGGCAGCCCTACAGGGCTTTGTTTGCTTTCGTGGCAATGGAGCGCGAACAGACGGAAGAGAAAGAAGCGATGCCGGAACATGAACTTGCTGTCGGCAGGAGGCGTAAAACGCTGCGTATCATTTCTCTCGTTTCTGTTGCAGCCATGCTGTTGTTGCTCTTTTCGGTATCATTAGTCAAGCGGTCGTCAAGCGAGTGCTATATGATAGTAGACGGAAAGAAATACACCGACAGGAAGGAAGTAAAGGCAGAGGCTCTTGAGGCTCTGCAGATGGTTGGCGAGAGTGATGATGAAGACCCGTTCTCGGCAATGAGGATGATGAGATGATAATTCTGTTTATGACTAAAAATAAAGATTGATATGAAACAGCGTGTTGTTAAGCGTATGGCTCTTTCGATAGTACTTTTCTTCGTTTCTTTTCTTCCTCTTGCAGCACAGGAAGGACTGAATGTAGACAAGGTGTTTCAGCGCTATGGCAAGGCAAAGGGATGCAAGATGGTTGTGATGCGGAATACTGAACTGAAAGGTTACAAGCTTCGCACATACAAGAGTCTTGTGTATAAGAAACTTCATTCGGCAATACAGCCTTATCTGGCTGCCGACAAGAAAAAGGCGCGGAAGATAAGGGAAGTGATTGAAGAGGGACAGCTCGTAAGCGGCTACTATATGATGGCGCCGCTTCAGGGTGGCATAAACCGCTATATTCTCTTCAGCAATGTTGGTGGCAACAAGGGCACGGTGATATATATAGAGGGGACTTTGTCGCCAGACGATATTATGAAGCTCTGCTATTCAAAGTTCTGATAACAAATAAAATATAATAGATATGAACAAACTATTGTTTTTGGCAGCATTCCTTCCGATGACGGTTGGGGCTGTTGAGGTTAGCGACACTACATTTACCGTAGGCGGCAAGAGCATCGTCGTTGATGTGAAAGGCGAAAAGACTAATGTGAAGGTATATGGCAAGACCGGTGGCGAGGAGACTAAAGTCAGCGAGATGAATTTTGTTGACGGTCAGGAGATTGAAACCGTATACGTCGGTTCGCCGTTTATCCCTACCGACAGATTGCAGCATACAAACTTCGCTCCGCGCTTCGCCACGGCATGGATTGGTATGACGAATATTACGGGAAAAGTTCTCGGCACGCATCAAATTGACCATGCACGCTTCTCGAAATCGTTTGAACTGGGAGTTACACCTTATTATATGTCGGTGCCGTTTACGAAGAACAACTCGTTCGGAATGAGTGTCGCAGCACAGCTCGTATGGAGTCATCTGTGTTTTCAGAAAGACTATGCCGTTAATGAGAATGGCGGCAAATGGGGTTTTGAGAAACTCGACAAAAGGGCTGAGGGCAACAACGTGAATTATCTTGCAGTAAGGGTTCCGCTGATGTTGTCGCTACAAGACAATACCGGCTATTTTATAGGTATAGGAATTGCTCCGGAATTGCACACAAACGCATGGTATAAACTGAAGGGAGTCGACGGCAATACGACCGACACGTATAAACTGAACCGCATGAGTCTGAACGCCATGTTGAGTTGGGGTATCGGTCCGATAGTATTCAGCGGTTCGTTTGGCGTTACTCCTTTGTTCAAGACAACCGACGGAAAGAAAGTTTATCAGAATTCTTTCTCCGTAGGTGTAGATGTTCTTTCGCTTGTCAAGATGATAAACTATGGCAAGGACAAAAAGAAACAACGGAAATAATACTTCTTCAAAATAAGCCTCTTTGCTAAACGGCTTGAAAAAGCTAAATACTCCCAACTTTATCCGCAATGCAGTAAAAGTTGGGAGTATTTAGTTGTATGAAATATCAGGCAAGGATATCTAAATTATATTATTCTGTAATTAGATACCGAGCTTTTTGCGGATATCCTTAGGAATGGCATTCTTGTTAACCATGAAGTCCATGAGCTTGTAGGCAGCGAAAGTCTTTGTCATATACCAGATACCTTTGTAGTCGCCATACTCACCCCAAGAGTTCTTGATCATGTAATACTCCTTGCCGTTCTGATCCTTTGCAATTCCGAAGAGGTGCATGCCGTGGTCGTCGGTAGTCTCCCAATTGTCGTATGCGTCCTGGCGCATCTGCTGAGTGAGAACGACCTCTGGAGTGTTCACGCCGAGAGAGTCAAGGATGTTGGTCTTCTGAGCTGCGGTAAGTTTCAACCAGCGGGCAGCATCGCTACCAGAGAGACTCTGCACTGCCTTTGCATCGATGGCAACAGCAAGACCCTTGCGGGTGAAACCCTGCTCAGAAACATCGCCACCCCACATAACGGTGTAACCCTCGTTGATGGCGTTGTCGATGATACGGGTGATGTCCTCAACAGGTACGTTGTAGCTCAGACCCTGGCGCCAGTTGTCTTGTACCTCAACTGCAAATGGCTTCCAAAATGGGTGGTGAGTGTAGCTCGTGATGCTAACATAATCGTCCCAGTTTAGTCCGAAACTGTCGGCATAGCTTCTTGGAGTATAAGTCTTGCCGTTAACGGTGAACTTCTCCGGGCACTGTCCGAGATAAGAATCGAGGATACCCTGAAGACCCTTCTTCCAAGCTGGAGAAAGCTTCTTCATGTCGCTCTTTGCGATAGCCTCAACATAAGGAGTCATTACGGCAAAGAACTCGTTGAAGTTGTTCAGCGAGTCGCCATACAGAGAGCCTGCAGCCGGCATGGCATTCTCCGGACAGATACCGTAGTTCTTGATACAGTACAACGGATCCTCGGCGGAACCACCCTGCGAGAAAGAAGTGTCGCCGTGCATACGAACAGCCATAATGGCGCGGTCCATATAAGTCTTGTTTGCCACGAAAGCTTCGCAGAGGTCAACCGACTTGCCTGTTTTCTTCAGAATCTCGCTCTCGAAGAAAGAAAGCGTAGAGTAGTCCCAACAGGTACCGCTACGGTTCTGGTCCTTGATACTTGTGATTTTGTTCTCCTTGATAGTAGTGAAGACAGGCTTGTTCTTGTTTACAGAGTCTTTCTTCTCCTCAGCATTGGCTCCCATAGCGATGCAAGCCAAGAGGGCTAACGTTAGAATCTTTTTCATTTCGTCTTTTTTTTAGTGTGTATATTAAAGTTTTATCAATTATTCTTCATGAATTCCTCCACATCCTTAGGATGATAAGGGATGCGGTCTTTGCCGAGGAAGCGGCAGCCATCCTTTGTTATCAGCACGTCATCCTCAATACGGATACCGCCAAAGTCCTTGTAAGTCTCCAGTTTCTCGTAGTTGATGAAGTTCTTGTGGAGGCCTTTTGCACGCCACTCGTCGATAAGTGCCGGGATAAAATAAATACCAGGTTCGTCGGTAATGACAAAGCCCTCCTGAAGTCTTCTTCCCATGCGCAGACAATTAGTGCCGAACTGCTCGAGGTTAGGACGTGTCTCCTCGTCGAATCCAACATGAATCTGACCGAGACCCTCCATGTCGTGCACGTCCATACCCATCATGTGTCCCAGTCCATGAGGCAAGAACATGGCATGAGCTCCGGCACGTACAGCTTCTTCGGTGTCGCCCTTCATCAGTCCAAGCTCCTTCAAGCGGTCGGTCATCAGTCGGCAGATGCCCATGTGAACATCGAAGTACTTAACTCCCGGCTTTGCAAGTTCGAGAGTAAGGTCGTGGCAAGCCTCCACGATAGAATATATCTCGAGCTGACGCTCGGTGAACTTTCCGCTTACAGGGTAAGTACGCGTATTGTCAGAGCAATAGTGCTCCATTGTCTCTGCACCTGCATCACAGAGAGCCAGTCTGCCGCTCTCGAGCACAGCCATCGACGGGTTGCCGTGCATAATCTCACCATGCTGGGTGAAGATAGTAGGGAAGCTCACCATTGAGCCATAAGAGTGGGCGATGCCGTCCACCTGTCCGCCAACGAACTTCTCTGTTACTCCAGGTTTTGTCAGACGCATACCCGTAGTGTGCATTTTGTAGCCAACGGCGCAAGCCTTCTCAATCTCGTCAATCTCAAGCTGACTCTTTGTAGAACGCTGTTTCACTACGGCATTGATAAGCTCCAATGATGCCGACTCGCGTTGCTGGTTGGGATGAATGCCGAGCAAGTCGAAAATCATTATCATCGTGTCGTGGCGGTAAGGTGGCAGGAAATGCACCGTGCGATTGTCTCTCAACGCCCCGTTACAGATGATATGTAGCTGCTTCATCGGAGCAGTGTTAGCCACTCCGCATTGTGCAGCCATATCGCTAACGCTATCAACACTGCCGTACCATACGATGTCGTCGATGTCTATGTCGTCGCCAACAAGCGTTTCGGTATCGTTGTCGAGGTCTATCACGCCAACAAGCCCGTCTCTCTGCAGACCGAAGTAGTAGAGGAACGAAGAGTCCTGACGGAACGGATAATAACCGTTTGCCGGAAAGTTAGCCGGCGATTCGTTGTTTCCGAAAAGAATGATGATACCGCTCTTTACAAGCTTCTTGAGCTCAGCGCGGCGGTTCACGTAGGTTTCTTTACTGAACATATATCTTTTACCTTTTATAAGTTTAAATCATATTGTTTTGGCGTAGCCATTTCTTGCCGTTAGGGGTAAGAAACCATAATAATGCCATTATTGACGGAATGCCAACCATTCCTAAAATTATTAATGTACCAGTCATTTTGTGTCCTTTCTTTTATTTGTCAATATCAATCCCAATAGAAGCAAAACCAAAGCAATAGTACCGCTAAGGGCATAAATCAGCCATCTGACGTTTTCTAGATCTTTAATGAGTGATGCAACAAACACACCCGTAAGAAAATATTTCGATACGTCTATCAGGTAATTCCCAAGCTTTTCTTTCCACATAGCTATTGCATTAATATTGATTATGGCTTAATACATATTTAAAAATACGTATATTATCTTTGCAAAGATAGGCATATTTCGATGAAAAGCATTATCTTTGCATGGAATTTTACGGAAAAAGGCTAATAATTTGTTTAATGTGTGTGGCTTTTACAAGCTATTTGACAATTTTAGAGTATATATTTAAAAATTATGCAGGTTAACTGGAATACAGGACTGGTGCTTGAGGGTGGCGGAATGCGTGGCACCTTTACGAGTGGAGTGCTCGACGGGTTTATGAAGAACAATGTATACTTCCATTATGTTGTGGCGGTATCCGCCGGAGCGTGCAACGGACTTTCTTATATGAGTCATCAGATACGCCGCGCCAGGATTTCGAATATCGACTACCTTGCAAAATACAAGTATATCGGACTGCGTCATTTGCTGACACAGGGATGTATCTTCGACCGCAAACTTCTGTATGAGGATTTTCCCGATAAACTCCTGCCATACGATTATGATGCGTTTTTCAGCAATCCCGATGAGTTTGAAATGGTTACCACAAACTGTCTCACCGGTACGGCATGTTATCTCTCGGAGCGGCACGACAAACAGAGGGTTATTGATATCGTTAAGGCATCAAGCAGTCTGCCGTATGTAAGTAAGATTGTTATGGTCGACGGCATTCCGATGCTCGACGGGGGAATAGTGGACAGTATTCCCGTGATGCACTCTATTGAGAAGGGGCATAAGACTAATGTCCTTGTCCTTACCCGAAACAAAGGATACCGATCAACAGAAAAAGACCATAAGATTCCACATTTTATATATAAGAACTATCCACGACTTCGTGTTGCCCTCAGTCATCGTTGTGCTGCCTATAACCGTCAGCTCGACATGATTGACGAGATGGAAGAAAGGGGGGAAATCATCTGTATCCGACCGGAACGGCCGATTGAAGTTGGACGTATGGAGAAGGATGTTGAAAAGTTGGAACGACTTTATGAAGAAGGCTTCCGACTTGGAGAAAAATTCTGCAAAGAAAGATGGAAAGATTGAAAGATGAAAGATGGAAAGATGGAAAAATGGAAAAATGGAAAGATGGAAAAATGGAAAGATGGAAAAAAATGAAATGTTGAGGAATCTGAAACAACTGTAAAACATAATAGAAATGGACGAAAAACAAAGAATACTGCAACTGCGCCGTGAGTTGCATGAACATAACTATAAATACTATGTGTTGAACCAGCCGGAGATTTCCGACCAGGAGTTCGATTTCATGATGCATGAGCTGCAAGAACTTGAGGCTAAGCATCCGGAACTTGCCGATCCGAACTCGCCTACACAACGTGTGGGCAGCGACTTGAACCATGAGTTTCGACAGGTTACTCACAAGTACCCGATGCTGTCGCTTGCAAACACATATAATGAACAGGATGTGGCAGACTGGTATGACAGCGTGAAACGAGGACTTGGTGGCGAGGATTTCGAGGTATGTTGCGAAATGAAATACGACGGACTCTCTATCAGTCTTACTTATATCGACGGAAAACTTGTGAGAGGAGTAACCCGAGGCGACGGAGTGCATGGCGATGATGTTACGGAAAACGTGAAAACAATACGCTGTATTCCACTTGTGCTACCGGGCACCGGCTATCCACATGAATTCGAAATACGTGGTGAAATACTTATGCCATGGAAAGTCTTCGAACGCCTGAATGCCGAGCGGGAGGCTGCAGAGGAACCACTTTTCGCAAATCCGCGAAATGCAGCAAGCGGAACACTGAAAAGTCAGAACTCAGCCCTCGTGGCAAGTCGGCAACTCGATTCCTATCTGTATTATCTTCTTGGCGACGATATGCCGTGTGACGGACACTACGAGAATCTGATGGAGGCAAAGAAATGGGGCTTCAAGATTAGCGAGGGAATGAAAAAGGTGAAGACCTTGCAGGAGATATACGACTACATAAACTATTGGGACACGGAGCGCAAGAATCTCCCCGTGGCTACCGACGGCATCGTACTGAAAGTGAACTCCCTAAGACAGCAGCGCAATCTGGGCTACACAGCAAAGAGTCCACGTTGGGCTATTGCCTATAAATATAAGGCAGAACGAGCATGCACACGGCTTAACGAAGTTACATTCCAGGTGGGACGTACTGGAGCCGTGACGCCTGTAGCGAACATGGATCCTGTTCAGCTTGCCGGAACTACCGTAAAGCGTGCCACGCTGAACAACGAGGACTTTATCCGCAGCTTCGATCTCCACATTGGGGATTATGTATATGTAGAGAAGGGTGGCGAGATAATTCCGAAGATTGTTGGCGTTGATCTCGACAAGAGACAGGCAGACGCAAGTCCTGTACGCTTCATCACTCACTGTCCGGAATGTGGCACCAAACTCGTGCGCTATGAGGGAGAGGCAGCCTGGTATTGTCCTAATGACGCAGGCTGTCCGCCACAGATAAAAGGCAGAATAGAGCATTTCATCTCACGTCGGGCAATGAACATCGACAGTATCGGTCCGGAAACAGTGGACGATTTCTATCGACAGGGACTCGTACATAATGTGGCCGACCTTTATACTATAGACGTTCAACAGATCAATGGCGACGGTAACAGACAAAAGTCGGCTATGAAGATTGTAAAGGGTATAGAGGCTTCTAAGCAAGTACCTTTCGAACGCGTAGTCTTTGCCCTCGGCATCCGCTTTGTCGGCGAGACATCGGGAAGATTGCTTGCACGCCATTTCAAGAATATTGATAACCTCATGAACGCCTCGCTCCAACAGTTGCTCGAGATTGACGGCATCGGCGAGGTGATGGCAAAGAGTATTATAACGTTCTTCCATAATCAGCAGAATCTGGAGATAGTAGAGCGTTTGCGCAGCTACGGACTACAGATGTCTCTTAGTGAAGAGCAGACGGCACAAGCTTCTGATAAGCTTCAGGGGAAGAGCATTGTAATTAGCGGTGTGTTCCAGCATCACAGTCGTGACGAATATAAACTCCTGATAGAGCAGAACGGCGGAAAGAATGTGGGCAGCATAAGCGGTAAAACATCCTTTATCCTTGCCGGCGACAATATGGGACCATCAAAACTTCAGAAGGCGGAAAAACTCGGAATACCTATTATAAATGAGGATGATTTCCTTAAAATGATAGAATAAAGGCTGTTTTTATCTTTCTTCCCTTGATTTATATCAATAAAGAGTAAATAAATGAAATATTTCTCCCGAAACGTTTGTGCACGAACACAAGAATGTGTACCTTTGCAACGTGTTCGGGAGAATACATTTTTTCATAGGTTAGTAGTTTGATAGATTTAAGGTAAAGATTATGTTATTAGATTAAAACGATGACAACGTTTATGCTTGCAACGAATTCGTTGCTTACATAACAAAAATCGTTAGATTTGTTTTCAGGAGGCTGATGTGAGTGATCATATTATCCTCTTTTTTTTTGCCCTTATGCGAACAATCTGCATAATCAATAATATCCAGAGATTATTTACACACAAATTCCCCGCATATATATTTCAACATACCGGAAAATAAACCATGGATAATATACATTATCGGGACAATTACCCATAACATATATTACCCATATATAAAGTTTGCTGTAAGTATTTTATATTTCTACTGTCTCTCCGTCATAAGCAAGTTCTACACCATCCGGTAGAATTTTGTTCACCTCAGCATGCAGACCGATATCGTGACACATATGGGTGAAGAAAACACGCTTGGCACTTGTTCTGCCGGCAAAGGCAAGAGCCTCGTCAACGAGCATGTGGGAGTGATGTTCCTTAGTGAAACGCAGAGCATTCACCACGAGCACATCGATACCTTGCAACAAGGCTATCTCCTCTTCTGGAATAGTCTTCATATCTGTGATATAAGCCAATTTGCCAATCTTATAGCCAAGTATCGGAAGTTTGTCGTGCATAACTCTGAATGGAATTACACTCAGTTCATTAATCTGTAGCTCTTGATGCGGATTCAGCTGATGCAGTTTAATCTTCGGCACACCAGGGTAAAGATGCTCGGCAAAGCAGTATGGAACAGTCTGTCGCAAACTCTTTTCGGATATCGGGTCGGCATACACGTCGATATCGCCGAACACACAGAAAGGACGCAAATCGTCCACTCCCCCCACATGGTCGTAGTGGGAATGGGTGATGAGCATTGCATCAATCTTGCTAAACTCTTGATGCAGCATCTGCTCACGGAAGTCAGGACCACAGTCTATAACGATTCGTGTCTTTTCGGTTTCCACCATAGCCGAGCAGCGCAACCGCTTGTCGTGCGGGTCGTTGCTTTGGCAAACCTTGCATCGGCAGCCTATGGTAGGCACGCCGACCGATGTTCCTGTACCGAGAAAAGTTAGTTTCATTTAAATGATGTTTACTTCCGGGTGAATATCAATGCCAAATTTCTCCTTTACATCCTTGCGTATCGTTTCGCAAAGGTTCACTATGTCCTGTCCCGTAGCTCCGCCTTTGTTAACGAGCACCAGAGCCTGTTTGGAGTGGACTCCAGCCTTGCCCACTGTCTTTCCCTTCCATCCGCACTGGTCAATCATCCATCCAGCAGGGATTTTCTCGTGTTCCTCATCAATCTCGTAGTGTGGCATGTCTGGGTATTCGGCAAGCAACTCGTTGAATTTCTCCATATCCACTATAGGGTTCATGAAGAAGCTTCCGGCATTTCCCTCAACCTTCGGGTCGGGTAGCTTAGCGTTGCGTATGTCGATTATAGCCTGTCGCAGTTGCTCAGCCGTAGGGTGTTCAATACCTTTCTTGTCGAGTTCGGTGCGTATGTTGCCATAGTCGAGATGCGAATTGAACACGGTAGAGAGGCGGTAAGTAACATAGGTTATCAGATATTTATTCTTCCAGTCGTGCTTAAACTTACTGTCGCGGTAGGCATATTCACAGTCCTCGTTGGTAAAGAAGCATGATTTACCCGTAGAAATTTCCACAGCCTCCACCTTATATATAATATCTTTCACTTCAGCGCCATAAGCTCCGATGTTCTGTACAGCACTCGCTCCCACTTCGCCCGGAATGAGCGAGAGGTTTTCCATGCCGTGCCATCCGTGGCTTACGCAATGCGCCACCACATCGTCCCATGTCTCTCCACTACCGCATCTTACGAGCACTCCTCCGTCGATAAACGTGGAGCTGATGCCCTTGATGGCAGAGTGGAGCACGGTACCTTGGAAATCTTTTGTCAGCAACAGATTACTTCCGCCACCGATTAGTAGCAACGGCATGTCGCTGTCGGTCAAGCCTTTTACTGCCTCTTTTGCTTCGCAAGCTGTGGCATACTCGATATAGCGGCTGCACTTGGCATCGATGCCAAATGTGTTGTGCTGTGCCAAACTGTAGTTTCTGAAATCTTTCACTTTCCTGTTCTTTTTTTGTTAATAAAATATTATCCTGAAAAATCCAAAAGACTCCTGTCGGCAAGACATCTGCATGTATGCTGCCGGTGTCAGCCGATAGGAGTCTTCCATATATTAAATTTCTTGTTATTCAGAGAGCTTTGTCAGTTTCCAGTCCTTGCCGTGGCGTCTGAACGTGAGTTCCATTTCCATACCGTTGGCGATGCCGCGCATAACGAAAATCTTCTGGTTGCTCTGCGTATATTTCTGTCCGTACATTATATTGTATATAAATCCAGACGGCAGTTCCGGTGCGAAGGCAGGCCATGTCTCGGGAGCAATATCGCCCGTCATAGTGCTGAAGTCGTCATCGGGATCCGGACCGGAGAAGTGTATCGGATTGTCGAGATGGCGTGTTTGATAAGCCGAATCAGTGGCGAATTTCTGATAGAAGTTCAGGAACGAGGCGTTGTTGTTCTGATACATAGCCCCCGTATTTACCTCCACGAGCATCCATTGCCCGTTGATGCGGTTGAACACATACTGTTTCACCTTCTTTCGCTTCAGGTAAATTTTTTCCACAACCACATGGTTAATCGACGTATCCTTTACGAGGTTCATCTGTCGGCGGTTGTCGAAGATGAGCGTATAGTAGCCCTGATTCATGAAGAAGTGTTCCATCTTCCATTGCCCCTTGTTCAGCATCTTCTCCGTTTTGCCGTTTACCACTTTCAGCGGAAACTGGATTCTCTTCATCTGTAGTTTCTTGTTTGCCGCGAAATTGAAGATGAAGTCATCAAACAGCTCGTCGGCAGCCTTTGGCATCGGTTGTTCTGATATAAGCTGTTCCAATGTGTCGGCTACCGTAGTGTCGGTGGAGTCGGTCATGGCTGAATCGGCTCCTGATGCTTTCTTGTCGCTGCATCCCGTTGTTGTCCACATCATCAGTGTAAATGCTATGACAACAAATAAAAATCCTTTTTTCATTTTCTCATACAAAGAATAAATCTCATGTATCTCTGTTTACTCTCAAATTTGCGCAAAAGTACATATTTATTTTCATTCTGCACAAATATTTACAGGAATTTTTCATTTTTGGGCAAAATCATTGAGATAACTCATAATGACATAGATGTGCGGCGGAAGCTGTTTATCTGTTTTTCGTAAAAAAACAAGGAGTTATTTATTTATTTTTTTGATAAAATGCTCTTTTATTCTTTATTCTGTGTACTTTTGCCGAGCCTTAGGGCATTATTAATATTAATTAAACAAAATTCTATGTACGACAACAAGAAAGCATCGGGCTCGCCAATGAAGTTTAAACACTTCACACGGAGGGGATACGCTCTCTTCGCTTGTCTCGGCAAAGAGGTGATAATCGGCACGCTTAGTGTTGCCACCCTATCCCATGCCAAGGCAGACGGCATCAGCACCAAGCCGATTATGGCTGAAGCCGACAGTCTTGCTACACACAGCGAGATTGCGCTCGACGAAGTGAGAGTCACTGGCTCCCGAGCTCCGCTTACCCGTGGGCAGGCGGCGAGAATGGTTACTGTACTGGAGCGTGAGGATATTCAAGCCGCCCCGGTGCAAAGTGTTAACGACTTGCTGAAATATGCAGCAAGCGTGGATGTGCGTCAGCGCGGACCTATAGGAGCCCAGACTGACATCAGCATCCGAGGCGGAAACTATGAACAGATTACGATTCTGCTTAACGGCATCAACATCTGCGACCCTCAGACGGGACATAATGCCTTTGACTTTCCCGTAGACGTTAGCGATATCGAGCGCATCGAGGTGCTCGAAGGTCCGGCAGGTAGGGTGTTCGGAACGTCATCGTTGCTTGGAGCTATTAACATCGTTACGAAACATCCTACTCATAACAATATTTCTGCTCATGCCGAAGCTGGAAGCTACGGATACTTAAACGGTGGCGCAAACGTAGGGCTGACTTCCGGGAAATGGACAAATTCTATTTCCGGAAACTATACACGCTCCGACGGATATAACCGCAATAAGGCTGGAAAACTAAACACAGACTTTGAGGGAGCAAAGGCTTTCTATCAAGGGACTTATTCTGATAGCAATACGAGAGTGAGCTGGCATGCAGGACTGAGCATGCGCGACTTCGGTTCAAACACTTTTTACGGAACTGGAAGCGACGACCAGTTTGAACATACTTTCAAAAGTTATACGGCGCTGCAGGCTGATACGCGCTGCGGACGGCTGCATCTCAATCCGTCGGTTTACTGGAACCGCAATATGGACCGCTTTGAATATTTCCGAGGTCTTGACAATATCATTCCAGAAGGTGGCACGTATGGTGTTGCATACAACTACCACCGAACGGACGTTTATGGCGTGAACCTCAATTCGTATTTCGACTGGGCATGGGGAAGAACTGCCGTGTGTGCCGAATTGAGAAATGAAGACCTTGTGAGCACTACACTCGGCGAACCGCTTGAAACACCCAAGCATGTACATAAAACAGACCGCAATTATACTAACGGACTGAACCGCACGAATATTAGTTTCACCGTGGAGCACAACATCTTGCTGGAGCGCTTCACTCTATCAGCCGGCATCGTGGCGGTGAAGAACTCGTGGAACCACATGAACATGAGGGTTTATCCGGGCATTGACGCAAGTTACCGCATCGGTAACAACGTGAAGCTGTATGCATCATATAACACATCGCTGAGAATGCCTTCGGTAACGGAGCTTTACTATTCGGTAGGCGGCCACAAGGCCGACAAGCATCTGAAACCAGAGGAACTGCAGGCTTTTGAGGGGGGAGTGAAATACCTGGGCTCAGGCATCACGGCAAGTGCAAGCATGTTCTACAACCACTGCAAAAACATGATCGACTGGATTCTTGATACTAACGAGGGAAATGACGCCGTATGGAAATCGGTGAACTTCACCAAGATAAATACTCTCGGAGCTGAAATGTCGGCAAGTGCTGACTTCCGACAACTTTTGCCTTCACTGCATTTTCTGAAGTCGCTCAATGTTTCCTACACTTGGATGACACAAGACAAGGACGAACCGGCTAATATACAAAGCCGTTCAACTCTGGAATACTTGCGCCATAAATTTGTGGCAAACCTCGAACTGAACATTTGGCGACAGCTCGACTTGTCGCTGAAATACCGCTGGCAGAAACGCACTGGCTCATTCACGAGGAAAGACAACGAAGGCAATGCCGTCGTATCACACTATAAGCCATACGGGCTCATAGACGCCCGCTTGGCATGGAATGACGAAGGATATAAAGTTTTTGTTGAAGCAAACAATGTATTCAACACAAAATATTATGACTTTGGCAGTCTGCCGCAACCCGGAACATGGATTATGGCTGGTGCTGCTGTAGACATCAATCTATAATAATATATGTATATTGGAGCAGACTACCGCTCCAATATACATATTATTTTTATTGCCTCACTTCTCGACAAATCGCCGGGATTGCTGCCAGGTTCCCCTTCAGGAACTTGCAACCCCTGCCTGGAATAATAATCCTTCCAATATTGGGTTATCTTGCCTGTCTTGTCATGAAAAGACATCGGTATCGGTTTGAAAACAAGTTCGCCACTTTTATAGCGATAAGATTTCTGTACCAGTTCGCTGCAATAGAAAGCACTGTCGTCGGGCATGAAATTGAAGTCGTATGGTTTACCTAAATATTTCAGAGCCCTCTCTACGGAAAGTGCCACACCGACAGTATCTTTCAGCCTTGCAGCCAACACCGCCCCCCGCCTCGTCATAAAGCTGTCAATCGGAGTAAGACACACGCCCTTGTGTATCGCCTCGAGAGCATAAGGATGTTGCCCGATTTTACAAAAGATTGCAACATGATCGATTTTCATCCCTCCTACTCCATTGGTAACATCAGTTATCGGGTTACCCTCGTTCTTCACACAAAACAGAAGGTCGCCTTCACAAAGTGAATCAATGCCGGCATGCTGCAGATTCTGACACATAGCAGAAAGTGACGCAACGACGAGCAGCATCACAACAGATATTTTCACTATAGAATATTTCATAATACTGTCCTTTTGATATTTTCCGGCTAATGTACTACTTTATTACTGAACTGCCAAAAATATTTACTGAAGTTTCTGGGTAGCCAGTATAATTCATTGTATGGTATTAGATAAAGCAATAAAATATATCCTAATTTTTTTTTGGTCATTTTACCCTCACACCCTCACCAAATGCCTTGAAAGTCCCTGTTTATCGGACTTCTGAGGTGTGAGGGATAGTGTGAGGGGTCGATTCCTATCCCTCACACTTTCAACGAAGGTGCAACACTGTTTTTTTTGAACCACTATACCTGTAGTGCTAAAGCTATCATTTGGTATCGGTATTTCTATACTGCACTTTTGGTGCAGCATAGAAGCACCTTTGGTGCAACCATTATTGATGTTTCCCTTACTGAAGTTCAGGTGACTTAGTATGCCACTAAATATTCGTGAGATTCAACCAATGCGACAACAACAAAAATAAAATTATCTAAAAAACTTCACTGCATAACACATATTCAGATTTTTATTCGTAACTTTACACGCTCTTTGACCTGAACACAATATAATAAGGCGGAAAGACATTACTATGAAGAATGCCACTTGACGCCAGTAAAACTTACTACACTGAAGGGTCAAGACTATCCACGCGGAAATAAAAAAACAATATAAATGCATTTTAAATGGAAATACGAACCACCTACACCAGAACAGAAGAAAGATGCGGAAAGACTGATTGACAAACTTAATATCAGTGCACCACTCGCACTGATAATGGCAAAACGTGGGATTAAGGAAGAAAATGCAAAAAAGTTCTTCCACCCACAATTGGGCGACCTGCTCGACCCGTTCCTCATGAAGGATATGGACGTGGCTGTTGATCGCCTTAACAACGCTATGGGGCGCAAGGAACGCATCATGGTGTATGGTGACTACGACGTGGACGGATGCACGGCTGTTGCTCTGGTCTACAAATTCTTACAGCAATACTACTCAAACATCGACTACTACATACCAGACCGCTACGACGAGGGATATGGAGTTAGCCGTAAGGGGATTGAATACGCCAAAGAGACCGGCGTAAAACTCATTATCATTCTTGATTGCGGAATTAAAGCCGTCAAGGAGATAGAATATGCCAAAAGCATTGGCATTGATTTTATCATCTGCGACCACCACGTGCCAGACGACATCATGCCGCCAGCCACAGCTATTCTTAACCCTAAACGCCCTGACGACAACTACCCGTTCAAACATCTTTGCGGTTGCGGTGTGGGATTCAAACTCATGCAGGCATTTGCTAAGAACAACGGTATCCCGTTTGCAAGGCTCATCCCGTTGCTCGACTTCTGTGCTGTGAGTATCGCGGCAGACATTGTGCCTGTGACCGGAGAAAACAGAATACTTGCATACCACGGACTGAAGCAACTGAACCAAAACCCGAATATCGGACTGAAAGCTATTGTGGATATCTGTGGACTGAACGGACGGACTCTCTCGATGAGCGATATAGTGTTTAAAATCGGACCGAGAATAAATGCCTCCGGAAGAATGGAAAACGGACGGGAAAGCGTTGACTTGCTCGTTGAAAAGGATTTTGCCGTGGCTCTTAGCGAAGCTAAACATATCAACGAATACAACGAGCAACGAAAAGACATCGACAAACAAATGACCGAGGACGCCAACCTCATCGTGGAACGGCTGGAAAGTCAGCAGAAGCATACAAGTATCGTGCTCTACGACGAGAACTGGAAAAAGGGAGTTATCGGAATTGTCGCATCAAGACTCACGGAAATTTATGTCAGACCTACCGTCGTACTTACACGCGACGGCGATCTCGCAACGGGCTCTGCGCGAAGCGTTGCCGGCTTCGACATCTATTCGGCAATAAAAAGCTGCAGAGACTTGCTGATGAACTTCGGAGGACACACGTATGCCGCCGGACTGACACTGAAATGGGCCGATGTAAAGGAATTCAGAAGACGCTTTCAGAAATATGTCGACGAGCATATCTTGCCGGAACATACCGAGGCTACGCTCAATATCGACGCCGTTATCGACTTTAAGGACATAACAAAGAAAATGCACGGCGAACTGAAAAAATTCGGTCCTTTCGGGCCGGGCAACCCCAAACCGCTGTTCTGCACAAAAGACGTATACGACTTCGGTACGAGTAAAGTGGTTGGAAGGGAACAGGAACATATAAAACTGGAACTGGTGGATTCGAAATCCAACAACGTAATGAACGGCATTGCCTTCGGACAAAGTGCATCGGCAAGATACATAAAGTCGAAACGCAGCTTCGATATTGCATACACTATTGAAGACAACGTGTTCAAGCATAACGACGTGCAACTGCAGATTGAAGACATCAGACCTTGTGAGGGAAGTTTTTAAATTATAATTCGTTTCAGAACTTATAACAGGAAAAGTGAGTGACGACAAGTTTACCGGCATTCTGAAGGAATATTGGGGATACAATGACTTCAGAGGCATCCAACGGGAAATAATAGAGAGCATCAGTGCCGGAAAAGACACTCTGGGACTGATGCCTACCGGTGGAGGAAAATCCATTACCTTCCAGGTTCCAGCCTTGGCAAGCAAAGGGGTATGCATCGTCATAACCCCTCTTATTGCCTTGATGAAAGACCAGGTGAGCCATCTAAGGGAAAAAGGAATAAAAGCTTATGCCATATATGGAAGCATGCAGCGAAACGAGATTGTCAATATACTGGACAATGCGGTTCTTGGAGGCGTTACACTATTGTATGTTTCGCCAGAAAGACTTTCGACTGAATTGTTCCTCACGAAACTGAACCACATGAATGTTAGCTTCATAACAGTAGACGAAGCTCACTGCATAAGTCAATGGGGATACGACTTCAGACCATCTTACCTTTCGATACGCTCCATCCGCGAAATAAAGCCAAAGGCTCCCGTTCTTGCCCTTACAGCCACTGCAACACCAGCTACTGTTGATGACATACAGGAAAAACTCGGTTTCAAAGAGAAGAATGTCTTCAAAATGAGCTTTGAACGGAAGAACCTCGCCTATATCGTAAGAATTGCGGAAAACAAAAATGAGGAAATGCTGCACATCCTGAATTCTGTCAACGGAAGCGCTATAGTCTATGTGTACAGCAGACAAAAGACTAAGGACGTTGCCGAAGTCCTTGAAAAAAGCGGAATTAGCGCCACATACTACCATGCCGGACTTGAACACTCTACAAGAGACGAGCGACAGACGATGTGGCAAGAGGACAAAGTAAGGGTTATGGTAGCAACAAACGCATTCGGAATGGGTATCGACAAACCGGATGTAAGACTCGTTATACATATCGACTGCCCTGACTCCATTGAAGCTTACTTTCAGGAAGCTGGACGTGGCGGACGCGACAGTAAAAAGGCATACGCCGTTTTACTTTACAACAACCACGACAAAATAACTCTCTCAAAAAGAATTTCAGACAACTTCCCCGACAAGGATTATATTAAACAAGTGTATGAGCATCTCGCCTACTTCTTCCAAATTGGTATTGGCAGTGGATACGGACACACATTTGAATTCAATATAGGAAAATTCTGCAATAACTTTAAGCATTTCCCTATAAGACTTGAGGCGGCTCTGAAAATTCTGGAAAAAGCCGGATACATAGAATACGACGGCAACGGAAATGAAAGGACCAGACTGATGTTTCTCGTGGAAAGGGACGAACTGTATAAACTTAACGACCTCAACGAGAAACAGAACTCGGTTATTATAGCCACACTAAGATGTTATAGCGGACTGTTTTCCAACTATGTACCTGTTGACGAAGGACTTATAGCGCAAAAGGCTGGCATTGACAAGAATGAAGTATATTGTATTCTGAAAGAATTGGACAAGAAAAGACTCGTCAGCTTCATACCAGAGAAGAACGTTCCAAGAATAAAATATACACAAAACAGAGTAGATACCAACGAGATTATAATATCAAAAGAGATCTATGAAATACGCAAAGAGCTCTTCAAATGCCGCATCGAGGCCATTAACAAATATGCCGAAAACAATTACATGTGTCGAAGCAGACAGCTGCTTAGATATTTCGGAGAAAACAAATCCAGCAACTGCAACCAATGCGATGTATGCATTGACAACAGGAAAATGACCAAAGAAGACAAAGAAGAATTGAAGGTCATAAGACAGGAAATCCTGAATCTTCTGTCTGACAAGAAAGAACACAATGTTGAAGAACTGTACAAGATAAAACACGATTTGACAAAAATCGAACATGTTATCTACCACATGAGCGACGAAGAGGAAATATTCAATAACAACGGGAAACTCACTTTATAAGTCATCGTGGCATAAAAATACGAAGGCAATAATTGCACACTAATAAACGAAATGTGTTATTTATCTTTCAATTTAGAAGATATTTAACACATTTTTCTTTAAGTTATCAGTATTCTTGAAAATAAATGTATCAAATTGTTTCTCTTTACAGAAAAACATGTACCTTTGTACATCATTTCAAAAGAATATTTGCCATTTGCTGCACTAAAGCAAATAACGGCTATATATAATAATAGGTATAAGACAAGATACACTTGTATAACTTAATAAAAGAAACAAGATGAAACATAAGCTGAGGAGTGCAGTATGCACAGAGGGAAGACGTATGGCTGGAGCCAGAGCGTTATGGGTTGCAACAGGAATGAAACACGAACAGTTCGGTAAACCAATCATCGCTATTGTAAACTCATTCACCCAGTTTGTGCCAGGACATACACACTTGCACGAAATAGGACAAGTTGTCAGAGAAGAAATCGAAAAAATGGGCTGTTATGCCGCCGAATTCAACACCATAGCCATTGACGACGGTATCGCCATGGGGCACGACGGTATGCTTTACTCCCTACCGTCAAGAGACATTATCGCTGACTCAGTAGAATATATGGTAAATGCACACAAGGCTGACGCCATGATCTGCATATCCAACTGCGACAAGGTTACACCGGGAATGCTGATGGCGGCAATGAGACTTAACATCCCTACGGTTTTCTGTAGCGGCGGACCGATGGAAGCCGGAAAATGGAGAGGCGAGAATGCTGACCTTATCACGGCTATGGTTAAAGGTGCCGACAAGAGCATAAGCGACGAAGAACTAAAGGAAATTGAAAGCTGTGCATGTCCTGGATGTGGCAGCTGCTCCGGAATGTTCACGGCAAACTCAATGAACTCGCTTACCGAGGCTATCGGTATGAGCCTGCCGGGCAATGGAACCATTCTTGCTACCCACAAAAACAGAATACAATTGTTTAAGGATGCTGCAAGACAAATAGTAACGAATGCCCTTCGCTATTACGAGGATGGCGACGAGAGTGTACTCCCAAGAAACATTGCAACAAGAGACGCTTTTCTAAATGCCATGACTCTTGATATTGCCATGGGAGGAAGTACCAACACCGTCCTACATTTGCTCGCCGTTGCTCAAGAGGCAGAGGCTGACTTCACGATGAAGGATATCGACTCTCTGAGCAGGAAAGTGCCATGTCTCTGCAAACTGTCGCCAAACACACAGAAATACAGTGTGCAGGAATGTAACAGAGCCGGAGGTATCTTCGGAATAATGAATGAGCTGGCGAAAGGAGGACTTATACACGAGGATGCCAAGCGAGTGGATGGAAAGACTATCGGCGAACAGCTGAAGAAATACGATATAACGGGAAATGATATTGATTCTGAAGCTGAAAGAATATACAAGAGTGCTCCAGGAAGAAGGTTCTCTACAAAGATGGGATCGCAAGACGAACAATGGGAGTCTCTCGATACCGACCGTTCTACAGGATGCATCCGCGACTTGGAACATGCCTACACAAAGGACGGCGGACTTGCCGTTTTGTTCGGCAACATTGCCCAAGACGGATGCGTGGTGAAAACAGCAGGAGTAGACAGCGAACTCTGGCATTTCGAAGGACCGGCAAAAGTTTTCGACTCACAAGAGGATGCCTGCGACGGAATTCTTGGCGGAAAGGTAAAGAAGGGCGACTGTGTGGTAATTACCCACGAGGGACCAAAAGGCGGACCTGGCATGCAGGAAATGCTCTACCCTACTTCTTATATCAAGAGCATGCACATGGGTAAGGAATGTGCACTTATCACAGACGGAAGATTCAGCGGAGGTACATCAGGACTTAGTATCGGACATATCTCGCCGGAAGCTGCCGCAGGCGGAAACATCGGAAAAATCATCGACGGCGACATCATCGAGATTGACATCCCTAACAGAAGCATTAACGTTAAGCTGTCTGAAGAGGAACTCGCCAACAGGGAACAGAGACCTATGACAAGACAGCGCACCGTCAGTAAGGCGCTGAGGGCATACGCACAGAGTGTAAGTTCTGCCGACAAAGGCGGCGTAAGGATTATTGAATAGAAAAGGCATAAGGGTTACTGAATAGAAGAAAGGAAAAAGATGACAAACAACAATATAACAGGTGCAGAGGCACTTATGCGCTCACTTGCCGCCGAAGGGGTTGATACAATCTTCGGTTACCCTGGCGGAGCGATAATGCCTGTATACGACAAACTTTACGACTATACAAGAGGCGACAACAAAACATTCAACCACATACTTGTTCGCCACGAACAGGCTGCCGTCCATGCTGCCGAAGGCTACTCAAGGGTCAGCGGGAAAGTAGGAGTATGTCTTGTTACAAGCGGACCGGGAGCGACAAACACTCTTACCGGTGTTGCTGATGCAATGATGGACTCTACCCCACTTGTGGTCATAGCCGGTCAGGTTGGCGTCGACGCCCTTGGCACTGATGCATTTCAGGAAGTAGACCTCGTAGGTTTGGCACAGCCAATAAGCAAATGGAGCTACCAGATTCGCAAAGCCGAAGATATAGCATGGGCAGTAAGCCGTGCATTCTATATTGCAAAGTCTGGAAGACCAGGACCTGTTGTGTTGGACTTCCCCAAAAACGCACAAGTCAGCAAAACCGACTACGAGCCTCAACACATCAACTTCGTAAGAAGCTATGATGCCTATCCCGAGCTTGACATGACTAAAGTAAAGGAGGCTGCCGACATTATAAACAACGCCAAGAAACCACTGGCTCTTGTCGGACACGGCGTTGAGATAGGACAGGCACAGGACGAGCTCGTAGATTTTCTTGAAAAGGCTGATATCCCTGCAGCAAGGACTCTATTGGGATTGTCGGCACTTCCGTCTAACCATCCTCTGAATATGGGAATGCTCGGAATGCACGGCAATTATGCCCCCAATATAAAGGAGCAGGAATGTGATGTGCTGATTGCTATAGGAATGAGATTTAGCGACCGTGTTACTTGCAACATTGACACGTATGCCAAACAAGCTAAGATTATCCATCTCGATATCGATGAATCCGAAATAGACAAAAACGTAAAGACCACAGTGGCTGTCGTTGCCGACTGCAAGGAGTCTTTGCCGGCAATCACAAAGTTGCTGAAGAAAAATGTACACCGGGAATGGCGAGACAGCTTTAAGCCTCTTTACAAGATGGAATACGACAAAGTTATCGAACCCGCCATTCACCCTAAAAGCGGAATGTTGCTGATGGGCGAAGTGGTAAATGCCGTGGCTGAGGCTACTAAAGGCGACGCAGTTCTCGTTAACGATGTGGGACAAAACCAGATGTTCTCGGCAAGATATTTCAAATACAACAAGAAGCTGTCTATTGCAACAAGTGGCGGTCTCGGCACTATGGGCTTCGGACTGCCTGCTGCCGTCGGGGCAACTTTCGGTGCACCGAAACGGACAGTGTGCCTGTTTACCGGTGATGGAGGCTTTCAGATGAGCATTCAGGAACTGGGCACGATAATGGAACAACAGGCACCGGTAAAGATCATTCTGATGAACAACAATTATCTCGGCAACGTCAGACAATGGCAGGACATGTTCTTTGGCGGCAGGAAATCATTCACAAAGATGATAAACCCGCAATATAAATCAATTAGTGAAGCATACGGCATCCCGTATGCCCTGTCTGTCACAAGGGACGAGCTGAAGGATAATATCCAGAAAATGCTTTCAACCGACGGACCGTTCATAATGGAATGTGCCATAAAAGAGGAAGACAACGTGCTGCCTATGACTCCACCGGGAAAATCTGTTGACGAGATGCTATTGGAAATTAACATTTGACGTTTATGGAAGGAAAAGAAAGAAAACTATATACCTTATTGGTATACTCCGAGAATATAGCCGGTCTGCTCAACCAGATTACGGCAGTGTTCACAAGAAGACAGATTAATATCGAAAGCCTCAACGTTTCGGCGTCGAGCATTAAAGGTGTACACAAATATACAATTACCGTATGGAGCGACGAGGAGCAGATTCTGCTTGTAACAAAACAGATTGAAAAGAAAATTGATGTCATAAAGGCGGATTACTATACCGACGAACAACTGTTTATAAGGGAGGTAGGACTGTTCAAGCTCTCTACGCAGATAATTATGGACAATCCGGAAATCTCAAGAATCATACGGCATGCTGATGCTCACATCGTGGAAGTAAACCCCACTTTCTGTGCGGCAATGCAGAACGGAAGGACGGAGGAAATTACCGGACTGTATCATGAACTGCAAAAATACAACTGCGTACTTCAATATACAAGAAGCGGACGTATTGCAATAACAAGAAATCCTGTGGAAGAAGTTAGCGACTTCCTCGAACTTCAGGAAAAACGAAAAACCAATAAAACAGATGAAAACATTGGATAAAATAGGAAGATACGGATTCCTCGCAGAACCATTCCACTGCGATTTCTCAAAGCGACTGTTTATCGGACATCTTGGGAACCACTTGCTTAATGCCGCAGACTTCCACTCTAACGACCGCGACTTCGGCATGAACTATCTAAATCCAATCCACAAGACGTGGGTACTCTCCCGACTTGCCATTGAGATGGACGACATGCCTACGGCTTATGACAAATTCGATGTCGAGACATGGGTGGAAAGTGCTATGAGATACTTCACGAACAGGGATTTCCGCATCTCAAGCCCCGACGACAAAATAGTATACGGATACGGAAGAAGCATCTGGGCGATGATTGACACCTGCACGAGACAACCGCAAAACATTATGGAAATTCGCAATGGTGAGATTGAGCAATATATCGACAAGGATAAAGAATGCCCTATCGCTCCACTGTCGAGGGTGAAGATGAGCAAAGAAGCTCAACTTGTGCGGACTATAGACACCAATTACAGCGATGTCGACGTAAACGGCCACATCAACAGCGTGAAGTATATCGAACATGTGCTCGACCTCTTTACTCTCGATTGGTATAAGACACATAGGGTCAAGCGCTTCGATATTGCCTATGTGGCTGAAAGCTACTATGGAGACAAGCTTAGTTTCTATAAAGAAGAAGTGGACGACAATACTTTCCATATCAGAATAACGAAGACAAACAGTGAGGCAAACGACGTGGAAGTAGTGAGAAGTATGGTTAAATTCATAAAAGATTGAAATAAAATTTGGTTATTTAGTTTTAAATTCATACCTTTGCGCCCACAATAATAACAAACATAAATTAATAACATATACATGCCTATATAAAAGGCATAAGAACTAAAACATTACGATTATGGCAGAAATGAATTTCGGTGGCGTTATCGAGACAGTTGTCACCAGCAAGGAATTCTCTTTAGAGAAAGCACGTGAAGTTTTGAAGAATGAAACGATTGCAGTATTGGGCTACGGCATCCAAGGTCCTGGTCAGGCATGCAATCTGCGCGATAATGGTTTCAATGTAATTGTTGGTCAGCGCGAAGGAAAGACATACGACAAGGCTGTTGCCGACGGATGGGTACCGGGCAAGACCCTGTTCTCTATCGAGGAGGCAGCCGAGAAGGGAACAATCATCTGCATGTTGCTCTCGGATGCCGGTCAGATTCAGGTATGGCCTAAGATTAAGAAATACCTCACAAAAGGCAAGACACTGTACTATTCACACGGTTTTGCCATCAACTGGAACGACCGTACCGGTGTTGTTCCACCAGAGGACGTAGACGTTATCATGGTTGCGCCTAAGGGTTCGGGAACTTCTCTGCGCACGATGTTCTGCGAAGGCAGAGGACTTAACTGCTCATACGCCGTTTATCAGGATGCTTCCGGCAATGCAGAAGACAAGACTATCGCCTTCGGTATCGGTATCGGAGCCGGATATTTGTTCAAGACTACTTTCCAGCGCGAGGCAACATCCGACCTTACCGGTGAGCGCGGTTCGCTGATGGGTGCCATCGAGGGCTTGTTCGAGGCACAGTATGAGGTTCTTCGCGAACACGGACACTCTCCATCAGAGGCTTTCAACGAGACTATCGAAGAGCTGACCCAGAGCCTTATGCCTTTGTTCGGCGAAAAAGGAATGGACTGGATGTATGCCAACTGCTCTACAACTGCACAGCGCGGTGCGCTCGACTGGGCTCCACGTTTCCGCGAAGCCATCAAGCCAGTTATGGAATGGCTATACCTTTCGGTTAAGACCGGTAATGAGGCACAGATTTCTATCGACAGCAATTCTAAGCCAGACTATCGCGAGAAGCTGAATGCCGAGCTGAAGGCTATGCGCGAAAGCGAAATGTGGCGTACTGGAGTAACCGTAAGACAGCTGCGCCCAGAGAATAACTAATCAAGAATCATGCTTGTATTACAACAAGCAAACCGATATTCAAGCGAATGCCCCTCTATCTTTTGCAAGACAGAGGGGCATTCATGTCAAACTATAATCCTTACTAATACGCTAAATGTCTATATCAAAAATCTTATATTCCTACGACCTATTAAATTATCTACAACGAACAAATACTTTCATTATAGAAAACAAGCCTCAAAATCGGTAGACTTTGAGGCTTTTCTGGAGGTACCTAGCAGAGTCGAACTGCTCTACACGGTTTTGCAGACCGTTACCT
>DBKQ01000061.1:26216-26800 GCA_002298545.1 Prevotella sp. UBA746
TAATTGCGAGTGCAAAGGTAGTGATTTTATTTTAAACCTCAAAATTTTTGGAGAAAAATATTTGCTTTATTCTTTTTTTTCTACTTTTTCTTCTTTTTTCTTTGTTCTACATTCATTCTGCTCCACTTTTCCGCTACATTTTCTCATTTCATATAAAGCGCAACCAGAACAGCCGGCACACAATGGACTTCCGCCAGCCGTTGACTTTTCTTTCAACGACCGGCGAAATTTCATTATAGTATACAATACCGACAGTATCAATATTATAAATACCGCAATATACTGCCACATAAGCTCTTCCTCCTTCTTTAAAGCATTTACTTCCCGAACATACGTATTGCGCAGGCATAACAATCCCTCAGACCGAGTTCATACAGATCATCATATTTATCGCCTTTACATATATCTTTCCTCACACTTTCCAAAGAGCCACTAATCGTCTTGTCTATAAGATTCTCCTTATACAAACGTTCTATCATAGGCATAAGCTGACTGGCACGCAAGTCGCACAAAGCCCAAACAAGCATACCATTAAGTCCATAGTTCGTTATCATCGACTTGTCTCCATCGCTCAGCGCCTTTGC
>DBKQ01000091.1:0-318 GCA_002298545.1 Prevotella sp. UBA746
TTTTGCTGAAAAGGGATGTTCCATCCGGTCGCAGAACTGACTCCACGACGGGCTTCTATGCGCTCGGTGATTTCAATGGCGACGGGTTCGCGGAAGTCTTGAACTACGGCTATGATGCATGGGGCGGTATGGGAAATGCCGACAGTCCGGTTCTTAGAATATATCCGAACAATACCAGTTCTTCAGCCAACAAAGTGCAGAGCATTACCGACGGCATGGGCAACTGCGCTTCATTCAGCTACAAATCTCTCGCTACAGGAGGATTGTACAAAAAGAGGAATGATGCGGAATATCCCGTGGTTGACTGCACTGTGCCGC
>DBKQ01000091.1:389-13876 GCA_002298545.1 Prevotella sp. UBA746
AAGGACTGAAAGTCCACATGCAGGGCAAGGGACTGCTCGGTATGGCACGGACAACGGCGACGAACCAAATCCTTGGGACGGCTCAATCGACGGAAATAACGAAGTGGAACACAGACTATTATGTCCCCCAACAGACAAAGGTCATTGTAACAACAGGGGACGCAACGGAAACCTCGGAGACGACAGCGGAAATAACCGACAAGGGTAACAAGGCTCTTTTCGTATATCAAAAGAATATCAGGACCACAGACGCCGACGGCAACATAACTGAAAAGACGGCTGAATACGATACGGCAAACGGCACTCTGACAACAACAAGGACTTCATACGATGACAGTTCGTATGTACAGACCGAATACGGCGACTATGTCAAGAAAGGCGGCAGATGGCTTGCACAGAGCATAACGGAAAGAAGAAAACATGCCGACGACAAGGCGGAATATGTTGACAGGACAATTATTGAATATGACGGCAGTGGCTGTGTTTCCGGTAAAACGACGCATGCCGGTACACCAAAACAGGTCAAGACAACAATATGGCATGACTATTACGGAAATGTATCGTCTTTCATCAGTGAAGGCGACGGCATAGGCGAGATAGAATATTATAACGGATATGACGCGACGGGGCGTTTCCTGATGAAGAAGGACAATGATACGACCCCGGCTTCAATGTCATATACCTACGATGTTTTTGGCAACCTTCTTACGGAAACGGACGATAGCGTCGAAGACAATCCTCTCACGACACGCCACAGCTACAACTCATGGGGACAGGAGGTAATGACAACTACCACTGAAGGAGCGGAGATAAAGACTTGGTACGGCTGGGGATCAAATCTGGCGAAAAGATACTACAAACTCACATATTGTCTCGGACAGCCTTGGCAAAAGACCTGGTATGACTCGTGCGGACGAGTTGTTATGACGGAGACAGTTGCCGACGGAGGCATTCTTTCAACTTCAAAGAAGACATTCAACAACAAGGGACTTGAGACTGGTACTGTACAGACTACAGGCAAACTTTCCTTTTCTACGGAAAAGGAATATGACAGCAGAGGGAGGATAACGTCGTTGAAGTCAAGTTCCGGCAAGAACTTGTCATACTCTTATGCCAACCGTCAGATTTCCATTGTTGACAATGGTCGCACAACAGTTAAGAAATATGATGCACAGAGCAATGTCCGCAAGATAACAGACCCTCTGACAACTGTTGAATACAGATATTATTCAAACGGAAAGCCGAGTGAAATATCATGCAGCGGCAACGTCGTCAGAATGGAATACGACGATGCCGGCAACCGCACTTTGCTTGACGACCCCGATGCCGGCAGGACGACAAGCGTTTACGATGCTGAGGGAAAGATATTGAGTCAGACCGACGGAAGGGGAGTAAAACTCTCTTTCAAATATGACGATTGGGGAAGGCTTTCGAGCAGGTCCGGAGCGTCAACGGATATCATGTACAGCTACGACAAGTACGATAATGTAAAGAGTGTATGGCACGACGGCAACCGTATCGTTCCCATATATGACAAAAACAACCGTGTTGTTGCCGAAAACCGTTATTTCAGCGACAGCGAAACGCAAGTTCACAAATACGAATACGACAAGTTCAACAATATAACTAAAGAAACTTTCCCCAGCGGATTTAGCGTAGATTATACGTACGATTCCTACGGAAACTGCACGGCTTACATAATTGACGACGATACTGTTTGGGCAGAAAGACAAACTGACGGACAGACTTTCAAGGAATCTGTCTTCAGCGGCAAACTGACAAGGACAAGAGTTCTCGACAACAGTGGATACCTGAAGAATCTTGACCTGTATAAGGCAGACAAACGTCTGCGCAGCATGAAATACAAGTATGACGGGGCGACGGGAAACATGACCAGTCGCGAGAACGTAGGAAACGGAACCGCCGAAAACTTTTCGTACGATGCCCTTGACAGGCTTGTAAAAAGTAAAGTCTGGTTCGTGGCGCAACTTGATACATCCTTATACCATGGTGATGCCAAAACAGACTATTATGCAGGCAATTTCTCAGACGTTAATCCAGGTATCTCTATAGGCGACAAGCGATTTGACGAATGGAACACCACGAAATACACGTATTCCGCTGACGGCAACATTCTGTCGTTCCCTGTCGCCGGCAACTATACATACAGCATGGAAAAGCCTCATGCCGTAATTGGCGTAACCAATCCCGGCGGCAAGATACCGTCAAATACGCAGAATATAAATTACAACGATATAAACAAGATCGACGAGATTTCAGAAAATAAATCCGACGGGAGGCATGTCCTTGATTTCTATTACGGTCCCGACAACGAGCGGTGGATTACTGAGCATCAGATAGACAACGAGGATGTAAAGTCTGTACATTACGGCGATAGCTATGAGAAAGTGGAAGAACGTGGTAATGTGCGTGAATTCACGTATCTCGGCAACGGACTCCTTTACTATAAGGAGAAGGGAGATCAAGGTAAGCTGCTGTATATATTCACCGATGCCCAAGGGAGCATAACTGATATTTTTGATGCCGACGGCAACAGCGTTTTCCAGGCTGAGTATGACCCGTGGGGAAACATGACTGTTACGAAGAACGACATCGGTTTTATCCGTGGCTACACAGGTCATGAGATGTTGCCGGAGTTCGGACTTATCAATATGAACGGCAGAATGTATGACCCGCAGCTCGGAAGGTTCTTGAGTCCCGACAACTACATACAGATGCCTGAAAACAGCCAGAGCTTCAACCGCTACTCGTATTGTCTGAACAACCCGCTGAAGTACACGGATCCGAGCGGGGAATTTTGGAATATAGTGTTTGGTGCTGCTGTAGGAGGCTTATTTAATTGGGCATCACATGGCTTTAAATATAATGCCAAGGGACTTGGCTATTTCTTTACAGGTGCCGTTGCAGGTGCTATCAGTACAGGAGTTGCATCGGGTGTAAATGTAGCAATGGCTGGAGGAAATTTTTGGAGTGGAGCTGCAGGAATGGCAGACGGAATTTCTTCAACAGGTTTCCTGTCAGGAGCGGCTGCTGGTGCAGCATCAGGATTTGCAGGAGGATTTATTTCCGGATTAGGTAACTCGCTGACAGATGGCGACAGCTTTGAAAGAAGTATTCTATATGGATTAGACTATGGATTGGAAGGTGGCCTTGCAGGAGGAATCTTCAGTGGTATAGCAGGCGGTATAGATGCCTTGGAAAAGGGAACAGACTTTTGGGATGGAACAATTAAAGTTAGCATGGATGGAGCATTTTCATGTATGGGGAATGATTTGGACGGTATTTGGGATAAGCTCAAGGAAGAATGTCAAGATTTTGTTGGTAAATATGTTGGAGATTTTGAAGGGCAACATGTTTATGAAAGTAAAGTTTTAGGAGAATGTTCTTCTGGAAAAAATTATAGAGGATATACTCTTCCTAATAAAGGAATATTTGTAGGTAAAAAGGTTTTTACTGGTGGGTCAATAAATGGTCGTGCAATGATGCAACATGAATTTGGTCATATCCTTCAATGCAGACTTGTTGGAGAAGAAAAATATTATAAAATTATTGCTAAGGAGAGTATTTCAAATTGCGCAAAAATACCACCATATAACAAAATTTCTCATGACCTTTTTTGGACCGAAACATGGGCAAATTATTTATCAAAACAATATTTTGGTGTAACTTGGCATGGCTTAGATAAATATATAAATGGATTGGGGGCAAGATATTATCCCGCCAAAAATATAAGCTTAAAATTAAAAAAAGAAAAATTTGGTTTATAAAAAATAATCTATTTATGAAAATATTATTACTTATATTATCTATTTTTATTTTCTTTTCTTCTTGTATTATGGATTGTAAGAGGGCAGGATATTTCGTCAAGAATTGTACCGATGATACTCTATTCATGGTCTTGACATTAAAAGATACACTAAATGATGAAATTTATTGGAGTAAAAATCCTTATGATACAATAATTTCGGATTTTAATGATACAATAAGTACATACTTAAATGGGAGGGAAGTGAGATTTTCAAATTACTATTATGTTTTACCGAATCATAATTCAAATTCTATTGACGAAGTTAAAGATACATGCTATCTTTTTGTCATTAAATGGAATGTTGCTAAAATATATTCTATTGATGAAATTCGTAATAAGAGAATGTATAAATTGAAAATCCTTACAAAAGAGGATTTGCGAGATCCCGTATATGAATATCGATAGGATAAAATAAAGATATTCAGATTTCATTAGATAACTATGTTTAACTTGGAAAATATGGAATTAAATAATTTTGAGTCCACTTGAAAAAGTCAGCCGAGCCGACTTGATTAATATACATTAGTTTAACACTATATCGTTCTTTGACATTTTGCCATCTGGAGAAAATTTCGTAACTTTATACTTGAAATCAAAGCACTAAGCAATGTTCAAGAAAAGTACGACAACCAAGCAACTTGACTTCTTTTCCTCGCCATCTGGTTTGATGTGCGTGCATGAAAGCCGTAAGTATGACGACCCTGCAGCCTGGCACAATAAATTCTATCGCGAAGTTACATGTAACATCGATGAGGAAATCCTCCGGCCGTTGTTTGCAAAGGAGCGTGAGGATGGCAAGTACGGCCGTCCCAATGCCCCCATACGCATTCTCATCGCGATGAGCATCCTTAAAGAAGGATGTGGTTGCAGTGACAAGACCTTGTACGAGATTTGCTGCTTCAACATTCTTTATCGTAGTGCACTTGGCTTAGTTAAACTTGACGAGCTGTGTCCTTCCATAGACTCCTACTATACCCTGCGCCGTAACATGACAAAGTATCAAGAGGAGACAGGTGTTGACTTGTTTGACAAATGCTTCAAGGGTGTCACTCGCAAGCAGGCTCTTGAATACCGCATCTCAGGCAAAGCCGTCCGCATGGACAGCAAGCTTATATCAAGCAACATTGCCTGGTTCTCACGTTATGAAATCATCCATGAGACTCTGATGCAGCAGGTAAGCAAGTCCGAGATAGAAGCCATTGAAGACCAGCTCATACGCAAGCAGGCTCTTGATTTCTACGAGGATTATGCCCAGAAGACCGTCTATCGTACGGATAGCGCAACAATGGAAAAGCGTCTGCTGACGCTTGGCATCGTTATCGACTATGTACTGACACATTCACCAGAGGACAGCAAACCGTTGCTTTCACGTGTGTTCAACGAGCAGTACGATAAGGCAGAGATTTCCGTCATCAACAGTAAAGGCAAGAAAACCTGAAGGTATTTCGGCAAGGAACAAATTGACAAGGCTCAGACCAGAAAGGAAGTCGAGTCTGTTCCATTCGAGAAGCGCAAGAAGCGGAACAACGTCGAGACGACAATCTTCCAGTACTGCTTTCACACGAGGAACAACAAAACCATATACTGCAGACTTATCAAGCACAAGATGCAGGCTCTTGCACGTTGTGCATGGATTAATGTGCGCCGACTTCTGCTATTTGACCTCGAAATGGCTCTCCAAAGAGCATGAAATGCTTCAAAGACCGCATTTTCCCCATAAAAGGGGTATATATCAGTCAGTGTGCGTCTATATTGACCATAAAAAGTCTATTCCTGCCACATGGCTGATTTGAGAGTTAACGACCAATGCTGGAATATAATACCAGACAGAGGTCAATGTTTAATCAAATTAGACCACTTTTACAAGTGGGTTCAATTTTGAATTATGGAAAAAAGGAAGAGGATAGTATCATCGGTAGAACGAATTGCCATCAATGCCGTGCTTGGCGGAATTGTTCAAAAAATATGGAAAGGAAAAATAATGTATACCTGACTAAATAGTTAACAAGAATAGAAATGGAAAGATATTATAAAATAATAGGATTTGATGCCAAACGCATCGTAAGGAATTTTACGGGACTGGGGAACTACTCCAGAACTCTCGTCAACGGACTTGCAGAGATTGTGCCGCAAGACACTCAGCTGCGGCTATATGCTCCCGACAAGGGAAACGAACGACTGAGAGAACAGGTGAGAGAAAGGGAGAACGTGAAGTTCGTTTATCCCGAAGGACACAGAATGAAACTCTCGAGAGACCTCTGGAGAGTACACGGCATCGTGGACGACCTGAAGAGGGACGGCGTCAGCCTGTATCACGGACTGACCGGCGAACTGCCTATGGGCATAAGGAAGAGCGGGATAAAAGCGGTCGTTACTATCCACGACCTTATCTTTATGCGCCACCCTGAATACTACAACTGGATTGACACGAAGATTTACGGATGGAAATTCCGGCAGACATGTCGGGAAGCAGACCGCATCATCGCCATCAGCGAATGTACGAAGCGCGACATAATAGAGTTGGGAGGTGTTGATGCAGAGAAAATAGACGTGATATACCAAAGCTGCGGAACGGAATTCAAGGCTCGCGAAAGTGAGAAAAAACTGCAGCAGGTACACTCTGACTATCTGTTGCCGGAGCGCTACATCGTAAGCGTGGGCACTATAGAGGAGAGGAAGAACATTCTGCTTGCAGTAAAGGCAATGCAGCTGTTGCCCGAAGAGATAAGTCTTGTTGTTGTCGGCAGACCTACTCCATATACCGACAAGGTTAAGAAATATGTAGCGGAACATGCTCTGGAGAAAAGGGTGAAGTTCCTCCACGGCGTACCATTTGCCGACCTCCCCTCAATCTACCAGATGGCAGAGGCATGCGTGTACCCGTCGAGATACGAGGGGTTCGGACTGCCTATCATAGAGGCAATACAGAGCGGACTGCCCGTAGTGTCATGTACTGGAAGCTGCTTGGAAGAAGCTGGCGGAAGATACTCACTGTATGTCAGTCCCGACGACGTGCAGGGTATGGCAGATGCCATACAGCAAGTGCTTGTAGGAGCCGAAGGCAGAGAGGAGAGAATAGAGAAAAGCCAGCAGTATGTTACAAGATTTGAAGGAAACGACGTGGCACAACAAGTCTTGGATATTTATAAAAAATTGATATAACAACATGGCAATAGGTGTATGTATATGTACACCTATTGTCATAATGAAAGTATTTTTATACAAAACTTCGGTCTACAAACAAAGTTTTGTATCAAAAAGTTTTGCGCTTTCATTAAAGTTTCCGAACTTTGCATTATCCGTTACACTGTTGTCCGTTCTAAGAACGGCAGGCGAAATGGAAAACACTTTTATCGACTATCCTAAATAGTAAAATAATTAATACTGAATTTTATGGCAGAAAATTTGGAAGTAAAAGAGTTGGAGCAGGTTGTAGTACGCTTCTCTGGCGACTCCGGCGACGGTATGCAGCTCGCCGGCAACATCTTCTCCACGGTCTCAGCCACCATTGGCAACGGTATATCAACGTTCCCGGACTATCCGGCAGACATCCGTGCCCCGCAAGGTTCGCTGACCGGTGTATCTGGATTCCAGGTGCATATCGGCGAGGGAAAGGTATATACCCCTGGCGACAAGTGCGATGTATTGGTAGCAATGAATGCCGCAGCATTGAAGACCCAGCTAAAGTATGCCAAGCCACAGGCTACTGTCATCATCGACACCGACAGCTTCGGACCGAAAGACTTGCAGAAGGCTGAGTTTAAAACCGACAACTATCTTGCAGAAATGGGCATCGACGAGGATAGAGTAGTGGCTTGTCCTATCACAAAGATGGTGAAAGACTGTCTTGCCGATTCCGGCATGGACAACAAGGCAATCCTGAAGTGCCGCAACATGTTTGCACTCGGTATCGTCTGCTGGCTTTTCAACCGCGACGTATCGCTGGTAGAGAACTTCCTAAGAGAGAAATTTGCCAAGAAACCGCAGATTGCAGAAAATAATATAAAGGTAGTGAATGCCGGATACGACTATGGACATAATGTACATGCCGGTGTGCCTGCCACTTACCGCATAGAGTCGAAAAACAAGGTGAAGGGTCGCTATATGGACATCACCGGAAACAAGGCTACAGCATACGGACTCATCGCTGCCGCTGAGAAGGCAGGACTGAAACTGTTCCTTGGCTCCTACCCTATCACCCCGGCGACAGACATTCTTCACGAACTTGCTAAACACAAGTCGCTCGGCGTTACTACCGTGCAGTGTGAGGATGAGATTTCGGGCTGTGCGAGTGCCATCGGTGCATCGTTTGCCGGAGCTCTTGCCGTAACATCTACATCAGGTCCTGGCGTCTGCCTCAAGTCGGAAGCAATGAACCTCGCCGTTATCGACGAGCTGCCGTTGGTTATCGTTGACGTGCAGCGCGGCGGTCCTTCTACCGGACTGCCTACGAAGAGCGAGCAGACAGACCTCTTGCAGGCTCTCTACGGACGAAACGGAGAGTCTCCAATGCCTGTAATAGCCGCAACAAGTCCAACCGACTGCTTCGATGCCGCATACATGGCTGCAAAGATTGCCCTTGAGCACATGACTCCGGTTATCCTGCTCACCGATGCATACGTGGCAAACGGTTCGGCGGCATGGAAACTGCCTAATATCGACGAACTGCCGGAGATTCACCCTCACTACGCCACGGCGGAGATGAAGGGCAACTATACTCCTTACAAGCGCGACGAGGAGTCGCTCGTGCGCTACTGGGCAATTCCCGGACAGGAGGGATACACTCATATCCTCGGCGGACTGGAGAAGGACGGCGACACGGGAGCCATCTCTACCGACCCGGAGAACCACGACAAGATGTGCCGACTGAGAGCAGGCAAGGTGGAGCGTATTCCGGTGCCCGACCTTGAGGTGCTTGGCGACAAGGATGATGCCGACTTGCTTATCGTTGGCTTCGGCGGAACTTACGGCCATCTGTTTACGGCAATGGAAGAACTCCGCAAGAAGGGCTACAAGGTTGCTTCAACACAGTTTAAGTATATCAACCCGCTGCCAAAGAACACGGCAGAGGTGCTGACGAAATACAAGAAGGTGGTAGTTGCCGAGCAGAACCTCGGTCAGCTTGCTGCATACCTGCGCAGTAAGGTAGAAGGTGAAAAAATATATCAATTCAACCAAGTTAAAGGCCAGCCGTTTGTTGTAAGTGAATTGGTAAAAGCTATAGCCCCCCTCTTATCCCCCCAAGGGGGGAAGAGCTGCTGATAACAATATCAGCATGAGCTTTTCGTATTGCACATCTGATCCTTGGTTCTATTCCTTGCTTAGGGATTTTGCCAAGAATAACAGGAAGAATCCTACTATGGCAGAGAGAATCCTGTGGCAATATATTCGGGGTAAGTCTTTGGGGTGTTCCTTCAGACGACAACATATAATAGATATCTTTATTGCAGATTTTATCTGTATCGAGGAAAAACTCATTATAGAGTTGGATGGAGGTTACCATTCTTTACCACAACAGCAAATAAGTGATGAAGAGAGAACAAAAAGACTGAACACTCTTGGATATAAAGTAATCAGATTTACAAACGATGAAGTGATAGGTAATATAGAGGGTGTAATAAACATCATTAAGCAAAACTTGAATTATTATGGAAACAAATAAATGTAATATGGCAGGCACCTCCCCCCTTGGGGGGAATGAGGGGGGCTTCACAGCTTCCGACTACAAAAAAGGACAGCCACGTTGGTGTCCGGGTTGCGGTGACCATTTCTTCCTGGCTTCGCTCCATAAGGCGATGGCGGAATTAGGCGTTCCACCGTATGAAACAGCAGTAATTTCGGGTATCGGCTGCTCAAGCCGTCTGCCTTATTACGTCAATACATACGCCATGCAGACCATCCATGGTCGTGCGGCAGCCATCGCCACCGGTGCAAAGGTGGCAAACCCTAATCTTACCATCTGGCAGATTAGCGGCGACGGCGACGGTCTCGCCATCGGCGGCAACCACTTCATCCATGCCATGCGCCGAAACATCGACCTCAACATGATACTTCTGAACAACCGTATCTACGGACTCACCAAGGGACAGTATTCACCTACCAGTCCGCGCGGCTTCGTCAGCAAGTCATCACCTTACGGCACGGTTGAGGACCCGTTCCGCCCGGCAGAGCTATGCTTCGGAGCGAGAGGACATTTCTTTGCCCGTGCCGTGGCAACCGATGCTGCCGGCACAGTGGAGATTCTGAAGGCAGCAAAGCAACACAAGGGTGCTTCGGTATGCGAGATTCTGCAAAACTGCGTAATCTTCAACAACGGAGCCTACGACTCCATCTACAAGAGTGAGGGCAGAAAGAAGAATGCCATCTACGTGAAGCACGGCGAGCCGCTCATCTTCGGCGAGAACAACGAGTATGGTCTCGTTCAGGAGGGCTTCGGCTTGAAGGTTGTAAAGATTGGCGAGAACGGCATAACGGAGAAGGATATCCTTGTTCATGATGCCCACTGCGAGGACAACACCCTGCAGCTGAAGCTTGCCATGATGGACAACGAGCATGGTTTCCCTGTTGCTCTCGGCGTTATCCGCGACGTGGAAGCTCCTACCTACGAGACTGCCGTGGCTGAGCAGATTGAAGACGTTAAGGGCAAGAAGAAATATCATAACTTTATGGAACTGCTCGAGACGAACGACACTTGGGAAGTGAAATAAAGAAGCAGAGATAAGAATATTTTCTTTCATAATAGACCGTATTACACATTAAGCAGATGTGTAATACGGTTTATTTTTGCCTTTTATTAATACCTTTGAATAATATAATGCAAATAATATCAAGAAATTATGTAATTTTGCACATTCGATAACGAAGATATAAACATATATATGGATTATAACATAAACGACTTTGAGATAATGGCGCCCGTGGGCTCCCGCGAAAGCCTTGCAGCAGCCATTCAGGCAGGTGCCGACTCTATCTACTTCGGCATAGAGAAGCTGAATATGCGCGCCCATTCGGCAAGCACGTTCACTATCGACGACCTTCGCGAGATTGCCGCCACATGCAATGAGCACGGCATTAAGACCTACCTGACGGTGAACACCATTATATATAACGAAGACATCCCGCTGATGCACGAGATTGTGGATGCCGCAAAAGAGGCCGGCATATCTGCCGTGATAGCCAGCGACGTGGCGGTGATGACCTATTGCAACAAGGTTGGACAGGAGGTTCACCTCTCCACACAGCTCAACATCTCTAACGTTGAAGCTCTGAAGTTCTACGCCCAGTTTGCCGATGTAGTGGTGCTCGCCCGCGAACTTAACATGAATCAGGTGGCAGAGGTTCATCGCCTTGCCGAGGAACAAAACATCTGCGGTCCGTCGGGCAAGCCGGTGCGCATCGAGATGTTCTGCCACGGAGCCTTGTGCATGGCAATCAGCGGCAAGTGCTACCTGAGTCTCGACAATGCCAACCGCTCTGCCAACCGCGGCGAATGCATACAGCTATGCCGCCGCTCATACACCGTTACCGACAACGAGACGGGCACGCAGCTGGAGATTGACAACAAGTATGTGATGAGTCCGAAAGACCTGAAAACCGTGCGCTTCATCGACCGTATGATGAAGAGCGGCGTCAGAGTGTTCAAGATTGAAGGCAGGGCTCGCGGACCGGAGTATGTGTACACCGTGGTGAGATGCTACAAGGAGGCAATACAGAGCGTAATCGGCGGAACCTTCACGGAGGAGAAGAAAGACGAGTGGGACAAGAAACTCGCCACCGTGTTCAACCGCGGCTTCTGGGACGGATACTATCTGGGACAGAAGCTCGGCGAATGGAACAAGAACTATGGCTCGTGTGCCACGGAGAAGAAAGTATACGTGGGCAAGGGCGTGAAATATTTCTCAAAGCTCGGTGTGGCTGAGTTTGCCATCGAGGCTGCCGACATCAAGAAGGGCGACAAACTGCTCATCACCGGTCCCACGACGGGTGTTGTCTACATGACTGCCGATGAGATTCGCTACGACCTCAAACCTGTCGACGAGGCTCTCAAGGGGCAGCGCGTGTCGATGCCTGTGCCGGCAAAGGTTCGTCCGAGCGACAAACTCTTTAAACTAATTAGGAATGAGGAATTAGGAATGAGGAATTAGTAGTCCTATAGCTCACAGTTCTCCCAGTTCTCATAGAACTCCCAGAACTCCCAGAACTCCCAGAACTCCCAATTCTCCCAGTCCTCCCAAAATAAAATAAAAAAACAACTATGACAATCAACGAACTTCAAGACGAAGTAATAGAAGAGTTCTCCGATTTCACCGATTGGATGGACAAATACCAGTTGCTCATCGACCTGGGCAACGAACAGAAACCTCTCGACGAGAAATACAAAACCGAGAGCAACCTTATCGACGGATGCCAGAGCCGCGTGTGGCTACAGGCGGATTATGTGGACGGCAAGATTATCTTCACTGCCGAGAGCGACGCACTTATCGTGAAGGGTATCATAGCCCTGCTTATCCGCGTGCTCAGCGGACACACGCCACAGGAGATTCTCGATGCCGACCTCTACTTTATCGACCGCATCGGACTGAAAGACCATCTCTCGCCTACCCGCTCCAACGGACTGCTCGCCATGGTGAAGCAAATCCGCATGTATGCACTGGCATTTAAAGTGAAAAGCGAGGAATGAGAAAGCTGAAGACGATAGAGATGCACCGCATGACGGTGGAGGACTTCAAGGAAAGCCGGAAGATGCCCCTCATCGTGGTGCTCGACGATGTGCGCTCACTGCATAACGTGGGTTCCGTGTTCCGCAGCGGCGACGCCTTCCGCATCGAGGGCGTGTGGCTATGCGGAATAACGGCACAACCACCGATGCCGGAGATTCACAAGACGGCACTCGGAGCCGAAGACAGCGTAGACTGGCGGTACTTCAAGACGGCAACGGAGGCGGTGGCTGAGCTCCACAGCCTGCAGTATGAGGTTTGCTCCGTGGAGCAGTGTGAGGGCAGCACGATGCTCGAAGACTACACTCCCGACACGAATAAGTATAAAGGCTTTGCCGTTATCATGGGCAACGAGGTGAAAGGCGTACACCAGGAGGTGGTAGACCAGAGCGACTGCTGTCTGGAGATACCGCAGTTTGGCACTAAACACTCTCTGAACGTATCGGTAACGGCAGGCATCGTGATTTGGGAATTTGCAAAGAAACTGATGCTATAGTCTATATAATATATAAAAAACTTTTTCGCTTATTTTACCCTCACACCCTCACCCAATGCCTTGAAACTCCCTGTTTATCGGACTTCTGAGGTGTGAGGGATAGTGTGAGGGGTCGACATTTATCCCTCACACTATCAACAGGAAAAATAATACTGCTTTTTTACCATTATTCAGCTATCATCCGGTATCAGTGTTTCTATGTTTCACCAAAAGTGTTTCTACTCAACAACAAAGGTATTTCGATACTGCACCAAAAGTGCAGCATAAAAGCACCTTTGATGTCACTATCATCAATTGTGTTCTTTACATAAGTTCTGGTAATTTATTCAAGTTTAGAATTTATAATCTTCCCCTCCCCCGCCTCCCCCTCCGGGGGCGGAGCAGTTACCTTTAATTGCTATAACCTTACATATTAGTCGTTATCTTTAATGACATAACATTAAAT
>DBKQ01000066.1:0-2651 GCA_002298545.1 Prevotella sp. UBA746
AATGAGATGCTGCGGAACCTTGCACAAAATATTTAGTGTCTTCATCTCCCTCCCTTCGGGAGGGCATGGGGTGGGTCTCAACTCTATTTGTTATCTCGTTAAATCTCAGTGAGACATGACCGTCCAGAAACGATTTGATTTCCTCGACCGAAGCAGTCTTGTTGTCGCCTCTGCTTCCACCACCTCCACCGCCTTTTCCGTGTGGAGAGGCGTTGTCGAAGCAGGAATTGATGACTTGTTCGGTGTCGGGGTAGTCCGCTCCGAACTGTCCGATAGCCCATCGGATAGCGACCTTCTTGGAGAATCGTCGTTCAGCGAGCCGGTAGCCCACTCGCATCACATATTCGTTATGACTTCCGCTTTGAAACACGATATTCGCTTTTGCCAATTGGGGCGCAATGAGCGTGTCGAAGTAGGTCTGGATGCGCTGCATCTGCTTGTCCTCCTTGCTCTGCTTGGCGTAAGCGGCTGCGGCGGTAGAGATTTCTTCTGCAGTAAAGGGAACCGTCTCGGATTCGGGACGAAGGAACACTTCGGGGTCGTGGGCAAGACCGCTCAGTCTTGTCAAGTTCTTGCACTGCATATCCGCCTTTACTCCGAGCAAATTCTCGTAGTAGGCATTGCCGGCATAAAAGGCCTGCTGATAATAACTGCTCACTGCATCCAAGTCTTTTTGGCACACGGATCTCACAGAACTCACGGATTTTTCGTCTGCTTTGTCAGACGTGATATTTTCACAAATATATGAATCAACATCCGTGTGATCCGTGGAATTGAAAATCGCCGGCCGAAGGGAAAGGCAATCCGTGTGCGACTTAAATTTTTCATCTGTGTGCAACTTAAAAACATCCGTGGGAGGCAGTTCATACTTGAAGATGACGCGCAGTCCCTCGCCACTGACAGTGGTGTAGCACATCAGCGTATGAGGGTCGGCAATAATCTTCGCCTTGAGGGCGGAAATGGAGGCACTGGAGCCCCCCTCAGTCCCCCCAAGGGGGGAAGACGTGAGGGGTGGATTTGCTACAGGTGTGGACTGCGTCTCTCCCCCTTGGGGGAGCTGGAGGGGGCTGTGGGTTGTTTTGCTTTGGCTTATATGGTCGAAATCAACAAGAGACAATCCCGTCAATCCTGTGATATGTTCCTTCCCTTTGCCACCATTGAAGTGGCAAGCCACGGCAAATAGCGGACACTCACTCTTGAAAGTCTTGCTGCCAGTCTGTCGATACGATTTGGTGAAGACTTTCAGTTTCTCATCGCTACGGATGAGGTTGGCTACTCCTTCGAGAAAACCAGGCAATGGCTGCTTGCTGGTTATGTTTTTGAAAATACTTACGTTCATACAGTTATTCATTTGATAGTTAATATACAAGTATATCCCACGTGGAATTTTGTTTTCTCCCACAGATTGCACAGATGACACGGATTTATCCGTTAAACACAGGTTTATATTTTTTGAACACGAATAAAACGAATAACACGAATCGCACGAATACATGTATAATCTCTGTGTGAATCTGTGGAATCCGTGGGAGAATTATTCGGATGCGAAGATACAAAAGCGTTAGAAACGCTGGTCTGAACATATTCAGACCTTTTTTATAATTATAAACTCAATTTTTAATTTATTAGCATTAAAATTATGCCAAAATCAAGTTTCAAGGCGGTCAACCGCCAGTTTGCTGCATTTTTGCACGCAGAGTTGAAGAGACAGGGCTTGACATTCACGATGTTGAGAAAGCATTGTCATTTTGATAATAATGCCCTGAGTAATATTAAAAAGGTTTAGGCAACAGTGCCGACCCTATTAGTTATTATCAGCAAATACTGCTTGCTTTCCGTGAGTTTGTAGACGATGAAGAATACAGGGAAATCAAGCGACGATGGGGAGAGGCATTGAGTGATTTTGATGTGATTTCGGATAAAGGAAATGACAATAAATCAAAATAATATGTTTCAATTAAAGACATTGACAATACTCGGCAGTAAGGCGGAACTCGCCTCGCTGCCTGAGGGTAAATTACTTATCAATACAATCAATGCCCATTCTTATAACACGGCTCGCAAGGACAAGCTCTTTGCTGAGGCTTTGACACATGGTGATGTGCTCATTCCCGATGGCGTGAGCATTGTGAAGGCGTGTCGGTGGATTAAGGCGAAGTCGCAACCGAAGGAAAGAATTGCAGGTTGGGATCTGTTCGAGTTTGAAATGAACAAACTCGAGGAATTGGGAATTAGGAATTTTGAATTTGGAGTTGACGGCTTGCAGCCGTTTGAGAATTGTTCAATTGAGAATTGTGAGGAAGAGGAAAACAATTCAAAATTGAATAATTCAAAATCGGCGCAGCCGACAATTCAAAATTCAAAACTCAAAATTCNNAGTTTGAAATGAACAAACTCGAAAGAGAAAGTGAAGAATTAAGAATGAAGAGTGATGAATACAAGACGGTGATGTTCATGGGTAGTTCTCAAAAAGTTCTTGACCTGATTGTGAAGCGTGCCGCTGTGGATTATCCTCATCTGAAGGTGGTGACGTATTCGCCTCCTTACAAGCCAGAGTTCTCAGAGGAGGACAACAAGGCAATCATTGATGCCATCAATGCGGCTAACCCCGACTTGCTGTGGATAGGCATGACGGCACCGAAGCAGGAGAA
>DBKQ01000066.1:2696-9897 GCA_002298545.1 Prevotella sp. UBA746
GTGGGTACCATCGGAGCTGTGTTTGACTTCTTCGCCGGTACTGTGGAGCGTGCGCCTATGTGGTGGCAGAGGCATGGACTGGAATGGCTCTACCGCTTGCTGAAAGAGCCGAAACGCATGTGGAGACGATACATCATCGGTAATGCACTGTTTCTCTGGAACATGACAAAAGAATGATGGTGGCACACAAAAGGGTTCTTATGGTTGCCACATCGCCCACGACGCACGGTGGGATAACGGCTGTGATAAAAGGCTACCAGAAATGCCGGTTCTGGAAGAAGTGGCATTGCCGGTGGATAGCGTCACATTGCGACGGATCGGTGGTAGTGAAACTTTGGTTCTTCTTCCGTGGTTTTGCCGAATACGCCTTTCTGTTGCCTTTCTACGATATTGTGCACATACATTTCAGTGAGTTTCCATCGGCGTTGCGCAAGTCGTTCTTTGTAATGCTTGCAAAGTTGTTCGGCAAGAAAATTGTCATACATCTCCACACCTATTCGCCATTAGCCTCAATAGAAGGGAAGCACAAGAAGGTGTACAGATACCTTTTTGAGTCTGCCGATAGGGTTATAGTACTGAGCAAGATTTGGAAAACGTCAGTTGAGCAAGCATTCGGCAGCAAAAGCATAACGGACAAGACTTGTGTAGTGTATAATCCATGCGTACCATGCAAAGAAGAAAAAGGAGATACTGTTGATCTATGCTTGCTAAACACGATACGGACATTTATGGAAGGCAGAAAAATCATCCTGTATGCAGGAACGGTAGAAGAAAGAAAGGGGTATGGCGACCTCTTGAAGGCTTTCTGCAAACTCAAGGATACGGCTTGTGGATGGTCGCTCGTCATTGCCGGCTTAGGAGATGTGGAGCAAGGCAAGGCGATGGCGACAAGGCTCGGCATTTCCAATCTTGTATTGTGGACAGGATGGATTGACGGTGTGTGCAAACAATATGTATTCAGTCACGCCGACGTATTCTGCCTGCCGTCCTACGCCGAGGGATTTCCTATGGGAGTGCTCGACGCATGGTCGTATGTCTTGCCCGTTGTCACCACGCCCGTAGGCGGAATACCCGACGTGGCGGAAGACGGCAAGAACATGCTGTTAGCTCAGCCTGGAGACGTGGACGGTTTGTCTCGCTGTCTGTCGAGGCTGATGTTTGACGAAGCATTGCGCGAGAATATCTCCTTACAGTCGCAAAAGCTTGCCCAAGGAGTGTTTGCACTTGATGCCTGCGACAGGAAAATCAATGAAATATATCAAAATCTTTTCGTAAAATGAATGATACCATTGGACTTTTTCTTGAATTGCTGAAGGCTGCGCTGTGGAAGCAATATCCAGAGCCTGCCGTTAAGCAGACAGGAGCCAACCACTCCTGTTTGACGAATGCCGACTGGAATGGCGTACGTCGCATTGCTGAGAAACAAGCCGTGGCGGGACTGATGGCGGACGGCATATCACTGCTGCCGCAAGACATGATGCCGCCGTTTGAAATGAAGATGCGTTTCATTGCTGACGCCATGGCAACAGTAAGAAGGAACGCTGAAGTGGCACGGGAAATGCAACGCGTCTGCACGCTGCTGCAAGACAGCAACGTGAAAGTGGCTTTCTTCAAAGGACAGATTGCAGGGGCGAGATATAGCAATCCAGACCACCGCACGCCAGGAGACGTTGACTTCATTTCTGATAATCCCGCATTGGCTGAAAGGCTGATGGTTGAGCATGGAGGCAAGTTGGACGGCATAGTGCCGAAGCATGCCGAGATATGGATGGACGGCGTTTTGTTTGAATCACACCGCATGGCTCTCGACTTGGCTTATCCGCCAAGTCAGGCTTATTTCAACAGACAGATAAGAAGAATGTTGCATGAAGGTGTAGGCAAAGAGTGTGTCGGCGATATGGAAATGCCATGCTTGACGCCAGCGCTGGAAGTTTGTCACTGTACGGCACATATAAACCACCATTTTCTTGAAGTGGGTATTGGTCTGCGGCAGATTGCGGATTTTGCAATGCTCTTGACTGAGAAGAAAAGCCTTATTGACATAGCGGAACTGAGACGCCACTTGTGCGGAACCCACATGCTGCGTTTCTTCCGTGCCCTTGAGGCATTGTGCGTGGAGCACCTTGGAATGCCGGAAGAGGCTGTCGTCATTCCGTATGGCAACGGCGACAAGAAGAACGGGCTGCTGATAATGCAGTCGGCAATAAACGGCGGAAACTTCGGCCGCTATGACGGCAAGGACAAGAGCAATGGCTTCCGCCGCATGGTGATTAGCATGGGCAAAGCTATGCGCTATTTCCGCATGTCGCCTTTGGAGGCGTTGTTCCGTCCGACAATGACTGTAAGAGTATGGCTGTGGGTACACCGTTGTAGTTCTTGAAAAAATATTTGCGAGGAATATAACACGAATATTTTATTTTGCACACGGATTTGGCTTTCCCATTCGACTGTCGATTTTCAATTCACAGATGAACACGGATTTTTATTTTTTTGAATACGGATGGATTCTGATTTTACTGATTTTTGTTGGTAGCTTTGCTATAACAGGGAGAAATGATAATCTGTGAGATCTGTGGGAGAAAAAATAAATTCGTGGGACAAAATCTTTTTCGACTAAATTCCGTTTAAGTTCCGCAGATGATAAAATTGCATCGGGTAGGCTGATATGAAGGAAAAACATAAGATACAGAGAGAAGACAAGTAAATAATGCTTAATCTGATCGTGAAACACACAAACTATCTACAGTAGAGTAATGAAGAAAATCAAATTGTTTGATTACCAAGAGAACATGGTGGAACGAGTGCAGGAAGCATTCAAACACCATGGTGCCGTGATGGTGCAAATGCCAACGGGAACGGGAAAGACATATCTGCTTGCAGCTATCGTTGGCTCGTTCTTGAAAAGGGAAGTTTGGATAGTTGCACACCGTCGTGAACTCGTATCGCAAATCAAGGACACGCTGAAGAAGTTCTTTCCTTCTCAAGAAACAGCATCCATCAAAGTCGTTTCTATACAATGGCTGTCGAGACACTATCGGGAAATGAAAGAAAGCCCGGGCTTGATAGTTATAGACGAGGCGCATCATGCACTGGCAGAGACATACACCGAAGTGATGAACGCTTATCCGAAGGCAAAGAAGTTAGGACTGACGGCTACGCCATACCGTATGAACGGCAAGGGATTCACCGGTTTATTCGATACATTACTTTGCTCTTGGAGCATGGAGCGGTTTATTGCCGAAGGAAGACTGAGCCTCTACGATTACTATTCCATAAAGCCGGGCAGTGCCGACCAACAGCTCATTGACTCGCTGCAGAAACGAGGGGCTGACGGTGACTATCAGCAGAAGGAACTTAACGAGGTGATGGATGTGAGACCGTCGCTCGAAAGACTCTGTATGACAGTGAAACAATATGTGTCGGGGAAGAAAGGAATTGTATATGCAGTAAGTATCCAACATGCCGAACATATCGCCGAGTTCTATCGGGAGAATGGCATTAGGGCGGTTGCAATTTCGAGCAAGACTCCACTCGCCGAGCGAAATACCGTGATTGACAAGTTTAAGAACACGAATGTTTTACATGATGTTTCTTTGAACACGAATAACACGAATGTCTCAGACGGGATTGAGGTGCTGGTGAGTGTGGATTTGTTCTCGGAGGGCTTCGACTGTCCGGATGTAGAGTTCATCCAGTTGGCAAGACCGACACTGTCGCTGGCGAAATATATGCAGATGGTAGGACGTGGATTGCGAGTGACAAAGGGAAAGGAATATTGCGTGATATTAGACAACGTAGGACTGTATAAGCGATTCGGGTTACCTTCGGTAGATAGAGATTGGCAGAGCATGTTTGAAGGCAGAGCCTCGTTGGAGGATATACTGCAAGAGGTATGTCTGAAAGTAAACAGTAACAATTGTAGGTTGGACGTGCTGATGAATGGTGATGAGGAAATGATGAAAATCATCAACCATGAACGTCAGCAGCGGATAATCAAGAAGTCATACGGTTATAGTCTTGTGGAGAATGAAGACGGACTGTTGGGCGTTAAAGACAATAGCGGTAATATTATATTAGATTGTCTATACAGGAAAATAGAAATAACCAACGACGGATTTGCATACTGCTACATCAGGAAGAAAGTAGGACAGAAAGAGTGGATGGATTTAAGAAGCGGACTTTGGTTTAGGAAAAGACCGCAGAGCGTGAGACTGATGGGTATCGACTTCAGTACGGAAGATGGCAAGAGACTCTATCCGCGCATCCGCTCAAAGTATATTGATGATAAAGCCTATCTTACGGTAAAGACTTTAGAACTTCAAGTCGGAGCCGGTCTGAACTGGAAACGCAGGCTTATACCTTGGGACGAACCAGACAAGGTATATTATAATAATAAAGGAGAGAACGAGCTGAAAATATATTCAGACGACATGGGAAACAGTTTCGTGCAGGAAAATATCGGCAGTCAGTTAATTCCCGTTCCGTCGCAGGAGTTTCTGGATAAATATATCCGTCGGTATGTCGAAAGAAATCGGGAAGAACAGTTCGAACGGAAGAAAATAGAAAAAGCGGCAGTGCATTATGATGCAGGTTCAAGCACGAGAGTATTGTTGGAAGAGAGTAGGGTAGAGAAAAAAGGCATAGAGTATGTCCGTTGGCTTCGCAATCAAAAAGGAGCATGGGTAGATACGGTGACCAATAAAATCTTCCAGTCAGAGCCGACCACCTTCAAACGAGGCTTTGTAAGTATGGTGAAAGAAGGCGGGTGGTGTTATATTCGGAATATTCCGGGACTTGTAGATACTCCGTTTCGTGAATGGGAGATAGTAGCCGATGATAACATCTGTGTTATAAAGAATACATATCTAATAGAGAGAAGCGAACTATATCAGTGGTACAAGATATGTAAGAGGACAGACGACTTCTCCTACTTCGTTGTAAAGGCATACAACTACGAATATGATTACATCAAGGATGAAACGGAAATACAGATTACACAGTTTGATGGCGAAGGACTGAAAATGACGAGCCGTGGCATGACATATCGTCCGTTTGTGATAAGAACACATAAAAGGGAGCTCTGATGAACGCAGAAACTTCTTTATTTATGCAATATAATTACACTTGTTATATAATTTTAAACATTTAGCACGTAAAATATGAGCTAAATTTTATATTTTTAGCTTTATATTTTGATGTTATAATAAAAATTAGTAATTTTGCAGGCGTTAATTGGGAAATTATTTGTAATGAAGAAGGTTTTAGTCATATTATTATCAACTATTCTTGTGCTCCAGTCATGTGAGTTCAAGCTAAAGCCGTTTGACATCGTTGAAGGCGATCAGCAGAAGTTGGAAGTATGCCGTTACGACCGTCTCGAGAGTCAGTATCTTACAACAAGTGATTTCTCGGCACTTCAGCAGATGAACACAGATTATCCTATGGAGACACGAACCCTAATAGAGAATATGCTGAAGATAGGAGAAGTAGACGACCCGGAGATAAACAACAAGTTTCTGTCGTTTTACCAGGATTCCGTGTTACAGACGATGATTTCGGATGCCGAATCCAAATATGCCAATATCGACGACATCAATTTAGAGTTCAACAAGGCATTCGACAATCTGAAAAAGATCGTTCCCAATATTCCTGTTCCGATGATATATATGCAGATAGGTGCGCTCGACCAGAGCATTATAATAGGCAACGGCACCATCGGCATTTCCATCGATAAATATCTCGGAGAGAATTATCCGCTTTACAAGAAATATTATCCTGTAGCTCAGAGGATAACGATGAACAGGGAAAATATCGTTCCCGATGCCATGTGTTTTTATATCATGAGTCTGTATCCGATGAAGAACTTCGAGAAGCGTCCGCAGAGAGAGAAGGATCTTCATGTAGGAAAGATAATGTGGCTATGCAATAAAATTCTGGAAAAGAGATGTTTTGCCACCCCTTATGTCAGTGTGATAGACAAGTATGTCTGTTCTCATCGAGATATTAATATCGCTTCATTTATAAAGAGCGACGACTACAGATGCTTTAAATAGCATTAAGTTCGCTGCCTTGGAAGATATTGTTCTTCTTTAGGTAATTGTTAAGCTTATTTGTAAACTCATAATTTTTCAGTCCCCAATTGGGGGCTATAGCCATCCCCTTTGGCGATTGCGAAACGAAACGCTCAATAATAATGTCTTTGCGCAGATGGCGGATATATTCCCCGATGATAGAGATATATTCGTCGACGTCGAAGACATGGAATGGTTTCTTCACATATTCATCAGCAAGGCGAGTGCCACGGATAATCTGTAGTTGGTGTATTTTCAGAATATCAAGTTTTGTGCGTGATATATCCTCAGCCTGGCGGATAATATCATCCTTTTCTTCGCCGGGCAGTCCGATTATAACATGTCCTCCTGTTGTAATCCCCCTATTTGCTGTTTCTTCGATAGCTTTTTGGGAACAGTAAAAATCATGACCTCTATTTATTCTTCTAAGAGTATTGTCGTCAGTACTCTCGATACCATATTCCACGGTAAGGAAAGTCTGATTGTTAAGATTTTCAAGATAGTCGAGAATCTTTTCGTCAATACAGTCGGGGCGCGTACCGATGATGAGTCCAACGATGTCATCACAGTTTAGTGCCTCTTCATACTTCCTTTTCAGAGTTTCCAGACTGCCGTAGGTGTTGCTGAAAGCCTGGAAATAAGCAAGATATTTCATGTCGGGGTATTTCCTCGAAAAGAAATCCTTCCCTTCTTCTATTTGTTCAGAAACAGACTTCTCTCTGTTGCAGTAAGATGGATTGAAAGTACGGTTGTCGCAGAACGAGCATCCTCCGCTGCTGATTTTCCCGTCGCGGTTAGGACAGGAGAAGCCGGCATCGATAGAAATCTTCTGTACTCGATACGGGAATTTCTTTCTTATCCATGAACTGAAGGAATTATAGTTCTGTGTGCCAAAGCAATCTGAAGTCAGGTTCTCTTTCATTTTTTGTATTTCTTTTTTTGAAGAGTACAAAGATAATGTAAAAAAACGGTTAAACGAATAGAATGGTAATTATTTATTCAAGTTTCAATCTGTTCCCCATTTTGTTGCAAACAAAATCTAACTACATATTTGGGTAACTGCCATAACATTACATATTTGTCATTACTAAATCTGTAGCATTACTAAATTTACAAGTAAATATCTCAGT
>DBKQ01000066.1:9940-10199 GCA_002298545.1 Prevotella sp. UBA746
CCCCTGACAAGGGGAGGCGGGGAGGGGAAAAATAAATCAGAAACTTCAATAATATATCCTTCCGATAGTATATATTATCAGAAGTTCCTCCTTTGGTGCTTTTTTAGACGAAAACCGACAAAACCCCCGATGCCGCTTATTTTTGAATACGGATTAGACTGATTAAACTGATTCCTTGCATACAGATTAACACAGATTTTGTTGTTAGCTTCGCTACGACAAGGTGGATAAAATCCGTGAGATCTGTGAGATCCGTGTG
>DBKQ01000014.1 GCA_002298545.1 Prevotella sp. UBA746
CGGTGGCGCATTGCTGCGCGGACTCGACAAGCGATTGACAGACAAGATCAGCATACCGTTCCATATTGCAGAGGATCCGTTGCACAGCGTGGCAAAGGGTGCCGGCATAGCACTGAAGAATGTGGACCGGTTCTCATTCCTAATGAGATAACATAAAAGTAAGAGAGTAAAAAGGTAAAAAAGTAAAAGAGTACGGCGTAAGCCCCGATTACCAATTTGCTTTTTTTACCTTTTTGCGTTCTTGCTTTTCTACTTTTTTTTACTATTACAACGATGCGCAATCTATTAGCCTTTCTGGCAAAAAACAACCATTGGTTTGTATTCATACTGCTTGAGGTGATAAGTTTCGTACTGCTTTTTCGCTTCAACAGCTTTCAGGGTAGCGTTTTTTTCTCCTCGGCAAACGCCGTGGCAGGAAAGATATACGAATACAATTCTGCCGTAACGACATTCTTCAACATGTCGCAAAACAACAAGCGGCTCAGCGAGCGTAATCTTATGCTGGAACAGCAAGTGCGCAGCCTATCACAATACATAGCAAAAAACAACGGCGACTCTCTTTTTCTGGAACAAAGCCAAAAGAATGCCCTCGCCGGAATAAAACTCATCCCAGCCAAAGTCATCTCAAACTCAACAGACAAGGAAGACAACCTAATAACTATCGACAAGGGACATGCCGACGGAGTGAGAGAAGACATGGGTGTAGCCTGTGGTACAGGCGTCGTAGGAGTGGTTTACATGGCGTCCGACCACTATGCAATCGTCATTCCCGTAATCAATGTAAACTCCAATATCAGTGTTACAATACGTAAGAGAGGATATTTCGGATTTCTACACTGGAAAAACAAACCGTCGGACATTGCCTATATCGACGATGTGCCACGACATGCACGGTTCGCCCTCGGCGACTATGTCGTGACCAACGGCTATTCATCCATCTTCCCTGCCGGCATCATGGTGGGAAAGATTCTGCATGTATTCAATTCTGCCGACGGACTGTCGTACAGGGTTCAGATAAGACTTGCCACAGACTTCGGCAATCTGCGCCATGTTTGTGTAATCGACAACTCAACGCTGAAGGACAAGGCACTGCTCCTAAAAGCGGCGCAAGACTCGCTCCGCCCGAGACAAGACAACAAATAAGGACTCATACCTATATATAATATATAAAGGAAAACATCTATGAGTATAGACATCTTCAGGAATTTATTCCTTTTCATAATATTAGTTCTGGCACAGATACTCGTGCTAAACCACATCCACCTTTTTGGATGTGCCACCCCGCTGCTGTATGTATACTTCATACTGCGGTTCAAGAGATACTATCCGCAATGGGCACTGCTCGTATGGGGATTCTGCCTCGGTCTGTGTGTCGACATATTCTCAAACACAGCCGGACTTGCAGCAGCATCCCTTACGCTCGTGGCACTGATTCAGCCATACGTGCTCAATATGTTCATCGCCCATGACAACAAAGACGAGATAAAGCCAACGTTCCGCACCATCGGACCAGGAAAATACATATCCTACACACTGATATGCGTGTTCGTGTTCTGTCTCGTATTCTTTACCCTCGAGGCATTCAACTTCTTCAACTGGCTGCAATGGCTGTCGAACATCATCGGCAGCACACTGATAACCACAGTGTTCGTTATGGTGCTGGAAAACGTAAGGAGGAGATAGAATGAGCAAAGATTTCGGACTTGAAAACAGGCAATATGTCATAGGCGGAGCTGCACTCACGATTATCGTGATATACATTATCCGCCTATTCACGCTACAGATAATGAGTGAGGACTACAAGAAGAATGCCGACAGTAATGCCTTTCTCAAGAAGATAGAGTTTCCGGCAAGAGGAGCGATAACCGACCGCCACGGCAAACTGCTCGTCTTCAACCAACATGCCTACGACATAATGGTTGTTATGAACGAAGAAAGAGGCAGACTCGACACCACTGCCTTCTGCCAGACACTCGGCATAACGAAAGAGTATTTCATAAAAAGGATGGACGACATTAAAGACCGTTCGAAAAATCCAGGATACTCGCGTTTCACGCAACAGCTCTTCATGAGTCAGGTAACGACCGACGAATTCAGTATCTTCCAGGAAAAGATCTACCGGTTCCCCGGTTTCTACATACAAAAGAGAAGCATCCGCCAGTATATCTACCCGTATGCCGCCCACATGCTGGGCGATGTGGGAGAGGTGAACGATGCCGATATCGAGGAGGACGACTATTATCAGCCAGGCGATTACATCGGCAAGCTCGGACTTGAAAAATACTACGAGAAAGAACTGAGGGGAAAGAAAGGAGTACACATTCTGTTGCGCGATGCCCACGGCAGGATACAGGGAAGCTATCAGAACGGAAAACTCGACACGAGACCTGTAGCCGGCAAGGATCTCACACTCGGTATCGACCTAAACCTTCAGGCTCTCGGCGAGCGACTCATGCAAGGCAAGATAGGAAGTATCGTAGCAATAGAACCGTCTACCGGCGAGGTACTCGCCATGGTGTCGTCGCCAAGCTACGACCCACGACTGATGACCGGGCGACTGAGAGGCAAGATGCACCGCTACCTGATGCGCGACCCACACCGACCGCTGCTCAACCGCTCCATCATGGGACAGTATCCGCCAGGATCGACATTCAAGACCTCGCAAGGCCTCACCTTCCTCTCGGAGGGAATAATAACCCCGTCGACAGCATTCCCGTGTCATCACGGATTCTCATACCACGGACTCCACGTTGGTTGCCACGGCCATCCGTCGCCACTAAGCATCGTTCCGGCGATAGGTACCTCCTGCAACGGTTTCTTCTGCTGGGGACTGTATTACATGATGGGAAACAGGCGGAAATACAAAACTGTACAAGACGCCATGAACACCTGGCGAGACTACATGGTAAGTATGGGATTCGGCTACAAGCTCGGAATAGACCTGCCGGGAGAAAAGCGCGGACTGATACCGAATGCGCAATTCTACGACAAGGCATACAAGGGCTCATGGAACGGACTGACGATAATCAGTATCTCCATCGGACAGGGCGAGGTGAACCTCACGCCGCTACAGATAGCCAATCTCGGTGCGACAATAGCAAACCGCGGCTATTACTACACACCTCACGTTGTAAAGAACGTGAAGGGAGAATATCTGAAACCGGAATTCAGAGAGAGACACTATACCAAAGCAAACCGCAGGTCATACGACTATATCGTTGCCGGAATGCGCAAGTCAGCACTCGACGGAACGTGCAAGATGCTCTCGAGATATAATTTCGAACCTTGCGGAAAGACGGGAACGGCACAGAACCGCGGGCACGACCACTCTGTATTCATGGGCTTCGCTCCAATGAACAACCCAAAGATAGCAATCGCCGTATACGTGGAAAACGGCGGATGGGGCGCCGACTACGGAGTGCCTATCGGAGGACTGATGATGGAACAGTATATTAACGGGAAACTCTCGCCGGCATCAGAAAAGATGGCAGCAGAGTTCCAGCATAGACATATTTCATATGGCACAAGTGACAGATAAACAGCCAAGCATACTGAAATCGCTCGACTGGTGGACAATTGGCATTTACATCGCACTGCTTATCTTCGGATGGATAAGCGTATGCGGTGCGAGCTACACTTACGGCGACAACGACATTTTCAGCCTCAGCGCACGCTCAGGCATGCAGATTGTATGGATGGGAACATCAATAGCCCTGGGATTCGTGTTGCTCATGCTCGACAACAAGTTCTACGACACGTTTGCCTACGTAATCTATGCAGCATTGTTGCTGTTGCTGTTCGCCACCATCTTTAACCCCCACGAGATAAAAGGCTCGCGCTCATGGCTGGTATTGGGACCGCTGCGACTGCAGCCGGCAGAGTTTGCAAAGTTCGCCACAGCCCTTGCCGTGGCAAAACTGATGAGCACATACGGTTACGACATCCATAGGTGGAAGGACTTTGCAGCAGCATGCGCCGTAGTAATGCTCCCGATGCTCTTTATCGTGGCACAGAAAGAGACAGGTTCAGCCCTTGTCTACCTGTCGTTCTTCCTCATGTTCTACCGTGAGGGAATGCCAGGCAGCATATTGTTCACAGGAGTGGCAATGGTGGTATATTTTGTCGTCGGCATACGCTTTGGCGAAACATACATAACGCCGACACCAACACCGGTAGGGCCATTTGTCGTTCTGCTCCTGGTACAGATATTCACTGCCGGAATGGTCAGAATATATTGCAAGGACAAGCATCAGTCGTGGCAGATAGCAGGCTATTCGATTCTCGTCACGGTATTAGCCATACTCGTTGCAAAATTTGTCATCCCGTTCAACATCATATATGTGCAGATGGCAGTAACAGTGATACTCATAGGCTTCCTGCTCTATCAGGCACTGTATACCCGAATGAGGAACTATTTTCTGATATTGATATTCACAATAGGTTCCGTGGCATTCTTCTATTCAGCAAGCTATGTGCTCAACGACGTGATGCAACCCCATCAGCGAGTAAGAATCAACGTTCTTCTTGGACTTGATGAAGACTTGAAGGGTGCCGGATACAACGTTCACCAGAGCGAGATAGCCATCGGCTCCGGCGGACTGCGCGGCAAAGGCTTTCTGAACGGAACACAGACGAAGCTGAAATTCGTTCCGGAACAGGATACCGACTTCATCTTCTGTACCGTAGGTGAAGAGGAAGGCTTCCTCGGTTCGGCAGGAGTATTGCTGTTGTTTCTTGCATTGATATTCCGACTGATAAAGATGGCAGAACGCCAACCGTTCCGTTTCGGCAGAGTATACGGCTATTGCGTGCTAAGTATATTCCTGTTCCATGTATTCATAAATGTGGGCATGGTGTTAGGCTTGACACCTGTTATCGGAATTCCGCTGCCTTTCTTCAGCTATGGCGGTTCCTCACTATGGGGGTTCACCATCCTATTGTTCATATTCCTGAAGATTGACGCAACAAGGGAAGTAAGCCAATAAACGGAAGTTGTCATTGTTGGAATTACAATATACAAAATATACAAAAAGCCAAAAGAATACTTTTCATAGTAACTGCGGAGAGGACACGAAGGGGTATCCTCTCCGTTACTCTTCCTCTTTCAAACGCTTGTAAACAGAAGGCGTCATGCCTACAATTTTCTTGAAAGCAATAATAAAACCATTAGTAGAAGTAAAGCCAACACTCTCGCCAATTGCAGAAATCGTAAGCAAACCATAGTTTTCCTTGTCTGTAAGACGGATACTTGCTTCTCTAATCCTGTATTCATTAAGGAAAGTTTTGAAATTCTTCTGATACGTATCCCTAATGGCAAGAGAAACATACTTAGAATTAGAGCCTACCATTTTTGAAAGCGAATTAAGGTTAAATTCCGGATTCGAAATTGTCTCGATATTATCCATTACCGCAAGAATAGCCTTTATGAGTTCATTGCGTTTCTCATCAGTAAGGATATTCGAATCATTGTCTCTGTCAGCCATCAATACACTGTCTTTATCACCATCATCTCTCGTTTTGTTTTTCTCCCTTAGGATTTTATTCTCCTTAGCCTGTCGTATCAGTTCTTCGTTCTTTACGATAAGCAATTTGTGAGCCGTGCGAAGTTTTCTGTTATGATAAAGTACAAGCAACATAAAAGTCACAGCAGTAGATATAACCGCCGCCA
>DBKQ01000072.1 GCA_002298545.1 Prevotella sp. UBA746
TCTCACCGCACAGTAGCAAGAACATTATGACTTTTTATAGTGAGTAAATGCAGGTCATTGTGCGGTGAGACACCGCACCTACTACGATTTCCAACCATACAGGTTGAATTTGTTTCTGTTGTCATGAAAATAAGTTTTGGTTTTTTCATTCATTTGCATTATCTTTGCACACGGATGGAGTTGCCAGTGGGCGATGATGTCCGTTTTTGTGGAAAATAATAGCGTTTGCTGTTTATTCGAAAAACGTTCAGAAAACTTGGCGGTGGAAAGAATGTGTACAGAATAAACAAGTGAATGCCTGCGATAGCGTGGGCATTCAGCTTGTCTGTATGCATGGGTTTCCGCCAAGTACCTCTGAACGTGGACAAGTTGAAATGTCTGCGTTTTTTTATTATGGTATTTGGTGGAATCTTCGTTTTTAAGAATAACACGCTTGCGCATTAAAACTATATTCTTAAAGCTTTAATGCTATGGCAAAATCTTTGATAGAAGAGCTACCCCGTATTGCGAGCGAGGGTAGGCAAGAGGCTCAGCGCATAATCGAGCGACTGAGCAGTGGTACACGTATCGGTTTGCAGACCAATGAATTGGTGTTGCCTCGTAAGGATGTCTCCGGGTTCTTCCGCGGACAGGTTCCTAATATTCCTAATGAGTTCAATGCTGCCTTGGATGGCGGCACATGGATGAACCGACTTATTTATGGCGACAATCTCTTGACTATGCAAGCCTTGCTTGCCGGTGACCCGCAAACGGGCTTGCCTTCACTTAGAGGTAAGGTTGACCTTATTTATATTGACCCGCCGTTTGACTCGAAGGCGGATTATAGAACGAAAGTTACTTTGCCGGGTATAGATATTCAGCAGAAGCCAACCGTGGTTGAGCAATTTGCGTATGCTGATACTTGGGAAGAAGGGACTATTTCTTATTTGAAGATGATTTATCCGAGACTTGTTTTAATGAAAGAGTTACTTTCTGAACGTGGAAGTATTTATGTTCATATTGATTGGCATATTGGAGCTTATATGAAGGTAATGCTTGATGATATTTTTGGAAAGGAGAATTTTAGAAATGAAATTATATGGCAAAGAGTATATGCTCATAATGATACGGATAAGTATGGTAATATTCATGATACGATATATTATTATATGAAAAATGCATATAATAAAAAATGGAATACTCAATATACACCATATGATGAAAAGTATCTTAAAATGTATTCAATGGATGATGGAGATGGTAGAAAGTATAAAGTTGAAAACACATTAGGACCTGGTGGACGTGGAGTTTACTATAATTGGAATGGTCATTATCGAGCATGGAGGTATTCGTATGAGAATATGAAGAAATTAGACGAACAAGGTCTTCTTTATTATACTTCTTCTGGTTTTCCTAAAAAAAAAGTATATTTGGATGAAATGCCAGGAAAGCCGATACAATCTATATGGACTGATATAAATTTAATTGCAGGACAAGCAAAAGAGTTAGTTAATTACGCCACCCAAAAGCCCGAAGCCCTTCTCGAGCGCATCATCAAAGCCTCTTCCAATGCCGGCGACCTTGTTTGTGATTTCTTTGGCGGCAGCGGTACCACCGCCGCCGTAGCCGAGCGATTGGGCAGACGCTGGATAACCTGCGACATCGGCAAACCGGCATCCTTGGTCATGCGCAAACGATTCATTGACCAGGAAGTAAAACCGTTTCTCTATCAGAGCATCGGCGACTATCAGAAGGAGGCATTCCATAACAACAAGAAGCTAAGAAGAGTGGGCGACTTGTCGCAAGTCGTCTTGGGCTTGTTCGGTGCCTTGCCATTCTCGCCAGAACAGGTAAGCGACCGCAACTTCGGATTCGTAAAGGGTACACGAACTTTGGTTATGGTAGACAGTCCGAACCGCCTTACCACCGCCGCCACCGTGCGACGTGCTGTAGAGGCAAAGGCATCCTTGTTGGGAGGCGACTGGGATAAAGTAATTGTGCTCGGCTGGAACTTCGCCTTCGACATCTCCCAAGCCATAGAAAAATATAAGAACAGCAATGTTGAGGTGCTGGTAATCCCGCCCGACTTGCTCGACAAACTGTCGAAGAAAGGTTTCAAGAAGCTCATTGCCGACAAGACCGTGCGCTTCTCCTCCCTGCAGTATCTCGTGTTGAATCCGGTGGAAGTAACCACTAACGGCAATGGCGAGGACGAACTCAATATCAGCCTAAACAACTACGTATTGCTGTCGCCCGACAATATTCCTCTTGACGACAAGGACAAGGCGAAGCTCCAGCAAGTTATGGAGCAAGACCCGTTGTCGCTCATCGAATACTGGAGCATCGATCCTGATTATGACGGCGAGACCTTTCGCAGCACATGGCAAGACTATCGGGAGAATGTAGACAACGACAGCGACCCCTTGCATTGCATCTATTCCACACGCATCACCATGCCGCATAAGACAGAAAGGAAAGTCTGCGTCAAGGCAGTGGATGTGTTCGGATTCGAAAGTCAAGTAGTGGTGAGTGTGGAGTGTTGAAGCTCTGATACACCTATTTAATATACATATATGAATATATTTTAACTGAACGTTCTGATTTATTTACTTCCCCTCTCCCGTCTCCCCTTCCAGGGGAGAAGCAGTTACCCTTATAAGGTAAGTGTAGCTAATTATGGGAACTAAAAGTGTAGCTAATATTTAGTTATTATATATCAGCTAACATTTCGTTATTTGGTAACTGCTCCGCCCCCGTAGGGGGAGGCGGGGGAGGGGAAGAACAAAATTTGAAACATGAATATTTTACTATGGCAATAAACTCAAACAATATATCATTAGAGCTGGCAAGCCGACTCACAGATATGGTGAATGCAGCTTGGGAGAGCGGAGAAATGCTGCAAAAGGTTACGCCAACAACCGCAGCATTGCTGAACTATTGGTTTGGCGATGGCTTCTGCGCTCAGAGAATGAGAAACTTCCATGAAGGACAGCGGCAGGTTATCCTCAATATCGTCTATCTCCACGAGGTGTTGGGCGAAACCAATGTGCTCGATGCCTACGAGAAAGTAATTCCGGAACTGATGGACAGGGCAGACCTGGCGCAACTCGCAAAGCAGAAATACCAGTTTCCTAAGTATGCCGTGAAGATGGCTACGGGCACCGGCAAGACGTGGGTGATGCATGCCCTTCTGATTTGGCAGATGCTCAATGCACGCCATGAAGAAGTGGAGTCGGGACGGTTCACGCAGAAGTTCCTGATAGTGGCGCCGGGCTTGATAGTCTACGACCGCTTGCTTGATGCCTTTTGCGGAAGAAAGAAGAGAGACGAGGAGTATCGCGACCCGCAGACCAACGACTATTACATGAACCAGGAGGTGTTCATACCGGAACGTTACCGCGACGAAGTGTTCTCTTTCATACAGAACAATGTAGTGACCAAGGAGAACGGCATAGGCAGAAAGACTACCGGCGACGGCTTGATAGCCTTGACAAACTGGCATCTCTTTGAAAACCAGATGGAGGAAACAGACGGTGGAGACGAAGATGCTGATGATTCAAACACCGTTACGCCACAAGAGATAGTGGGCGATCTCTTGCCCGTTCGCCCTGGCAAGTCGGCTGGCAATGACTTGGGAGTGCTCGACCGCCGTGCGCTCGGAGGCAGCGAACTGGAATATCTCGCAGGTCTGAAAGATTTGATGGTAATCAACGATGAGGCTCACCATATTCATGAGATAAAGCGAAACGGAGAAACGGAGGAAGTGGAATGGCAGCGAGGCTTGAATGCCATCAGTGCTACAAAAGGGAAACGCTTTATGCAAGTGGATTTCTCTGCCACGCCTTTTGATACGAAAGGTACGGGCGAAAGACAACAGAAAATCTTCTTCCCGCATATAATCGTGGATTTCGATTTGCCGAAGGCAATGAAGCAGGGACTCGTAAAGCTCCTCCTGCTCGATCGCCGGCAGGAACTTACCGAACTGGAGAACCTTGACTATAATGCCGAAAGAGATGAAGAGGGAAAGGTCATCGGACTGAGCGAGGGACAGCGTATGATGCTGCGTGCCGGACTGACAAAGCTGCAGCGGCTGGAAGAGGAGTTTGTGCAGACGGATCCAAATAAAAATCCCAAAATGCTCATCGTATGTCAAGACACAACGGTATCACCGTTTGTAGAAGAGTTCCTGAAAACAGAAGGACTGGGAGATGACGATATCGTAACCATCGACAGCAACAAACAGGGAGAAGTGAAGGATGATGAATGGCAGAAAATAAAGGCAAAACTCTTTGATATAGACCATTATAAAAGTCCGAAGGTGGTAATCTCGGTGTTGATGCTCCGTGAGGGTTTCGATGTAAACAATATCTGTGTGCTCGTGCCGCTCCGCTCGTCGCAGGCTCCTATCCTTCTTGAACAGCTGGTGGGCAGGGGCTTGCGCCTGATGTGGAGGGAGCCTGATTATATCGATATAAAGCGAGAAGACAGGTTGAGAGTATTGAAATACCACAAACCGCCAAGAACATACATCGATACATTGTCTATCGTGGAACACCCGGCGTTTATCAAATTCTATGACGAGTTACAGGAGCAAGGCTTAGTGGCAGTGGACGACGGTGATGTAGGCACTGGTGGAGCCATGGGCGACATTATAACTGTAGGACTTAGGGAAGATTATGAGAATTATGATTTCCAGTGGCCGGTAATCCTTCACGACTCTATGGAGGAGCTTGAAGATGCTGAGATTGACTTGAACGATTTGCATCCGTTCTCGATGTATCCTCTGGCTTTGCTGCGCAAATTCCTGGCAAAAGAGGGAGAAACTTTTGTTTCGCAGGAGTCTCTCACCAAAACTACATTCGGTAAATATAAGGTAACTGCCAGTCTCTTTGATGCCAAGGGCTATAATGAGTATCTCCAGAAATTGTTGAGGGTCGTTACCTTGCGCTTCGAAAACTGTCGCCGTCAGGGCTTCCCTAATATTCAAATCAATGAGGCGCAGACTGTGCAGGTGATGGATTGGTATATACGAACCCGCTTGTTTTCACAGCCGTTCAGTCCTTTCAACGGCAGCGACTGGAAGATACTTCTTGCTAAGGACGGCATCGTTACAAAGCATATCGTGGAGCAGTTTGCCGTTGCTATATACAAGATGCAGAATCGGCTTACTACAATAGATGCCGAGGTTTCGCTGACTCCATTCTCTACCTTGCGGGCGATAAAAATGAGAGAGGCTTATTCGGTGGAGGTGAGCAAGTGTATTTATCCGCGGTTAGGCTATCCGTCGCATGGCGGCGGACTGGAAAAAACTTTTATCGAGTTCTTGGACAGGGATGCAGAAGTGGAACGATTCTTGAAAATTAATGAAACAGGACATTCTTTTGCCATTATTTTCTATGTAAGAAAAGACGGTTTGATGGCTACTTATCATCCAGACTTCATAGTGGCTACTGCAGATAAAATATATCTGATAGAGACAAAGGGTGACGATAAGGTGGACGACCAAAATGTGCGCCAGAAGCAGGTGGCTACCATTGAATGGATAAAAAAGGTGAATGCCTTGAGACCTGAGTATAGAATGGAGCGCACGTGGGAATATGTACTTGTAGGCGAGAGCGTATTCTATTCTTTGAGCGGAAGTGGTGCTTCGATTACTGATATATGTAACCACTGCAAGGTATCATATTCCGTGGCAACTGGAAATCTATTTGATTTATAATCATTTTTGCCCCTTGCCCTCACACCTTTACTCTCACACCCCTCACACTTACCCTCACCATCAGAATGCCGATAAACAGGGGCTTTGAGGGCTATGTGTGAGGGTGTGAGGGTAAAATTAAAAAAAACTTTTTTTTGTTTTTAAATGCAACTTTTCTATCCTTTCGCTCGTCTAAATAATAAAGAACTAAAAAGTAAAAGCGTATGAATATGATATGTAATTTTGCTGTTGCCGTGGCGGCGGTTCTCTCTTGCGGAACAGGAGTGACAAGTGCAAACACGGGAGTTGAAGCTCCGGTAATGAATGCTTTCGGAGTGAAGAGTGCAAGTCGAGAGGTGAATGTTAAGTATTTCTCACGCATAGAGATAAAAGGTTCCACGGATGTAGTGTTCCGGCAGACCCGTGGCGGACGGCCACAGGTGAAGATTGTGGGGAAACGCGAGGACGTGGAGCGCGTTAAAGTATCGTCAGACGGAAAGACCCTGTATGTGTCAGAGGCTTCAGGTCATGGCGGATGGCATTTCTTCAGTGGCGGCGACGAGGTGAAGGTGTATGTCAGTGCGCCCGACTTGACGGCGGTGAGCATTACCGGAAGTGCCGACTTTGACGCTGATGGCAAGGTGGACACCGACAATCTGTATGTCGTTGTGAAGGGAAGTGGCGACGTGGAGATGAGAAATGTGATTTGCGACAATGCTTCCGTGCAGGTCTTTGGCAGCGGCGACGTGGAAATTAAGAATCTCGTGGCACAGCGCAGGGCTGACATCAGCGTGAAGGGTAGCGGCGATGTGAAGATTGGATTCACACGAAGCGGTCATGTGTCATGTGCCGTTTACGGCAGTGGCGACGTGGAACTGAAAGGGCGAGTGAAGAGCTTGAAGAAGCTCGTAAAAGGCAGCGGCGACATTGATACGGATAAATTAAAGAGGTGGTAAAGTCAAGAAAAATAGAGTATTATGCACGAAATTCGAAAAAATAAAGTAATTTTGCTCCCGAATTGGCTATATGTCGTTGGACGATAGATTTTTTTCATTGTTCGAGGCAGTGGCAGATTACTGCATTCTTATATTAAAAAAAGGAAAAATCGAATTTAAGATATGATACTTGAAAAGATTGAAAGCCTCCTGAATGAGGTGAAGACTATGACAGCATCCAATGCTGAGGAGATTGAGGCTCTGCGCCTGAAGTATCTCAGCAAGAAGGGTGAGATTAATGCCGTAATGGCTGACTTTAGAACTGTGCCTGCCGAGCAGAAAAAAGAGGTGGGTATGAAGATAAATGAACTGAAGCAGACTGCTCTCGAGAGGCTGAACGCCCTGCGTGATGCTATTGAAACTAAAGAGGACAGTTCGCAAGGGATGGACTTGACGAGGACTGCTTATCCTATAGAACTCGGCACCCGTCATCCGCTAACTATCGTGAAGAACGAGATTATCGATATCTTCTCGAGAATGGGATTTACGCTTGCTGACGGACCGGAAGTGGAGGACGACTTGCATGTGTTTACAAAGATGAACTTTGCTGCCGACCATCCGGCTCGCGACATGCAAGATACGTTCT
>DBKQ01000021.1:0-1260 GCA_002298545.1 Prevotella sp. UBA746
TACGCTCTCGCTGCCTAACTGAAGTACAGTAGGTTACTGGCTTTATTCCGTCACCAGGTGATGGAACGAGACATCGCTCAAAGGCTCTTTTTCCGAAGCTCTTTGGTAAAGCGGTGCGGCTAACTCGGAAATAGCTATGGTGTGCCCCGCCGCCGTGGTGAAATTTTAGGGGATAAGGTTGCGGTTGGTGGTCCAGGTCTTGCCGCAGCTCGAAAGCCGAAGGCTGGAATAAGCATGTAGAAAGCGTATGGTTTCCCTGTTTGGACGAGGGTTCGAATCCCTCCAGCTCCACCTAATCAGCACAATAGCCGCAAATTGAAGTTTGCGGCTATTTTAGTAAATAATCATAACACTTACATTTCACACAAAATCTTTTCATAAGAACATAGTCATGAAAACAGGCAGAAGTATTGTTTCTTTGTCCTTTCTAAAATCCTTAGTATATATTAAGTATCTGTTACTTATATGCTCCGAATATTTTGAGCAGAACTCATCCAATGATTTGTGTGCCTGATAACCTGAAGATTTCACCTCAAGAGGCCACAATTTGCTTCCACGAGACAACAAAAAATCAACTTCATAATTATGGTTCGATGTTTTGGAACGCCATGTGTGATAGAAAAGTCTGTTGCCTGCTGCTACAAGCATTTGGGCTACCACATTCTCGTATACATAGCCTAAATCTGCGGACAATTTGTCGCTAAGAAGTTTCTGATAGATGACATTCTCTGTCACATCCTTATCCCAAAATGCCAATGTTACAAAGAGTCCTGTATCCCCCATAAACATTTTATACCGGCCGTAGTCCGTATGTGCAGGAAGCCCCACGCTGGGATTGTCTGAGTGGTGTGCGAAATTTACAGTAAGACTATCTTCCATATCGCGCAGGAACTCAGCTATCATTTTCGAGGATTCATTTTTCCCTAAAATACTCGTCTGTTGATATCGGCTAGCATTTTTACTAAGTTGGGCTGGTATTGCACTGAACATCTTAGATATTTTTCCAGAAGGGTCTATCTTCAAAAAATCATCTATATATACTTCCAATATTTCCCTTTTCTTGTTATCTACATCGGTCAAGTTATTAGTCTCCAAATAAGTATTAACAGCTTGTGGCATGCCACCAACTAACATATACAACCTAAAGTCACGAAGTAACTTCCTCACAGTGTCATCACCTAAAGCACATTTGCTTTCGAAACATTCTCTAAGCATGTCAATTGTAACATTGTCATCCAATGCCCAACGAAACTCCTCATA
>DBKQ01000021.1:1443-1795 GCA_002298545.1 Prevotella sp. UBA746
ATAGCCTTACACCATATATAAACTGAAGTTGCATAAAGAAATGATTGCGGTCCGAAATATTGTCAATAGCTTCCCATAGGGCTGTTGAAGCATCAGCAAAGTCGACAAGTATATAGCTTTTATATTCATTTCTTGCAAATTCTTCAGCTATAGTGGATTTACCAACACGGCGAGCACCCTTTATAAGAAGTGCAGTAGAACCGTCTCTGGTCTGCTTCCAATTAAGCATTTTATCGTAAAGCTTGCGTTTAAAAACTTTTCCCATAATTTTATATATTTATTGGGTCAAATTTACAACATTTACACCAAATCCCAAAATGTTTTTAGATTAAAAGCAGAAAAATCCCCAAAT
>DBKQ01000021.1:1974-2094 GCA_002298545.1 Prevotella sp. UBA746
TTTGTATTTTATCTATTAGCAACACCTAAATTGACGAAGAACAAAAATAGTAATTTTTAAAAATCCTTCACCGCCGTCGTAAAACGTTGACAATAAACTATTTATGGTGAAGGAATTTTA
>DBKQ01000021.1:2212-27420 GCA_002298545.1 Prevotella sp. UBA746
GTGTTTGTAACGGTAGTTAAAACACCTCCGTTAGGCTAATCCGCTCCTTCGGGATAGGACAAATAAGACTTGAATACTTTCTATAATGAGTATCATTACTCCAAATACAGGAGAGAGAAGACACAAATACGGGTCGCTTGACCCGTAGCCACAGAGATACTCGTGACTATCTGTCATTATGTAGTTACAGATTTATATCAAGCAATAACGATATTTTGTATATTTTCATTACTGTTTGTATGCAACGTAAAGAATATTTGTTGTAAATTTGCAGCGATATTATTAATGTAGCAGTGGTTATAACTATTCAGAAAATCAGAATTCAGAAAACATTATGGAAACTATCGACGCTAAAGAAGAACAGATCCTTATCCGCATAACAGGACAGGACCGCCCGGGACTTACCGTTTCGTTCATGAAAATTCTTGCCTCTAAGGATGCCAAGATTCTCGACATCGGACAGGCTGATATCCACGCCACCCTGTCGCTCGGCATACTTATCCGCATAAACAGCGACGTGTCGGGACAAGTGATGAAGGAACTGCTGTTTAAGGCTACCGAACTGGGAGTGAACATCGGCTTCTCGCCCATTACCGACGAGGAATACGAGAACTGGGTGAACCGTCAGGGTAAAAACAGATATATCCTTACCATCATGGGGCGCTCGCTGTCGGCAAAGCAGATTGAGGCGGCTACCGAGGTTATCACGAAACAGGGACTGAACATCGACTCCATCCTGCGTCTCACCGGACGAATGAGCATCATGCACCCGTCGCCAAAAGGAAAGGCATGCATACAGTTCTCGCTGAGAGGCAACCCCGAAAACCGCGCTGCCATGCAGGAGGAACTGATGCATATCTCGTCGGAGATGGAGATTGACTTCTCGTTCCAGCGCGACGATATGTACCGCCGCATGCGCCGGCTTATATGTTTCGATATGGACTCTACGCTCATCCAGACGGAGTGTATCGACGAACTGGCGGAGCGTGCCGGCGTGGGCGACCAGGTTAAGGCTATCACCGAGAGCGCAATGCGAGGAGAGATTGACTTCAAGGAGAGTTTCACCCGTCGCGTGGCTCTGCTCAAGGGGCTCGACGCCAGTGTGATGGAGGATATCGCCCAGCATCTGCCTATCACGGAGGGTGTTGACCGACTGATGTTTGTATTGAAGCATTGCGGATACAAGATTGCTATCCTCAGCGGTGGGTTCACCTATTTCGGCGAGCACTTGCAGCGCAAATACGGCATAGACTATGTTTATGCCAACGAACTGGAGATTGGCGAGGACGGAAAGCTAACGGGACGTTTCGTAGGCGAGATTGTAGACGGTCACCGCAAGGCAGAGCTGCTCAAGCTCATCGCCCAGGTGGAGAAGGTGAATCTGGCACAGACTATCGCCGTGGGCGACGGTGCCAACGACTTGCCTATGCTCAGCGAGGCGGGTCTGGGCATTGCCTTCCACGCAAAACCGCGTGTGGTGGCTAACGCAAAGCAGAGTATCAACACTATCGGCCTCGACGGTGTACTCTATTTCCTCGGTTTCAAAGACAGCTATCTTGGGGAACAGGGAAAGATTTAAATTATCATTAATGCCTTTTATATAAAAATGGGATAGAACAAAATTCCTTCACCGGTTATTGCTTACTGTCAAGCAGTTACAACACCGGTGAAGGATTTTTTATTTTTTTGATTTAAAAATAAAGAGGCTTCTTTTCAAATCAAAAGGCATCATTTATTTCTCCTCTGGAGCTATCATCTTCCAGCAGCCGGCAGCCAAGGCTCCGCCAACAAACGGACCAACGATGAATACCCACAACTGCGACAATGCCTTGCCGCCCTCGAAGAGTGCCGGTCCGATGGAACGTGCCGGGTTTACTGACGTTCCGGTATAGTGGATGCCTACAAGATGTATCAATATCAAAGCCAAGCCGATGGCAAGTCCGGCAAAGTTGTTGGTAGCTCCGTTTGTCTTGCTTGTTGCACCAAGCACTACGAGAACGAAGATGAATGTGAGGAGCACCTCGGCAAGGAGTCCGTTCACGACATTATCTGATGCACAGGCGTTTGCTCCTGTTGCCGTGCCCTGAACAAGCGACGGGTCTGTGCTGACAAGGAGGGCAAGAAGGGCAGCGGCAATCAGTCCGCCGATGGTCTGGAATATCATATACATACCACAGTCCTTACCGCTCATTCTTCCACTGAGGAAAACACCGAGCGTTATTGCCGGATTGATGTGGCAACCGGAAATGCCGCCGATGGTATACGCCATGGCGATTACCGAGATTCCGAAGGCAAGTGCCGTGCCTACTACCGATGCTGTGTCTACTCCACAATTAAGGCTTACGGCAGCGCCGCAACCAAGAAACGTCAATACAAACGTTCCTACCATTTCTGCTAAATACTTTTTCATAAGTGTTGATTTGTTTTTTGGTTATTTATATGTGATATTTTTAGCTTGATAGATATTTGAATACAAAATTACGCTTTTTATTACATTCTTCCAAGTTTTTTCTTGTAAATATTTCTCATTAAAAACACACTCTATATTATATATAAGGTACAATACGGTCATCGGTGCGTCATTATATTATAAAAAAAGAAAATTAGATATACCTATAAATGAGAAAGATTTTTATTCTGTCTGCTGCAGCGATTGCCATTGCAGCAACAAGCACCACGATGACGGCAGCCAACAACACACGCGGCAACAGTCACGTGCTGTGGTACGACAAGCCGGCAGCAATGTGGACTGAGGCTTTGCCTATCGCAAACAGTCGTCTGGGGGCAATGGTCTTCGGCGGACCGTCTGCCGACCGTCTACAGCTAAACGAGGAGACGATATGGGCAGGACGCCCTAATAACAATGCCAATCCCGAGGCTAAGGAATACTTGCCGAAGGTGAGGGAACTGGTATGGAAAGGTAAATACAAGGAGGCTCAGGATATGGCCACGGCTCATGTCATGGCTAAGACAAACTGCGGTATGCCTTACCAACCGTTCGGCGACTTGTATATCAATTTCCCAGGTATAGAGAAATACTCCGACTACTACCGCGAACTGAGTCTCGACTCGGCTCGTGCCGTAACGACATATAAAGCCGATGGAGTTACCTACAAACGAGAGTATATATCTTCGCTGAGCGGTAACGTCATTATGGTAAGACTGACGGCAAGCAAGCCGGGTATGATTACGTGCAACGCAATGATGACTTCGCCACAACAGGACGTAACGATTAAATCGGAGGGCGACGAGATTATGCTTAGCGGTATCAGCGGATGGCATGAGGGACTGAAGGGAAAGGTGCAGTTCACGGGGCGTGCAGCTGCAAAGATATCCGGAGGTTCGATGGCGTCTGAAGATGGTGTGCTGAAAATCAAAGGTGCTGACGAAGCAACGCTTTTTCTTACTATTGCCACTAACTTCAAGCATTATAACGACATCAGCGGAAACGATACTATAATATCGGAGAACACACTGAGGGAAGCAATGAAGAGTTCGTTTGCACAGCTGAAGGACAAACATGTGGCAATGTACAAGAGTCAGTTTGACAGAGTTAAACTTGACCTCGGAAATGATTTGTATGCCGACAAGACTACCGACTGGCGTGTAGAAAACTTCAAGAATCACAACGACGAGCATCTCGTGGAGACTTACTTCCAGTTTGGCAGATACCTGCTTATCTCCACTTCGCAGCCTGGCACGCAGCCTCCTACCCTACAGGGCATCTGGAACGACAAGATGATGCCGTCGTGGGACAGCAAATATACCTGCAACATCAATCTGGAAATGAACTATTGGCCGGCTGAAGTGGCTAACCTTAGCGACCTCACGGCTCCGCTCTTCTCGCTGATAAAGGATGTGAGCGAGACGGGAAGGGAATCGGCACGCATCATGTATGGTGCCGACGGATGGGTGCTCCACCACAACACCGACCTGTGGAGAGTAACGGGAGCTATCGACAAGGCTCCATCAGGACTGTGGCCTACGGGCGGAGCCTGGATGAGTCAGCACTTGTGGGAGCATTATCTGTATACCGGCGACAAGAATTTCCTTGCCAGCGTTTATCCGGAGATGAAGGGGGCGGCAAGGTTCCTCAACCAGATTCTCGTGCGAAATCCAAGCAACACCAACTGGATGATTTGTCCGAGCCTTTCGCCTGAAAATTCTCATCCCCACCATGCCACAACGGCTGCCGGAGTTACGATGGACAATGAACTTATCACTGACCTCTTCTCGCATGTTATCGAGGCTTCTAAAATCTTGGGCATGAAACAGGACAAGGCGTTTGCCGACAGCTTGCAGGAGAAACTCAACGGACTGCTGCCGTTGCAGACTGGACGCTGGGGACAGTTGCAGGAATGGAAAGACGACTGGGATAACCCAGACGATACTCACCGACACGTGTCGCATCTCTATGCTCTGTATCCAAGCAACCAGATTTCACCGTTCCGCACTCCGGAGCTTACTGCCGCAGCTCGCACTTCACTAATTCATCGCGGCGACCCGTCTACGGGATGGAGCATGGGATGGAAGGTTTGCCTGTGGTCAAGGTTGCTCGACGGCAACCATGCCTTGAAGCTTATCGGCGACCAGCTAACCCTCGTACGCAACGAGAAGAAGAAGGGCGGCACTTACGCCAACCTCTTCGACGCTCATCCGCCTTTCCAAATTGACGGAAACTTCGGATGTACTGCCGGAATAGCTGAGATGCTGCTACAGAGCCACGACGGATTCGTGTATCTGCTGCCGGCTCTGCCTGATGCATGGAAGGAGGGAACGGTTAGCGGACTAAAGGCTCGCGGCGGTTTTGAGGTGAGCATGACTTGGAAAGACAACAACATCTCTAAGGCTACAATCATTTCTAAAAATGGTGGCAACCTGCGCATCCGCTCTGCTGTGCCGCTCACGGGCAAGGGCTTGAAGGTGGCTAAGGGAGAGAACAAGAATCCGCTTTTCGATACACCGACCGACGTGAAACAGAAAATCAACTTCCCTGACAAATTAGAGAAATTGCCTGAACTCAAAAAAACGTATCTCTATGATATAAATACCAAGAAGGGAGAGGTTGTTGAATTAAAACCCACCCTTACCCTCACCAAGGGAGGGATTTGATTACCTTTACACATTAGGTGGAACAATCATATTAGAATAAAAATTAATCAAGAGAGATAATTATTAAAATACAAAACATTAACTATCCACAATCCTCTTTTTAGGAGTAACTAACTCATTCCCTCCCATGGGGAGGGTTAGGGTGGGTTAAAAAAAACAATATGAAGAAATCACTATTACTCGCAGCCCTCGTGCTGCTCGCAACTACTGCCGTAAGCGCCGCAAAAAAGGCTATATACAAGCCTTGGGACAACGGCAAGCTGAAAGTTTCTGATAACCAGCGCTATCTCGTTCATGAAAACGGAAGAGCCTTCTTCTGGCTCGGCAATACGTCGTGGCTGATGCCTGAAAGACTGAACCGCGACGAGGTGGAATTTTTCCTTAACAAAGAGCGACAGTGCGGATATAATGTGGAGCAAATCCAGGTGCTCAACGCTATCCCTACATTTAATATCTATGGTCAGCAGGCTAACAACAAGGAATTTGACTTCTCTAAAGTGTCTAAGCCTGGCGTTTATGGATATTGGGAGCATATGGACTATATCGTGGACCGCGCTGCTGCCAACGGTATTTATATCGCCATGGACTGCATCTGGGGCTCGATGATCGGACAGATGGACGTAAAGAAGGCTACGGCTTACGGAAAATTCCTCGGCGAGAGATATAAAGACAAGCCTAACATCATATGGATGATTGGCGGCGATATCCTCGGCGACAAGAAGCCGGAGGTGTGGGACGCTCTCGCCCGCGCTATCAAGAAATATGACAAAAACCATATCATGACCTTTCATCCAAGAGGAAGGACTACTTCTGCCCGATGGTTTAACGACCGCGAATGGATGGACTTCAACATGTTCCAAAGTGGACACCGACGCTACGGACAGCGCAACGGCGACGGCGACTATACTATCAAGGACAATACCGAGGAGGACAACTGGCGCTATGTGGACATGAGCTTCGAGAAGAAACCACTGAAGCCGGTTATCGACGGCGAACCATCGTATGAGGATATCCCTCAGGGACTGCACGACTTCTCGGCTCCTCGCTGGATGGACTACGACGTGCGCCGCTATGCTTACTGGGCTGTTTTTGCCGGATGCTTCGGACATACCTACGGACATAACTCCGTTATGCAGTTTATGCGCCCTGGCGTGCAGGCTTCGTTCGGTGCCGAAAAGCCTTGGTGGGATGCAATGAACGATCCAGGCTACAACCAGATGAAATATCTGAAGTGGCTGATGCTTGCTTTCCCGTTCACCGAGGGACAGGGCGACCAGAGTATCATCGCCGGACAAAACGGTGAGCGCTACGACAGAGTAATTGCTATGCGCGGTTCTGACTTTATGCTCGTTTACAACTACAGCGGAAAGCCGATGCAAATAGATCTGACTAAAATCAGCGGCAACAAGAAGAATGTTTGGTGGATGAACCCAAGCAACGGAAAACTAACTTATGTCGGCGAACTTGACAATAAAGTTACGGAGTTTACTCTCGACGGTGCTTATCTGCGCGGCAGCGACAGAGTTCTCATCGCCGTTGATTCGTCAAAGAACTACATAAGCAAGGAACAAGCGGAACTGGAAGAAAAAGACTAAAAATACCAGTTACATATCATATAATTATTAAAATAATAATTTCATCATCAGCCCCGGCAACAAGCATATTTGTTGCCGGGGTTGAAGCTTTATAGATAAAAACAATAGAACTATAGAAAAGGTCGTTTGCAAATTATTTTATTTATAAATACTTTTGCATCAGAAAAAAGAAAGGATATAAAAATGGCAAAGAAAATAACTAACAAGGTAAGTTGGGTCGGCAAAGTTGACTGGGAGCTGACCACATTCCATGGCGACGAATTATCTACACGCCATGGTTCAAGTTATAATTCTTATCTGATTCGCGACGAAAAGGTGGCACTAATCGATACAGTATGGTTGCCATACGACAAGGAATTCGTAGCAAGACTGAAAAAGGAAATCAATCTGAAGGATATCGACTATATCATCATGAACCACAACGAAGTGGACCATAGCGGTGCTCTGCCAGAACTGATGCGCGAAATTCCTGATACTCCTATCTATTGCACGAAAAAAGGAGAGGCAATAATTCGCGGTCACTATCATCAGGACTGGAACTTCGTAAACGTAAAGACAGGCGACACTTTGTCTCTCGGCGAATCAACTCTGACTTTCATCGAGGCACCGATGCTACACTGGCCAGACACGATGTTTACATATATGAGCGGCGACAACATCCTCTTCTCTAACGACGGCTTCGGACAGCATTTCGCATCTGAATCGCTCTTCAACGATACTGTTGACAGTAACGTTATGATGGCAGAGGCAGAGAAGTATTATGTAAACATACTGAACCTGTATAGTCCGATGGCTTTGAAAAAAATCAAGCAAATACAAGCCATGAACCTGCCAATCAGTATGATTTGCCCGAGCCATGGAGTTATCTGGAAAGAAAATCCAATGCAGATTGTGGATAAATATCTGTTATGGGCAGACGCTTATCAAGAGAACCAAATCACTCTCATATACGACACGATGTGGCAGTCTACCCGACTCATGGCACAGGCTATTGCCGAGGGTATTCTCAGTGAGGATCCTACTGTAACAGTAAAGATTCTGAATGCTGCAAAAGAAGACAAGAACGATATTCTGACAGAAGTGTTCCGCTCCAAGGCTATTCTCGTCGGTTCGCCTACGATAAACTACGGAATATCGTATGCCATCGCCGGACTGCTTGAAATGATTCACGGACTGAAGTTCAAGAAAAAGAAAGCTGCAGCTTTCGGCTCTTACGGATGGAGCGGCGAAGCAGTGAAACAAATCAACGAAAAGCTGCAAGGCTGCGGATTTGAACTTATCAACGATGGAATCAAAACATTGTGGGTTCCAGACGGCAATGCTCTCGAAGAATGTCGTGAATACGGAAAAGATTTCGCAAAGACAATCAAATAAAGTACTTCCGGTTCTCACTGAATCAATATCCAATGTACATTAACATTAAAATAAACTGTAATTTAAAACAAAACCATTATGAAAAAGTATGTATGTGATGTCTGCGGTTATGTATACGACCCGGCAGTAGGCGATCCAGACAACGGTATCGCTCCAGGAACAGCGTTTGAAGATCTTCCAGCAGATTGGGTTTGCCCTCTATGTGGAGTTGGGAAGGATGAATTCAGCGTTGAGGAATAATATGAAAGAGATTCTTTTCCGCAAGTGGAATATCATAAATTAAGTTAAATCCTCACTCAATGTAAGAAAAAAGCTTAGTGCTGCATACTATATTACAATAAAATGACTATATTTGCATCAAATTTTAAACATATTGATTATGATTGCAACAGTAATATTTATAATAAGTATATCAGTATCCGTTTTCATTTGCGTGAAATAAACGGTCAATGATTCACTTCCGGAATAAGAATTTGATGCACTGCAAAAGTGCAACTTAATGATACAAGAAAGAAATGGAAATTTCCGTATATACAAAACGGGAACTTCCATTTCTTTTATCTTTTACGCCAACAAAAACACTCTAATAATGTCTGCTTTAACAAGCTAATTATATCAGCTTCTACAAGCTAATCACGTCAGCTTAAAAACTCTGATTACTTCAGCTTCAACACTCTAACTTCAGCATTCTCCATTCGCGGAACATCTTTCATCTCCTTATTATAATATACAGCCTGTATTGCCTTATTTATAATTCCATGTCCGACGACAAGAACTGTCTTGCCTTTGTATTCACGCCGTACATACTCAAGAAACTTTCCGGCACGCAACTTCAATTCATCAATAGTCTCTATATCATCAGTCCATACGGCATCCTTCAAATCAGGAATATAGCGACCTGTAAAACTGCCCCAGTCACGCTCTCGCAACAGCGGTGTAACTTTCACGTCGGCATGATGAGGTTCTGCCACGATGCGACAGGTATCTACGGCACGTTTCAAATCACTCGAAACAAAGACGTCGATAGGCTTATCGGCAAGTTTCGCAGCAAGCTCACGGGCTTGTTTTATGCCGTTGTCATTTAGCATTCCTTGTGTCTGCCCTTGCATTATTTTATTGGCATTATCCACGGTCTCGCCATGGCGTGTAAGATAAAGTGTTGTCATAACTATTCGTTTTTGTATAAAATCCTCACGCTCGGAAGAATAAGCAAGCTTCTTCTCTCGCTTAATCGGATTTTTATATAAAATCCTCACGCTCGGAAGAATAAGCAAGCTTCTTCTTTCGCTTAATCGGATTTTTGTGCAAAAGTAATACAATTCTTATTATAAAAAGCTACCTTTGCACCATTAATTAATAAATTATACTGTATAAATGAGAAAATATATTGCTGCTGCCATGATAATGGCAGCAATGGCAGGCAATGCCCAGGAAACAAAGACTGAACCTTGGTATAAGAGCATAAAGCTGTCGGGATACGGACTCGTGGAATATCAGGCATCCGGACAGGAAGGAAGCAAAGCTAATTCATTTGACCTTAGACTCGTAAGACTGTCGCTCGACGGAAGAATAAAAGGTGATTTTTACTGGAAAGCACAAATGCAGATTAACGGTAACACATCGACGAAAGGAAGTTCTCCGAGACTTGTAGACCTTTTTGCCGAGTGGCAGAAATATTCTTTCTTTAAGGTTAAGGCAGGACAATTCAAACTGCCTTTTACTTTTGAGAACCCTATGCACCCTATAGACCAGGGATTTATGAGCTATAGCCAGAACGTAAGCTATCTCTCGGGATTCTCCGACCGCAGCGGACAACATTCGAGCAACGGACGAGACATCGGTTTACAGATTCAGGGAGATTTCCTGAAAAACACTAAAGGAAGAAACCTTATGCACTATCAAGTTGGAGTGTTCAACGGACAGGGTATTAACGTGAAGGATGTAGACCAGCAAAAGACTGTTGCCGGTGGCATTTGGGTAATGCCTGTCGAGGGTATGCGTATCGGAGTGTTCGGACTGGAAGGCTCTTATGCCCGCAAATGGAGCTATACTGATGATGAAGGCAAGAAACACACAGAAACAAAAAGTCTTCCACAACACAGATATGCCATAAGTGGAGAATATGTAACGAAGAGCGACTGGACTTTCCGTTCTGAGTATATTCATGGAACGGGCGAGGGCTTCAAAACCAGCGACAACGAAAAGAATCCCGACTTGACATTGAATGGCTATGGCAGCAAGGCAGACGGATTTTATGCTGCTGCCATTGCTCCAGTGATAAAGAAGAAAGCCCACATCAAGGCACGTTACAATATGTATCGCCGTGCGGCAACCTGGAACACGATGAAGTCGATGTATGAAATCGGCGCCGACTACAAGTTCTCGAAGAACATTGGAGTCACCGCCGAATATGTGTTTGTAAACGACCGCACGCTGAACAAGGAAAATTATAATATGGCAGACGTGCAGTTGCAGTTTAGATTTTAAAGAATTAGGAAAGAGGAATTAGGAATGAAAAGAATAATAGTACTATAATTAATAGAAATGATAATTCCTCTTTCCCAATTCCTAATTTCTAATTAAACAAGTTGTCCTTTGCCGTTACTTGAGTTGGCACGCCAGCCTTGCCGCCAAGATGACAACCTTTGAAACTTACGTCCTCGGTATTGTCCATGCTGAGGGCGTTTTTTACGTCCTTTATATCCACCCCTTTAAATGAAACGTTGCTTACTGGCTTAGCCACGGTACCTTGCAAAACGATACCAGCCTGGCGTGCCTTGTTGCAGCGCAAGCCGTCAACATATATATTGCGGATAGTAGAGAAGTGGTTGTCGTCCATTCCCTCTCCGGCATACATGCTTGTAATATAGAAAAGGTCTTCAACTTCGTCAAACTCACAGTTCTTTACATACAGATTCTCCACAAATCCGCCGCGGTTTGGATTTGTCTTAACAAATATTCCCCGTTTACAATAGCCAGCGTATGTACAGTTCTCCACAAATACATTTCTCACCCCAGCCGACATCTCACTGCCTATAACAACGGCGTGCAGTCCCTTAAAGCGACAGTTGCGTATTATTATATTCTCAGAAGGAGAGCCAAGTCGCCATCCGTCGTTATCTCTTCCACTCTTTATAGCTACATTGTCGTCGCCATTATTAAAACAAATGTCTTCTATCAAAATATTCCTTGAGCATTCCGGGTCAATACCGTCGTTGTTCACCAACTTGGCATCATACCTTAATGAGCGACAGATTATGTTTTCGCTTTTCAAAAGATGCACACACCAGAATGGTGAATTGGTGATGAAGACATCAGCCACGGTGATGTTCTTGCATCCGAAAAACTGTATCAGCTGTGGGCGCAGGAATTTTCCTTCACCAAAGTTGCGTTTCTCTACAGCAGTCTCTTCGTGATTCATCTTACGAGAAAGGTTGCGTGCTTCTTTCTGTTCCTTGCGCCAAGTGGCAAAGGTCGTCTGTGCATTTCCGTCGATAGTGCCCTTGCCAATGATAGCCACATCATGAAGATTGTAACCATATATAAAAGGTGAGTAATTCTGAAGGAAAGTCCCCTCCCAACTTGTCTTCACCATTGGCAGATAATACTTCGGCTCGGGTGCAAACTTCAGTGTTGCCCCTTCCTGGAGATCGATACATGTATTGCTTTCAAAATGAATCGGTCCCTTTAGATAATATGTTCCTGCCGGCACCACGATACGCATACCTCCGAGTTTTCTCGACTTTGCCATTGCCTTTCTGAATGCAGGCAGACAGTCTTTCTTACCGTCGCCCTTTGCTCCGAATTCCAATATGCTCTTTTTTACAGAAGATATTCTTGCACCGGATATTTCTTTCAATATCCCGTCGCGCTTCGCTACATCATAGTCTGCTGCACTTGCAAATAAGCATGACACAGCAAGTGTGAGTAATAATAATATTTTCTTCATTTTTGTTTATCTTTTAATTATCGGCATTTCTGCATTATCCCCAGTTATGTTGTATTTCAGCAAACCTGTAGGAACGAAGAACGAAACGTTATCAAACGTCAGTCCATGACTGTTGTCTATACTCAGCGTGTTATCGGTTGCCTGAATCGTAAGATTCTTCAGTGTCAAGCCGCCAACATCATTCATGCTCTTGAAGATACGGTTTGTCCTGACCGTACCGTTTTCTATCACCACACCAGTTGTCGGAACCTCCGGAATCGTGTTCATACTCATCATGCGGTCGGCTGACTCGATAACGAAATTACTTATTCTGATATCCTTCACCACTGGAGTAAGCGGCGTTATGGCAAGCGGTGGATTGCGCTGAGCCAACTCTCCCATATACATCTTTGAGCCAAGCAAGTCCCAAGTGAAAGCCTCATTAACATCAATGAGTCTCACATTGTCATAATAGATATCCCAAATTCCTCCTCCGCGGTTACGCCGAGTCTTAAAGCGGAAACCAGTACGAGTACCATCGAACACACAATTATAGAGATACACGTTTTTTATACCTGCCGCCGTCTCGCTGCCACACGTAATACCGCCATGTCCTTTTTCTGCAAGACAATAGCGAATGACGACATTCTCGGTAGGACGCCCTACCCTAATGCCATCCTCAGCCCGTCCGCTCTTCAGCGTAAAGCAGTCGTCACCACAATTCAGCGTGGAATATTCAATAAGCACATTCTTACATGAGGAGATGTCTATACCGTCGCCACTCGGCACTCCAACGGAGTTTACGGTAACTCCACGAATTATAACATTCTCGCAATATATCGGATTTATATTCCACAGCACACTGCGTTCAAACGTAACTCCTTCTACAATGACATTCTTGCAATTTATCGGGGCAAACGATTTTGGGCGGTAGAACGTTCTGCCGTCATGCCCGTCGCAGATGCGCTGTTCTACCGGCACCCTGTAGTCGATATCTTTCTCCACCACACTGTTGCCGTTTCTAAGTCGGCGCATCTCTACATCCATCGGCGGACCGACAATCTTTCCCCGTCCAGTCAGAGCAATGTTCTTTGCCTTGTTTGCATAGATAAATGCTCCGGCTCCCATCACTTCTATTCCCTCATGACGAGTGAATACCGCCGGCTGATAGTCGTCGATATCGGCAGAGAACTCGAGTATGCAACCTTCAGCAAGATGCAAGTCGATATTGCTTTTCAGTGTTATGCGCCCTGTATGCCAATGTCCGGCAGGCACTACAACACGCCCGCCGCCTTTCTTCGACAAGTCTTCTATAATCTTGTTCAAAGCTTCGGTTATCATCCCCCTTTTGTCGATGTCAGAATGAGTCAAGCTGACTTCTACATTTCTGAAAGACGGACGTTTCGGCTCTTTCATTTTAAATGGTACTCCACTCAACGGAGCGATATCTTTCGGCATGACAAATGCCCCGACCTCATCCCTGCCAACTACATTCTTGCAGTCTACAAGGGCATTGATATCTGTATTGCCGTCAGCTGCAGGGGGTTCATCTACATATTTTTCTGACGCGCATAAAGGTATGGCAACAAGTGTTGCCGATATTAACAAAGAGAATCTTTTTGTCGTTTTCATATCATATTCATATATATATATAATGTGACGGAAGTACAAGATAAATGTAACTGTTTTTGAATATTTTCATGTAAGAATACAATATTAAACTTTTTTTTGTGTTATAATAAACAGACAAGAGATAGAATATACACTTGTCTGACTCATATTTTATTAATATCACAAAGATTAAAAATGAACACAATACAACTTATTATATCGGGAACATTCATAATCAGCATGCTTACAGGTTTCTGTGTTATTCCTGCAATATTAAACTTCTGTCGCAAGAAGAAGCTTTACGACATTCCCGATGAGCGAAAAGTGCATCATGCAGCAATACCAAGACTTGGCGGCGTTTCCTTTCTTCCCAGCATGCTACTCTCGGCTATCATCATGCTACTCGCCTACGAAAGCATTGCCGGTGTACAGAAGATTACGCTAAACTACTGGACTGTGAGCTGCATCATCAGTCTGTTTATAATCTATACCATTGGCATCATCGACGACGTGGTAGGTCTTGGAGCAAAAACGAAATTCGTGTTCCAGCTTATTGCTGCCAGTCTGCTGCCACTCTCCGGACTGTATATCAACAACCTCTACGGCTTTCTCGGGATATACGAAATACCGTTTTATGTCGGTTTCCCGCTCACGGTGCTGTGCATAGCCTTTGTCGACAATGCCATGAACCTTATCGACGGCATCGACGGACTGTCTGCCGGCTTGTCGGTTATTGCTCTTTGCGGCTTTATGTATGGCTTCTACTGTATAGAGACTTATGTATACTGCGTAATCATCGCCGGACTGATGGGCGTTCTTCTCGCCTACATGTATTACAACATGTTCGGGAAAGCAGAAAAAGGACTGAAAATCTTTATGGGCGACTCCGGTAGTCTTACTCTTGGTTTCATGCTCAGTTTCTTCTTGATAAAACTGTCTATGAACCGTCCAGACCTTATCCCCGACGGAAAATTCCAGATGTCGATTTTCGGAAACGAGATGGCATACGACAGTATATGCATGACCTACGCCTACACGCTGCTTATTGTTCCTACGTTCGATGTGTTCCGTGTAATCTTTGTGCGTCTATACCACCACACTCCGATTTTCAATCCAGACAAGCGCCATATCCATCACAAATTTCTTGCAGCTGGCTTGAACCAGCACCAGGCATTGCTCTGTATCCTCGGCATACAACTCCTTTTTATTGTCGTAAACGGAATTATGATGCCGCATTTCGGCATTACCGCCATCGTCTGCTGCGACATAATCATTTTTGTAGTCATCAATATGGCTATAACAAGGATTATTAACAGCCGTAAGGCATAAGCATATACCCAAGCTAACACATTAAAACTTCCCAAAAAGTTTTTTCCCGTTTTTACCCTCACACCCTCACCAAAGGCTCTGAAACGCCCTGTACATCGAGGTTTCAGATGGTGAGGGTAATGGTGAGGGATGGTGAGGGTAACATCTTAAGATAAAGAGGTATAATATATATTATCCTACAAATTTTACAGATTAGAATTTCTTGAAATTCAATATCAGCATATCCGACTGCAGCTGCATTTTGCTGCCACTAATCTTGTTCACCTGAAATTCCTCCTCCAACTTGTTAATGCCAAATGGCTTGAGCAACGTCGGCTCCGTCAGCGGCTCATCTCCTTCCGTACGGTTATAGGCGTATGGCGAATTCAACACCAGTTTCTTACCGTTTTCGTTATAGCGCATCAGTACAGAACGGTGGTTACCGTTCTTGTCGTCAGCCTCCATCAGTTTATACTGAAACGACCAATAGATTTTCTCTCTCGACAGATCGAGTCTGCCTCCAGTAGCAATAGTGTCAACACTTGTCAGATGCCACATTCCGTCGAAATCGCCTGCCGACGATGTTTCAAGGTCACAGGAAATTACAGCCGAAGCTACAGATAAAGCAGCAATTGATGCCGCTACAATATATTTCATTTTTTTCATACTTAAATATTTTATAACCAATATATCATTGGAATTAGTTTATTTATCAAATAGCCATTGGAGTCAGTAATAATTAAAAATTGGTATATTTTTATATTACTTTTATTAAATATGGTCTGCTAATTAATTAGTGAACCCTATATATACATTTTCAAGGTTGCCTATCTCGAAGTTGGCTAAGCCGCTAACACCGCCCCAAAATCCTCCGATAAAGGTATTTTTTGCTGTCTGCATCATGGATGTAAATACACTAACCCATTTCTTACATATTTTGCATCACTAAAAATAAGCATTTTAGGCTTACTGTCCTTTAATAAAATCATTAAATACTTTTTTCATAAACAAATCTGACTCTTTTGATTGTTGGATATAGACATCTATGTCGTTCAATGCATCTCGTGCTTGTTTGTCCTTAAATTTCCTTGACCTAAATACAAGCCAGTCCTTTGCTCCTATATAATCCCCTTTTGCTAATAAAATTGTGAATTTTAGCATAGGGATATATTTGTTGTCCATCATTTTGTCACATTCTTCAATTGCTTTGTTAAAAAACATATTAGATATTACAATATCACCGGTATATTTATATTTTAATGCGTAAAATTCCAATCTTCTTATATCATTAGAGTCTAACCTTAGTACACCATTTTCTTGAATTAGAAAACCTTCTGCATATTTACCTAACATCCCATAAAGTTGTCCTTCCTTGATTGATAAGATAAAAGATTGTTCGGAAGAAATATCTCGCTTCTGTAATTTTTCACATAGCCATATCATAGACATTATTTTTGAGCTATCTTTGCATTGTGGAACAGAAAGCAAAACATTGTCTATAGAGTCCATACACAATGAAAAATCTGATTTATTTTGGCTTGCCGACATAGCCTCTATTGAAAAGAACAACAATAGGCTAAAAATTATTTTATACATTTTATTTAATTTTATAAGTTTTACTGTTAAACATATTTATCGTTATTGGATTTAACAAAGAAAACTGATTTGGAACACAACGTCCCATACCATAATCTATAAAAGACCATGTTGGAGTAATTTTAACATCAACACCTTTGTAACACGATATTGCAAAAGGTGAAATATGAGCTTCGCCTACAGCTCTCCACCCAGTTGGCAAAGCTTCGGGACCTGTATATGTCCTTGAGAATATCTTTGAAGATATTACATTGTCATCACCTAAAGCAGAGATTTCAATCGCAATATTAGTAGCATCAGGTATTGAAGAAAATTCATTTGCATACGCATCTATAGAAATAACACTGTTTATATGTGTCTCTATTATATCAACTACCGCTTTTAAGGTTAAAGAAGCAATTGCAGAAGGAGAATCGCTATAAGGTACCTGACATATTTTCTTAAATTTGATTTTTCTTCTTACCCTATACTTATGTTTCAGTTCATTAAACATCATCACATATGCCGCAGTCATTGCTCCGCTTGCAAACTTTCCCCCGCCAAGTTCAGATACAATTCCGCCAAGCACGGCATTGACGGCAATTCTTTCCGCAGCCGACAATCTGTCGCACATTCCACCATTCAAGGCTGCGCCGCCTGCTGCCGATGCCATACCGACAAAGAAACCGTGCTCGAAGTGGCCGCCGCGGATTCCCTCCATTGCTCCTTCCGATACAGAATGGGCAGCAATCTTGAGATACACGTTTTCAAGGTTTCCTATCTCGAAATTAGCTAAGCCGCTTACGCCGCCCCAGAATCCTCCAGTAAAGGTATTTTTTGCCGTCTGCATCAAATTTGCTCCGTTAATAAGAGAGTTTACCAAAGCCGAGGATGCACCGCCAGCCATACCGCCTATTACGGCACCATAGACTCCGGATGCCAAACCACCTGTTTCCAATCCTACGGCTATTCCGACGATTGCAGAAAATGTATCTCCTATCCAGCTATATCCTGTCGGGTCTGTAAGCGACAGCGGATTGTTCATGCAGTAGGCATAGCGATTAAGACTCTGTGTGTATTCCGGCATCTGCACGATGGGGTCTGGCGACATGAACCTGCCCGTCAGCGGGTCATACATTCTGCCGTCCATGTTGACCAAATCAAACATGTCGATATGGTCATGCCCCGTAAAGCCCGCATCATGTTCAGAAATGCTGTCGTTTGACAAGGTGAAATAGTCCCAGGTGTCAGTCTTCCGTCTTCTTCCCCACGCATCATAGCTCAACTCCTCGCAAAGGGTTCCATCCTCATTGCTGTATGCCATTACGGAACCGAGGTTGTCATGATGTATGTATAAGGTCTTCCCGTCCGTGCCGTCGGTCACTTCATATATCGCCACAGGCTTGCCGTTGGCATAGATATAGTTAATGTTTTTTCCCGTTCCTTTTGCTATTTCTTCATTATACAGTTCATTTACATATATCCTTGTCTTTACATCACGGTAATGGCTGTCGAAGTTCTGACCACACCCGCCCATAAAATAACTTGTTGTCTCTGTCTTTTTTTCCTTGTCCACACCATAATCTATGGACAGGTCATAATAATGTAGCGGATTTTCCGACGTGTTGCGTCTCAAGCTGCACATCTTGTTGAAAGACGTGTACACGACATTGTCAAACGCAGGAAGGACGAACGTCTCTCCCTTAACGGAGCCTATTCTGTTAGTACCCGTAACATACGAAACACTCCCGAGTCCCGTCTTGTATGTCAAATTTCCGGCATTGTCATATTTCATCGTTTGGTTGTGCCCGACATTGTCGCTGACGGAAATGAGTCTGTCAAGAGCATCATAGCCGAAACTCTCTGTCATGGAACGAAGTCCATCGGAACGACTGGCGAGGTTGCCGTTGAAGTCATAGACATACGACTTTGAAAACAAGCCGTCAGATTGAACATTACCCAAACGTCCAAACATATCATAGGCGTTTTTTACAGTCACGCCGTTGCCAAACGTGTCAGCAAGAGTTTTTCCCATGGCATTTCTTTCTCCAGCAGTCCAGAATGTCTTTCCGTCATCTTCGGAGCTGACAGAAACAAGATACCCGTTGTCCGTATAGCTGTTGCGAACTCTGATACCTGACGGATATTCAATACTTACAAGGTGGTTCAAGCCATCATACGTATTTCTTGTAACATAGTCCTTGTCCCATACCGTTTCCGTTACAGAAGAGGTTCTGCCGTACTGGTCGTAACAGGTTTTACGCCTAATGCCGTTTGAGCATTCCGACTCGGACAAAGCCCCCTTCCAGTCGGTATCGTATATATATGTGTACGTGAAATCCTGCCGTTTTTCTTTCGTAACACGTCCCAACTTGTCATACTCGTATGATGTTGTCCCTTCGAGGTCTCTCTGTGTTGCCAGTTCGCCGTATGGCGTATAAGTGTATTCTATCGTTCCCAGATCTGGGTCAACCAGTTTTGTCCTGTTGCCATATTTGTCGTATTCTATTTTGGTAACGGTTCTCGGTCCTAATACTTCTATACACTTTCCGCACGTATTGTATTTATAGTTGACGCTGCCGCCCATGGCATCCGTACTTCTGACGAGGTTTCCGTCCATATCGTATTCCTTTTCCGATGTATTGCCGTTGGCATCGGTAACGGAACATACGAGTCCGCTGTAGCCCATACTGACCGTTCCGCCATCAGGCTTTATTGTTTTAACTTTCCTGTCGACAGCGTCATATTCATAATGCGTCCATACCGGAATTTCGTTTTGGAAATACGGCTCGGAAGAAGCTACGAGCCTTCCCTTGCCGTCATACACGGCATCCGTATACACCATCCTGCCGTCTGCTCCTTCTGATACCTTGCGCAACGTCCTTCCCAGGCAGTCGTAAAATTCCATAACAGCAGGATATCCAGTCTTATCCGTTTTTGTATAGCAAGCAGAGTTCTTTGGGGCATGTATATTGCCGCTGCTCCATTCTGTCGCTACCTTCACGTGTTCTATTGGAGTGTCGGCATTTGTTATCGTACCGAAAGAATCATGCGTATAGCTCATTACAAAGCCATTGGAATCAACAGATTTTGTTTCTACACCAAGTATCGGGTCTGTTTCTGATGTCTCAGTGAATGACAGTGCATTTTTCCTTGACGCTACGAACCGCCCCTGTGCATCATACGCAGTTTCCGTTGAGCGGCTATCATACCTACTATCGTTGGGGACAGTCACGTCTGAAACAATATTGCCGAAAGTGTCATAAGCATAGCGTTTTCTGTAGCTGTTAGCGTCATCTGGTTCAAATGCCTCCTCTGTAAGCAGGCCGCTCTCTTCGTCATACTTGAATTCAGACTTCAACGTGATAGTCTCGTTTTTTCCTGATTTAGTAACCGTGGACTTAACCAATCGTCCCAATATCCAACGCCCCTCGTCATTTTTGTATCCGTTTTCCGTCACTACACAGTTTTCACCGCTCGTTACTGTCGTTTTCAGACAATTTCCGAAACTGTCGTATTCATATGAAGTCAGCTTATGGGAGACAATTTCTCCGGTATTGTATTCGTAAGACTTCTCCTCTACACATTCGGGGAACCCCGTATAAGACACCTCAGCCTGTCCGTCCCTGTACTGGTAGTTTATTACATTCCTGTAATATGTCTCATTCAGCAACACACCATCAAGTAACTTACGTGTATATTGCAAAGCCGGCAATGCCTCGTCCTTTATTGTTTCATAACCTTTTTCCGTTACTGTTCCTGTGGAAAAATCGGTTGCCGCAACTTTCTCAAATCCAAGGATTCCGCGCCCCCTTCTATGAAGGAGCAGATTGTAATATTTGTAACCTACAGTATGTCTTCCCCCGATACCGTCGGGAGTTGACACGCTTTTTACAACAGGCCATTGGCAACATGCCGATACAATAGGATATAAACTTGTATTGCCTCTTTCATGTACAGATTTGTCGGTCAACTGCGAGAATGCAATTTCCGTAGTGTTGCCGATGCCGTCCGTTATCCGGTTGAGCATATTGTCACCGCGACAACCGGACAGATGCAGGTCTATGGGCGATGAGGCATTCTTGCTGTTAGGATAACATACGAAATCCGCCTTGCCGTCGCCGTTGAAGTCTGCAATACGGAAGTTTCTTTTGTCTGTACCTAAGGTTGATGAACCGGTATAATGCGTAAAAGCCTTTCCTGTTCTGTCGTTTATGTAAATATCAGTAGCCACAGCCTTTCCACTGCTTGTCTTTTTGCTTATCGCATAGATGTCGTCATATCCGTCACCATTGAAGTCGCCACTTACCACATTCTCTATATACTTCCCTGTCTTCCCTTCTTTCTCCACAATGCTGAAACTGCTGTCGCAAGCTTTCACAAAAGAGTTCCCGTTACTGAGATAAACCTGATATTTGAGGCGGTCGGAATAAACGGGTCTTACCAACATGTCTGTTTTACCATCATCATTGAAGTCGCCGGTAATGACATTTGCCTGTGTTGCCCCGCTATAGGTCAGCGTTCCTGCATAAACCGTACCGCCAGATATATTGTCGTTCCAATTGAAAATTGTAGGTCTTTTACTGTCCCTGTCTGTCGATTCGGTTATGCTCTTGATTTTAAGAATGTTGTTTGTATTGGAGTACTCTATATCATATTTTCTGACTGTACTTTCTCCGTATTTGCATACATAAACGATTGGCAGATGTGGCGACATGCCGCCGGTTCCCGAAGCGACAGACACCGGCATCTCATAGTGAAACTGTCCGTTTGGAGTAACATCATAACTGTCGGAAATCTTGCCTACAACAATACCTGCCGCAGAGTTCTGTACAAAATATGTGAGGAAAAGGAATATGGTCAGTAGCTTTTCTTTCATTAAAATGTCAGTCCTTTATTATTTTTCTTGTACCGTTCTTGTCATCAACAGTTACATTGAATATGTACACGCCCGACGGACAGTCATTCATGTCAACTGTAAATGTCTGTGTAGAAAACTCGCCCGACTTCACAACAATGGGTGACAAGTCGTTTACTTGAAACTTGGCTGTGGAATTGTAGTCTTTTCTCAGGTCTATTGTGAATTTGTTGTCCTTGCCTATTATAGAGATGTCTCCAGAGATGTCTGTCTTTTCATTGCCGCCTATTGGCTTTGAAGGTAGCGATGTTCCCTTGCGGCTCGTAATATTGCCGTTCAAATCATACGAGAACGAAATTGTCCTGTTGACAGCTATGCTTTGGGCAGACAACAGCATTGATTGAAATACAAACAATACGCTAAAAATAAATATTATATTTTTCATTTTGTATTTTTCTAATATGAAATTTTCTTTTTTATTTTCTTTTCCCCAATATCCCACTTTTCGACACCGTCAGTTGGAAGCCTTGGTTATTGCCGAGGATACTGCCGAAATCCATTGAGTAGCCGCCTTTTACGGTCCAGTTTCTCATAAACTTATGGATGAACTTGTATTCTCCCTCCACAAGGAAGCTGACGTTGTGGCGCACCTTCGTGTATGGATTGCCATACGTTCCCATGCCGTCCTGGTATGTGGCAAGCACACGGTAGCGGGTGTTGAGCGTCGGTCTGCCGTCGAAACCAAGATGGAAAGCCATGAAGCGGTTGTTCTCCACCTGTATCATGCCGTCAGTATTATATATAGGTGAACGGTAGAGAGGGTTTCCCATTACCTGTCCCCAGTGTTGCCATCCTGTGTAGATGTTATGGTTGTAGAAGTTGTCCATACCGCCGATATGGTCGGGAACGGTTTGCGTGTGGTCATGATATATCGGGCCGCTCTGATACTTGGTGTAGAGATATTCCACAACGATGTTTCTCAGCCACGAACCGTATTTCAGATGCAGGTCGAAGCCGAGCATCCAGTCTTTGAAATCATACAACACGTATTTTCTCTTTTTCTTCTGCTGCCATTCCTCGCCGCTGCCATAGCCGTTGTAGTCGAGTTGGAACATGGCGGAATGGTCCTCGAAAAACTTGTCGGCATAGAGTCCAGCCTTCCATAAGTCCGTTTCATAGTTTATGCGCATCATCCAACTGCCCAATTGGTCGCCTTCGGCATTTTTGTAGTTCTGTCCGTCGGTGGCATCCTTTCCTCCCGGTATAAAGGCATTCCAGAAGGCATGAATGCCCTTGTCGCCTGTCAGTTTCTGCATAGAGCCGTCGGCAGACGGCTGATAGGAGTTTCCGCCGAAGAGCGAAGCCATCTCCAGTCCTAATTCTAAAGACAGGGGGTACATATACGGATCCTTTCCGATACGCAAGAAGCCTGCCTTGGAATGATAGAGCACGTTGTCGGCATAGCGCTGTCGCTTCGCCGTGAAGTCGTGTTGCCACGAGTCGTCTGTCATCATGCCATACGCAATATGTCCCTTTAGCTGCAGCCAACCGCGCGTGAGCGGCACCGTCCAGTAGTCTTCAAGGGCGAGTCTCACCTGTGGCACCGGACGGGCATTTATTCCGAGCGTCTGACTGCCGCTGCTCAGCCTACTGTTTTTCAGATTCATCTCCTGCTCTTTGCTGCCGAGCGTGAGCGAACCGTGGAGCCAGCGCCCCTCGACGTATGCCTGCTGAATGATAAAATTGCTCGTGTAGTTCACCGGCACGGCAATATCCGCCCCGAATCCCCAATCGAGTTTCTTTTTGCCAAACGTAGACATACTGCGGCTCAGGGCAGCACGGGCATAGCCGTTTCCCTCCTTCAGCGAACTCAGTCCATACTTGTTGGCGTTTAGCCACAGCGGAGTTTTCCCGTGTGAGCCGGAGGCTTGCGCCTCTATCAAATATTCAAGTTCGTCAACAGGCTTTTCCTGCTGCAGTTTGTCGTCGACATCCTCCTGCGCCGAAACTGCCGAAGAGCCCAGTAGCAACAGGCAGCAAAGCAATGATTTATTCATATATTTTTAGTTCTTTATTGCGTTAGCATTATTAAATATATGCGAAGGTAGGCATTTTTCCGCTAATATTCTAACAAATAGGGAAATTCCCTCCCCTTTTAGGGAAAAACCCTTTCCTTATATCGATTATTCTTTGTTTCTTTGCACCAAGAAAAGATTACAGATACAAAGAAACTTAAAGATACAACGATTATGAAAAGGGTTATATTATCTATGGCTATAATGCTCATGACCGTATTCTCGGCATCAGCCATGAGCTACGAACAGGCAAGAGACAGGGCTCTCTTCCTGACAGACAAGATGGCGTATGAGCTGAATCTGAACGACGAACAGTATGAGGCTGCCTACGAGGTGAATCTTGATTATCTGATGAGCATCAATACTTATGATGACCTCTACGGCACTTACTGGACGCGACGCAACCTCGACCTGAGCTATATTCTCTTCGACTGGCAGTATAGCGCGTTCTGCTCTGCTGCCTACTTCTATCGCCCTCTGACATGGAGCGACGGTGTGTGGAGATTCGGAATATATGCAAGGTATCCTTCCCGCACGTATTTCTACTTCGGCAGACCGGGCTTCTATCTGTCTTACCGCGGCGGACACAGCTGGCACATGAATGGCGGACACAGCTGGTATCACGGACGCTCTTTCGGTCCGAGACCTGGCGAAAGCCGATTCGGAATGAGAGACCGTTTCGACCGTGGCGACTTCCGCGGAACTCATAATCACGGCGGTGGTTTCGACCGTCCGGGCAACCGTCCGGGGCGCAACGACCATGGATTCGGACGCGATGACAGAAGACCGGACAACAACGGTAACTCTGGTTTCGGACGCAACGACAGAAAGCCTGACAACAATAACAACGGCGGATTCCGTGGCGGAAACAACGGCGGAAACAACAACGGCGGATATCGCGGCGGAAACAACGGTGGAAATGACAACCCTCAGAAGGGCGGTTTCAACAGAGGCTCCTTTGCCGGAAGGATTAACAATGCCGATGCTGCCAAGTTTCAGCAAAAACAAACAAGCGACAAGGCTTTAAGAATGAACGAAAACAGAGGTTTCACTACCCGACAGAGCAGCACACGCACTACGGTAAGGGACACTCCACGGAGAGAATCATCGCAGCCGTCACGCAGCATGGGTTCCTCATTCAGTCGTCCGTCATCATCCTCTTCTTCCACATTCTCTCCGAGCCGCAGCTCTTCAAGTTCCAACTCTGGTCGCAGCTTCGGCGGAGGCGGTTTCAACGGCGGCGGNNCGGTCGCTCTGGTGGCGGTGGTCACATGGGCGGAAGAAGATAATTTTTTATCTGATACTGTAAAACTTTAGGTTGGTTATTAATAAATAGGCAAGGCGACGTGCAAAATATATATACCGCACGTCGCCTTGCCATTTTTCTGCTTTAAACAGCTATTAAATTAACTCTTAAATTAAGAGCCAATCACATCTCGGGCATCTCTATTTGAGGTATCACACATTCTGCCTCATTCTCCGCTATATTGTTGTCAAAGAACATGCACTGAATTTCAATGTATTATGCAACACATTTAGGAATTATTCTTGCTTTTCACCTGCTTAAAAGAGGAATTATTCCATTGAAATATACCGTAAAAAGAGGAATTATTCTATCAAATTACATCTATAAAAGAGGAATTATTCCGCCAAAATATAAACGATTGATAACCAATCACAACCAATAGCAAGCGACAAGTAACTTTGTAAATACTGACGAGAAGGTTTCCTGCAAGTAGCGAATCAGCCGAAAGCAGGTGTTGTAACTACCG
>DBKQ01000021.1:27480-34888 GCA_002298545.1 Prevotella sp. UBA746
TAACGGTAGTTACAACACCTGCATCCGGCATAAATTCTCCCCCTCATACAAGCACAACACAATAGAGTTTACCACTCTTAGTTCCTGATGAACCTAAAGTAGGGTCTATCTCTTACTGAAAAAAAATAAAGTATTTCCACTTTTTGGCTTTTTTAGTTAAAGAAAACAAAATGCTTTGTCATATTGTAACATAAAACATATATTTGCAAAATAATTCTAACAAGAAAGACAAGAGAGTTAATACACCAATGTTCTAATTTTTAAATCTAAGTATCAAGATGAAAAATCTGTTCATTACTGCCTTATTGACTACGGCATGCACACTTGGAGCATCGGCGCAAAGTATTGAAGTTACTGACACACAGGGACTGACGTACAAATTTGCCGCCGATAGGGTTAAGGACATTTCCTTTACCAAGACTACTGCAGCCGATGTTATCAACTTCAGCAAAGTGGAAGCCCGAGCATATTCTTCGGGTGCCGTGGAAGCTGAATTTACCTCCGAAGACAACAAGAAAAGTGTTACGCTATGGATTGTTGGTCCGTCGATGGGCAAATACCTCTACGACGGAGTATACAACGTGGAAACAACGAGCAACGCTATGACTATCGATGCCGACAAGAACTATTCTTTCGTAACGCAAGACAACAAGAAAACCGCACTCAAGTCGGGAACAATGACTGTTGCCTCTACGGGAAAGGATTACACCATCACATTTGATCTTACCCTTGAGGACGACACCGAGCTAAAGGGAAAATACGTGGGACAGATGCCGGGCTACGTGGGCAAGGACTTCACTCTGAATACCTGTCAGGAACCGAAGGTGAAGACTACCGAGGTGAATGATTATGTTGACGGCGAATTCTATTTCAATATGAACGACGAGTCGTGGAGCTACGAGATGGCACTCGACTTCTATTCTGCTGCCGGTTCGGCTAAACTGCCGGCTGGTACTTATACTTATTCTGACGACAAGACGGCTGGCACTTTCAGCTCGCGCAGCTATCTCGACATCTATAACCCGAGTAATTCATACAAGTTTGCGGCTGGAAGCACGGTAACCGTGGCTTACGATGGCGACAACATCTCTCTGCAGATGAATCTCATTACCACCGACGGCCGCAAGATTGACATGAAATACGAGGGAAAAATCACTTTTCCAGAAGTGGCGCAGACTAAACAGACGGTGGCGCTCGCTACATCGGCAACTCCAAAGGTGATTGACAACAACGGACGCGTGGACGGAGAATTCTACACTAAATTCAACGATGCTAACTGGAACTACGAGATGGCTATCGACTTCTTCGCTAACTCTACCGAAACGAAAATACCGGCAGGTAAATATACTTTTTCTGCCGACAATACACCGGGCACCTTCGGAAGCAAGAGCTATTGCGACCTGTATACACCGAATCTGGGCAACTGCCGCTTTGCCGAGGGTAGCACCGTGGACGTTTCTTATTCGGGCGATAATATCGTGATGGACTTCAACCTTATTCTCGACGGCAAGGACTATATCCTGACGATGAAATACGAGGGACCTGTCACTTATGAATTCTAACATAAAAAACATAGATTGATATGAAAAACTTTATTATAACTCTCCTCGCCGTATTCGCTACGACAACGGCGGCTATGGCTCTGCCAACCGACAAGACGTTCACTATGCATGTGAATACTGCCGACGGAAAGACGGTGGACTATAAGTTTAGCATGGAACCGGTGGTTACGTTCAACGAGGGCGAGATGACAATAGCTTCGTTTGCAAAGGATGACCTCAAGCTGGTTATCGACAACGTTACTAACATCACTTTTACGTATACGGAGACTTCGGCTATCGCCAATACTCTGGTTAATGGTTCTAATATGAAAATTTCTGCCACTGCCGGCGGCATCAGCATCACAGGAATGAAGCCTAACGGCAAAGTGGCTGTGTTCGACGCAAGCGGAAAGCAGGTGGCTGCGGCTTACTCTGATGCTAACGGAAATGTTTCCGTTGATATGGGAAATTCGGGAAAGGGCGTGTTCGTGGTTAACACTCCCGACAACTCTTTTAAATTCATAAAATAATTTTCTCGCGATATGAAAAGAACTTTATTGGCAGCATGGGCGGTGGCTGCGGCTACTTCGCTCTTTGCACAGAATTATCAGGTGGTTGTTACTTCTACCGACGGAGAGCGCAAGGTGTTTGCTACTAACGACGTGGCAAGCATCAAATTCAAGGACGCTCCTGTTTACAAGGAGGCTAACACGTTTATCAGTGGTATATACAGTCCTTATGCTGAGAATGCTCTTTATGACATTACTATAGGAACGGAAGAACCCGACGAGGAGGGAGAACCGGCAACTGTCGGCGGGTTCCAGATCGGACTCTCCATGTATGCTCCGCTCAGCGCCGAGGCTCAGAATGCTGTTCTGCCCGACGGCTACTACAGGGTGGGCAGCGGTACGTCTTCTTACACTATCAGCGCCACCAACTCCGCTATGTGGATAAGGTTTGCCGAAGGCTCTGACGGCACGACGGTAAGCATGATTGTTGACGGTACGGTTGACGTGAAGCACGACGGACAGAATTATGACATGCGCATAGAACTTGACTTGCTCGACGGTACTCATGTTGATGCTTCTTACTATGGACCAATGACGTTTAAAGTGGGGGCTTCGGGATCTACGGATTTTGAAGAGGACCAGAATGTTTCCTTTACCGAAGGACAAGGAAGGGTGTGGGCTAACTGGTTTAACCCGTTCTCTGACGATGCCGCTCTGCAGTTCTTCACCGGAAAATTCACAAGCGACGGAACGCAGACTGAGGGATATTATCTCTATCTGCCTGTGTTTATGAATAAGGACGAAAGCCGCGATGCTACTTGGACACCTGTTATTCCTGACGGTACGTACAAGATTGATCCGCGCGACTTCGTGAGCGGACAGACTTATCTGCCTAACACCTTGCAGAAGGGCGCTAATCTCGATATCTTCGGCTCTACTACGGCTATTGGCTCTTACATGACGTATCTTGCTGCCGACGGACGCTTGCAGATGGCTCTCATTACTGACGGCGAGATGACGGTTTCGGAAAACGGTAAGAAGTTCCAGTTTGACTTTACGGCGAAGAACGGTATTAAGATTTCAGGTTCTTATAACAACAAGCCGTATATCGTGAACATGATTAACAACAGCAACAAACCGGAATTCCCGGACGGACTGACGGCTGACTACGAATTGAAGAAGTTCCCGGATAATGCCGTTGCTATTGACTATAAGATGGGCGACTATATCGTTAGCGGACTGAACTCGCATATTCTGATGTTTACCGACCCGGATATGAAACAGGGAGACTATCTTGAACTCGATCTCTTCTCTGACTCTGAGGATCTGAAAGACGGTGTTTATACTTTCAACAACTCTCTTGAAGATATGTCGGGCATCAAGGGCTCTGTGAATTATCAGGGAAATATCGTCTACTCATGGTATGGCGACCTCGACTCTACCGACGACGAGGGATACCAGAGCATCCTGGCTCCTGTTTCAGGCGGCACGCTCACGGTATCTACTGTTGAGGGTAATACAAAGAAGTTTGATTTCGACCTCCTCGACTTGAAGGGTAACAGAATTACAGGTACGCTGACAAAAACTCTGAACTATTTCTCCGACTCTGATATAAACGAGGCTAAGATTGAGCGCAACCGCTCACGTATCGGAAAGGTTAAGCGCAACTGGGGAAAGAGGGATATGAATCTGTCTCGCTCGCTGATGATTCGCAAATAAGGCGAAATGAAATGATATTGAATTTATGAAATAGAAAAATGCCCATAACCGGTAGTTAGCTGGTTATGGGCATTTTTATTTTGTATTATTTTCTTATTTATTCATCAGATATCTCTCGGCTTCGAGTGCTGCCTTGCAACCGCTTGCAGCTGCTGTGATTGCCTGGCGGTAAACAGGGTCGGCAACGTCGCCGGCTACGAAGATACCAGGAATCTTGGTGAGCGGTGTGTTGTTAATGGTCTTGATATAGCCCACCTCATCGGTCTCGAGCCAATCCTTGAAGACGTCGGAGTTTGGCTTATGACCGATGGCGAGGAAGAACCCGTCTATCTGGATATCCACTTTCTCCTCGTCCGGCTCGCCCTTGCGCTTAACAAGGTGTGCACCCTCCACGCCGTTCTCGCCAAACAGACCGATGGTGTTGTGCTCAAAGAGTACTTCGATGTTCTCGGTGTTCATTACTCTCTCCTGCATCACCTTTGAGGCACGCAGGAAAGGTTTTCTTACTATTAGGTAAACCTTCTTTGCCAGTCCGGCAAGATACAGGGCATCCTCGCATGCCGTGTCGCCGCCGCCAACCACGGCTACGGTCTTCTTGCGATAGAAGAAGCCGTCGCAGGTGGCACATGCCGACACGCCCATACCGTTGTATTTCTGCTCGTCGGGGAGTCCGAGATATTTTGCCGAAGCACCGGTGGCGATAATCACGGTGTCTGCCTCCAGTTCCGTTCCGTCGTCGGTGGTAACCTTGTATGGAGCCTTGCTGAAGTCCACTTTTGTTATCTCGCCGTCGCGGATGTCGGCACCGAAGCGTTCCGCCTGTTCGCGGATATCGTTCATCATCTGTCCGCCCATCACTCCCTCGGGATAGCCAGGGAAGTTCTCTACCATTGTGGTCTGTGTCAGCTGACCGCCGGTGAGCAGTCCGCAATATTCCACAGGCTTCAGGTTTGCCCTCGAAGCATATATGGCAGCGGTATATCCTGCAGGACCGCTACCGATAATCAAGCATTTTACGTGTTCCATAATTACAGCAGTTCTTCTATCTTCTTTGCTATATTCTCTATGCTCTCTGTCGGCTCAAAGCGCTCTACTACCATTCCGTATTTGTTTACGAGGAATTTGGTGAAGTTCCATTTTATGTCTGCCTTTTCCTTATAGTCTGGGTCTTCTTTCGAGAGCATCTCGTCGAGAACCTTTGTCAGCGGGTGATTCTCGTCCCATCCGGCAAAGCCCTTCTGCGAAGTAAGGAATTTATAGAGTGGGTCGGCATCAGGTCCGTTCACCTTCACCTTTTTGAAGCGTGGGAACTCCGTGCCGTAGTTCAGTTTGCAGAACTCATGAATTGATTCGTCTGTGCCTGGAGCCTGCTGTCCGAACTGGTTGCAAGGGAAATCGAGGATCTCGAATCCCTGACTGTGATATTTCTCGTAAAGTTTCTCCAATTCCTCATACTGCGGTGTGAATCCGCATTTTGTGGCTGTGTTGACAATCAGTAATACCTCGTTGGCATACTCCTTCAGAGCTACCATCTTTCCTTTTCTGTCTTTAACCGAAAAGTCAAATACCGTATTCATTTTTCTTTATCCTTTGTTTGTTATGTTTTTATTTGTCTATTTGTCGTTTTGCATTCTGCCTTTTATCTTTCTTCTCTCAAGAAGTAAGGCACATGGGCATTTACTCTTGCAAAATTACTCATTTAAATTGAAAACCGATAACCGACGGTGGATAATTTGAGTTTTTTTACAAACCGAAGTCCATTGTCGCCGCTGTTTTCTCTACTGCCCTCTCTGTTTTGTCGGGCAGATTGCAGAAGAAATCTATCTTACCGCCAAGCTTCTTCTCGAGCTCGGAGATGGAGATGGCGTAACCCCTGAGATTATCGCTGCCGTGATTGACATTGGTATGTTCAAACCAAAAGGCAATGCCTGAATACACGTTTAAGTCGGTGCGTTTCCATACTATTGCCGAATAGAAATATTTTGGAACTATCATTTTGCCGTCTATGCGTGTCAATATTTGGTCTTCGCGGTCTATTGTACCTCCTTTGCATATAAAGAGAGTGTCGTTTTTTCCAAATTTGTTACTGCTCGTGCTTGCAAAGTTATGTATGAAGTTTTCCATCGTGAGCCATATTCCGCTATTCTTTCCATTCACTTTCTGACTGCCGTTGAATGCACTGTACTGCGGCTGCATGTTGGTGATATAAAATGTCTGTTTGTTTATGGCATTGCTGTATGTACGGTCATTGGAGTTGCAGATATGTCCATGGTCAAAACCTCTTGCCGCATGAATATAGCAATGTTCCGCACCATTCATATTATCGGTATAATGCCAATAGTCATCAAGTGTCAAATTGCTCAAATCAAAAAAATAGTTTGAATTTGTCGATGTTTCTGAAATGTTGTAATCTCCGCTCCATCTACTTCCGCTACCCGATATATTCTTTTTCGTCAGAATATAGCACGACCAGCGGTTTGCCTTCAAGTCCTTGTCCCACTCCACACAGTAATTCACGCCGTCCTTATCAAACGACTTGTCGCTTGTCCGGTATACGATAAACTGACTGTTGCCTCCTTGCAGATGCGGCACTTCGATGCGTGTGGCAGCCTGGTCGGTATATGCTGTGTTTCTGTTGTCGTTACGCTCCGTGGCTCCTCCGTTGCCTCCTCCATTGTCATCGTTGCCACAGGCGGTAAACGACAGGAGCACTATTGTGGAATATAGGAGCTTCTTTACATTTAAAATCTTTGTAAAAATCATAATTGTCTTGTCTTTTCTTCTTAAATCATTTGGTTCTTTGAACTTTTTACTTCCCCTCATCAATCTTCTTATTACATACTAAACTTTCTGATTTATATTCTTCCCCTCTCCCGTCTCCCCTTCCAGGGGAGAAGCAGTTTCTCTTTCTGCTTGAGGACAGATACCTTGGGTAATAACAACATTTGCCTGTCGAATTATTAACGACTCGTTTTCGAATAATTAACGAGCAATATGCAAATTTTATAGCAATCAAAGGTAACTGCTCCGCCACTGAAAAATCCGATTAAGCGAGAGAAAAATAAGCTCGCTTATTTATCCGAGCGTGAGGATTTTATTTAACGGGGAGGCGGGGAAGGGGAAGAACACATTCAAACAAAAACATATAAAAACAAAAAATGTGTTCATGCGCATATGCAACTACGCTTGAACACACTTTTATTCTTTCCTTAAATATATAATGTGTATATATTATTTGCGGGCTTTTCCATAGCGGCTCATGAACTTGTCCACACGACCTGCGGAGTCAACGAGCTTGCTCTTACCAGTATAGAACGGGTGAGATGTGCTTGAGATTTCGACCTTTACCACTGGGTAAGTCTCGCCTTCAAATTCTACTGTATCTGTTGTCTTGCATGTAGAACGTGTAAGGAACATATCGCCGTTGGACATATCCTTGAATACGACGGGGCGATAGTTTTCTGGATGGATACCTTTTTTCATTTTAATCTAAATTGTTTATTTATTGTTTATAAAATTATTATGCTTTTCAGCATTTGGCTGCAAAGGTAAGGATTTTTTTCGGAATGGGCAAGGATTTGGGGAGTTTTTTTGTAGAAGGGGGAGAGAAAAATTAAGACAAATAGGACTTATAAGACA
>DBKQ01000021.1:34929-36648 GCA_002298545.1 Prevotella sp. UBA746
TGTCTTATAAGTCCTATTTGTCCTATTAAATTAAATCATCTCATCACTTCTTCCAATTCTGCTGTTGCCGGTAGGCAATCCTTGCTCTACTCATTTCTTCTCGTATTCCTCCATTTCTCAAAAAATCCTCTTTTTGTCTTTCTATTAGTAGCCGTAACAGCATATCTGCTTGATGTATCAGTATTATTGCAATATTTGCTATAGTTTCTGCCGAGCGACTGGGAATTTGTTTCATATAAAATTCCGTATCATTATGTCTTTTGCATATATTCCTCGCCCTTATTGTTCGAGTATCGGATATCCCCCATTGTTCCAATCCATTTTGTCTAAGATAATCCTCATAATCCAGCAGTAACTCTTGCAAACTTGCCTTTGCTACATTTGTCAGTTTCAGTTCCGTCTCTCTTGAAGTGGACGATGCAGCACTACCCTCGGCTATATTTTGTCTGCCGCTCCTTGCTGCTTGTATCATTTGGTCAACGGTGCGGTCTGTCTTGTCCAAAAAACGATGTGCAAAATAATGCGTGATATCATATATGCATGTCGTCTTTTGAAATGCTATCAAATCACGATAGCCCCCTTTCTGAGCTATAAATTCATTGTTATTTTCCATAGAATGTCTTGTGTGTAGATTTAAGATAGAGATAGAAAAATCCCATCATCGGAAAGGGGATGATGGGATTTAGAATAGAGTTTATGATTAATTTGCGTAATTAATTACAATCGAAGTAATTCGTATTTGACTTGCTGTTCCTGTAATCGTTGAAGCATTAGTTATCAAAGTCTCAAAACTATTGATTTCATTTATGTTCAATTGCTCACCGGAAACGACAACTGTTCCTGGTACGGCTGTTACATTTCCTTCTGCATTGCACAATATTTTATTGTATGTATCACAATACAATATTATTGATGCAATTTTCTTTGAAGACTTAACTGTTAGCGTATTAGTTGGATACATACGGATATTATTGCCTGAAGTATAGAACTTTGGATCATTTTTATTCGATCCTGCACCAAATATCAACTGTGTACCATCCGACAATGTCTGTGTTCCAACAGAAGTTTGATTTGCAAGTCCTAATGATGCAGGAGAAACGGTTATTGAATTTTCTGAAACTTCACCACTTCCTGTTCCTTCGCCACTACCAGAACCACTTCCTCCACCATTGCTCTTCAATGAAACGAGGTAAGCCTTACCTGTTACTGTCTCAGGAGTATTACCCTTATAGTTTACCACTTTACCACATACTACTACATCATCACCTACGCTGACACCTGTACCTGAAGTGTATTTTGCATTGTTAAGATACAGGGCACGATATACACAGAATTGATTGTCTTCCTTACCATCGTCTGAGATATAGAACGTAGCATTACCGTATTGCGTACTATATTGTTCCTTTACAGAAACCACCTTACCTTTAATATATACATCCTTATCAGATTCTACATCGGCTGCCAAAGAAGAAACATAGTTGTTAGCTGCTACACTGTTGAAAGGATTAGCCTGTGTGCCGTCACCTGTTGCAACACCTGCAGAAGGCTGGTCTGTACCTCCGCCGTTTCCATTTATTGACACTACATAGTTTCCTGTAGTGAACTCCTTAGTGCCGTTGTATGTTACAAGCTTACCACAGATAACGACCTCGTCGCCTGCTTTAAGAGCATCCTCACCAGAGAACTTTGTTCTGTTTGGTCCTGCATAGCCATTGAATA
>DBKQ01000021.1:36661-42787 GCA_002298545.1 Prevotella sp. UBA746
ATACATAGAACTGGTTGGTCTCTGTACCATCGTCAGAAATATAATACTTCAAACTTCCGTAGCTTGCATCATAGCTGCCAGATACTACAGAAACAACTTTACCCTTTACATATACTTCTGTATTCTCGTCGCCACCGTTCTCAATATATTTCAGTGCGCCGGCAACATTGAATGGATCAGCCTGTGTTCCTGTTCCTGGAGGTTCTGCTGCCGGTGTATCAGGTGTATCCGGATTGTCTTCTCCCGGAATCTCGTAAGGTGCCGGAACATCCTCGCAACTTGTTAGCGAGGTGAATGAGAATGTGAGGGCTGCAATTGCCATCACTGAATATAATATCTTTTTCATAAATTATTCTTTTACGTTTTAATTATTGTTCTGTTATTACTTAGTTTTATCCTCGCCTGTCAAGATGTCGATGTCGCTCTCGCTGCGGAGAAGTATCTGCCAGGTGTAGCCATACTTTGAAGGATTTGTGGCATAAACGGTGAAGATACCTGTCAGGTTTACTTTGCCCGTTGGCATTGCCTTGGCTGCGAAATCTGCGTATGAGCTGCTGCGAACTACCATCAGCGACTGAGCCTTACCGTTGATTTTCACCGTGCGGCTCACTCCGTTTCCGGCATCTTTTTCAGCATCTGGTGCCCAAGCGAGCTTACCGTCTGCCTTATCCATCTCAACGTTCTTCAGAGTCATCAGCTTGCCACGATGCGACTTGATATAAGCCTCATCCTTCAGCTTTGTTACGTCAAACTCCTCAGGCTCAACCTTTGAAGCATCGGCAGCACCAAGAATTCTGAAATGCTCATTCCATGTATTGAAGCTCATACGGCTCGGGAATGTTCTGCCACTGGTGTTAGTGTATGGAGTACCAATCTGAACATTATTTCCATAGATACCGATATAGAGTCCTTTAAGATTAACGAGAATCTCCTGTCCTACAGGGAGAACACCAAAGAGTCCACCCTTCTGGATACAGATAAGGATACCCTCACCGCTCTCATCCTCAACGGCAACTTCGTTGTAGATATTGCTTGCGATGTCGTTGCCGGTGACGCGCACCTTCAACTGCCAGTCTTCGGTGATACGGATAGTATCATTGGCTACAGAGGAAGCAAGTTTGTCCACGGTCTGTGCCTTCAAGTCCTTAATAGATATAATCCTGTTGGGATCCTCCTGAATGTTGTTGTTGCCGTAAGGTGCAGTGGTAGAACCATTGGTAGGGTCGCTCCAGTCGTCATCCATACAAGATGTGGCAACACCGCTGAGCAGCATAGCCGCAACAATGAATTTTATATATTTAGCTATTTTCATTTCTTGAGAGTTTTTTTAGAATTTGTATGCGATGTTCAACATTCCGTTAGTGCCGTAGGCATAGAACTTCATTGGGTTCTTAGAGAACTTATATGCACGTGCTGTTGCTGTTCCATCAGCCTTCGGAGTACTGTAGTCACTTCGGCTCTGCTCATATCCTCCAGTTACGATGTTCGTATTGTTCAGGATATTCGTTACAGAGAGGTTGATAGACAGTGAACCGTGCTTCAGATAGATGCTTCTACCGATAGAACCGTCGATCATGAATCCGCCGTGTCCCTTTGCCTGAGCCAGGTTGCTGCGGATTGGTTCGTTGTTGAGAATATCGCCACGTACCTTGCATGAAGTCTGGTAACGGTAGTTTGGAGAATACGACAGATAGATGCGGTCGTAGTAGTTGGCATTGAGGTCTACGAACCATCCGCCACTGTGGTAGCTAAGTCCGAGACTTGCCGAAGTGAGTGGTGTTCCGCTCTCGCGCATACCTTTATTATATATATGGTCCTCAACAAGACCTTCGGCAACATCGCCGTAAACGGTAGCGTCTTGCGACTTCATATACTCCAGCTTACCGTCGTTCATGATCTTCGCATCGCTAATCTGTCCGATAAGTTTGATGTCGAATGCACTTGTAACCTTGAACTTCAGTCCTGCCTCAACACCATAATAAGACTTGTTCATGTCTGAGATAGACACGTAAGTAAATGAGTTGATGTCGTCCATATAGAAGTTCTGCCAGTCGGTAGCATTTGTTACGCGGCTATAATAAGCATTGATATTGGCATGCAACCAAGAGTTCTGCAACTGATAACCCACCTCTGCATTGAACACACGCTCATTCTTCAGATTGCGGATAAAGTTGTTGTTGATTTCAGGAGAGATAAACGCTGCCTTAGCCTGCGGTGCCCTGTGCTCATAGCCGAGACCGAGGGTGAAGGTGTTTCCTCTGCCGAGGTTCACGTTGGCACCGAACTTAAATCCGCCGTCGATAAACTGTGCTGTATGACTCTTGCCATAAGAGTTGTTCTTTGCAAGACCGTTGCGCATCTTTCCTTCGCGCTGCATAGCAGTGTAGCCCAACTTGGCAGCAACCATGTAATGCAGGTTGCCGAAGTTCTCGGCATAGCTTGTCCACAGTTTTCCATTGTTTACAAAGAGGTTGTAGTTGTATCCGAACTTGTCGTCTTCCTTAACGATACCGTTAGGGTTGTTCAAGTCATACTGCACCTCGTCAGCATCCGGAGCATAAGTACCGATGGCATAAGTGTTCACGTTGTGGAACTGTGTAGCACCGAGCAAATCCTCCATCGTCTGATAGTGCATACCCTTGTTTGTAGCACCGATGATACCGATGTTCCAAGTCTTGTCCTTGTCAATCTGCTTGTTGAAAGTAGACGAAAGGGCGATGTTCAAGGCATTGTTGTGTTTAGCCTGGATATAATACATGGCATCCTGTCCCTGAGCGGCAGCCTGCTTGTTGCAGTAGTAGAGGCGATCCCAGTCAATCTGGCGGTTTGCCTTTGCGCCAGACCAGTAATCGTAAGCCTCCTGCCAATTAGCGAGAGCCGCTGAGTTACGATAAGAAGTATTTGTCTCATCCCAGATGTCATAATAGCTACTTGGCATATTCTTCCAGTAGTTAGGATGAGGGTTGTCGGCATTGTTGTAGTTCAGCTTCGTGCTCTTGTACATACTGTATCTGCCGAGTACGGAAGTCGTCAGTTTGTCGTTGTCCGAAATCTTCCAGTCCCATGTAAGGAGAGCCGTAGGCGCAAAGTCGTTCACGATGCGCGAGTTGCGCTTCTTGCCGTTCTGATAACCCCAGTAAGGATTGTAGTACCTGTCGTTAGCCATCCAATACATCTCGTCGGTACCTGCACCCTGGGATGCACGCTCCGTAGGGTTACCCCATGTAGTGAGCGAGAGCGAATGAGTGCCGTCGCCGAAAACCTTCTGCACACCGAGGAAGTAAGACAGAGAGTTATAGAATGTTCCCTCTACGTATCCCTCGTTCGCCCAGCGGTATGTAACGTTTCCGGAGAAAGCCCATCCACGGTTGCTCAGTCCGGTGTTGAAGGTGTACATGCCGCGCAAGGTATAGCTGCGGTTAGCACCGGTCAGTGTGATGCGGTGTCCTGCCGGCATTGATGCCGGACGGAAGTTGTAGTTGTTGGAGCCTGCCATTCCTGGCATTGAAAAATTGTTCGACTCGAACGGCAGGGCGAATTCCTGATTCTTTGTCTGCTGGTTCAGTCCGCCGACATTAGAGAAGCGGAACTGTCCCGTCTCCATATCATTCATTGGAACGCCGTTGACATAAACGTCGTTGTACTTCTGGTCGAACGCGCGGTAGCGGAAGCGCACCGGCGAGAAGAGGTAGCCCACCTCACTTGCGTAAATGTTGTTGTTGGAGTTGACGATGGTCACATTCTGCGACATGTCGTCATCCTCTCCGAGCTGTGCCTCAGTGAACGTGAAAGCCGACTCCGAGAGAGCCGCACTTCGCTGTCCGATAGAATCAGCGGGATTCTGTGCCTGAGCCAAAGAAGCGGAGCATAACGCCATCACGGCTAATTTCAGATTCTTTTGCTTCATAAATCAGTGTTAAATTAAGTCCGACAAAGATAAGCTTTTTATGAATATCCAACAAATATTATGACTAAATAATTCCTCCTCCTGTCATGGTTATTACAATTTTAACGTATTTGTAACAAAAAACCATTGATTTATATGATGTAAAATTATAATAAAATGAAATTTAATTCTTACCTTTGCCCCGATACGAGAAAAAACATTGCTTACGTGGAAAAACAATAATATATATGATAATGAAAAATTTAAAAATCTTTTTAGCTCTTGCCCTGTGCCTTGTATCGCTCGGCAGCATGGCACAGAAGAAGTATTCATGTTATGCCGTGGGGTTCTACAACCAGGAGAACCTCTTCGACACTTGTCATGACGAGGGGAAACGCGACTACGATTTCCTTCCTAACGGCTCTTACCGCTGGAACGGAATGAAGTACACCCACAAGCTTCACAACATGGCGCGTGCCCTTGCTGATATGGGAACAGATAAGTTGCCAGGTGTTGGCTGCGCTGTTATCGGACTGAGTGAGGTGGAGAACCACAAGGTGCTCGACGACCTTACGGCTCAGGAACCGCTGAAGGCCCGCGGATATAAATATGTGCATATCGAGGGACTAGACCGCCGTGGCATCGACTGTGCCCTACTCTATAATCCGGCACTCTTCAGCGTGCGCAATGCCAAGCTCGTGCCTTACGTTCAGGAGCAGAAAAAGGACAGTGCGTTCCTTACCCGTGGATTCCTTACCGTCAGCGGTACGCTTGCCGGAGAACACGTTGCTTTCGTGGTTTGCCACTGGCCGAGCCGTGCGGCTACTTCCTTCTATCGCGAATCGGGCGGCAGACAGGTAAGGGCATTGAAGGATTCCCTGCTCCGCGACGATCCGAAAGTTAAGGTGTTTGTCATGGGCGATATGAACGATGACCCTACGAACAAGAGTATGACCGAGGCTCTCGGCTGCAAGCCAGAGATTGACGAAGTGGGCAAGGACAATATGTACAACCCATTCTACAATATCCTGGCAAAGGAAGGACAGGGCACACTGTTCTATTCCGGCTCGTGGAATCTGTTCGACCAGATTGTGATGACTCCTAACCTTCTGAACAAAAAAGGTAAAAAGGATTTCTCTACTCTCAAATTCTTCAAGAACCAGATTTTCCATCGCGACTACCTTATACAGAACGAGGGAAAATACAAGGGCGCGCCTAAGCGTACGCATGCCGGCGGTTCTTGGCTCGACGGATATAGCGACCACCTGCCGGTTGTGGTGTATCTGTTGAAGGAAGCGAAGTGAAAAAAATAAGAAAACCCACCCTAACCCTCCCGAAGGGAGGGAAAGAAGAAAAGAGGAAGAAAGTTACTATTGTTTTAAATATAATAAATTATTCATGAAAAAATATAACGAATTACAAAACAAAGGTAATTCCATTCCCTCCCTTAGGGAGGGCCAGGGTGGGTTCTTACAAGACAAAGGTAATTCCACTCCCTCCCTTGGGGAGGGTTGGGGTGGGTTCTTAGAACTTCATCCTCTCGAGCCTTTTCTGCCAGAAAAAGCATGGCTGCTGATGCTCGGCAGTTTTCCACCGTCTAAAAAGAGATGGAGCATGGATTTCTTCTATCCTAACTTCATTAATGATATGTGGAGGATATTCGGAATACTCTTCTTTAACGACAAGGACCACTTTGTGGATATAGAAAACAAAAGGTTCAAAAAGAATATGCTTGTTGACTTCCTCTCGAAAGAGGGCGTAGCCCTTTACGATACGGCATGCGCCGTCAGACGGACTAAGAATACGGCTTCCGACAAGGACCTTGAGGTGGTTAAACCTACTGATCTTGATGCCCTACTTTCAAAACTGCCACATTGTACAACGGTTATCACTACGGGCGAAAAGGCTGCAACTGTCTTTGCCTCTCATTTCGGATGCCCTGTGCCAAAGGTGGGAACGTCGGTGGATTTTTCTTTCAAAGGAAAACAAATGAAACTCTTCCGTATGCCAAGCAGTTCAAGGGCTTACCCTATGAAACTTGAAAAGAAAGCGGAAATGTACAAGATTGGATTAGAGAGGAGAGATTAGGGAATAGAGATTATTTGTATAAGATTAGAGAAGAGAGATTAGTGAATAGAGATTATTAGTATTATAATTAATGGAGACACGAACAATCTGAATTTATGTATACAAAGAGTATCTTTAATTCTTCATTTTTCACTCTTCATTCTTCATTTAAA
>DBKQ01000026.1 GCA_002298545.1 Prevotella sp. UBA746
TGACTCCAAAAGTCTACCGCAGTAACTCCCTTTGCCAGTATGCCGACAGCATAGGCTACTACCACAACGATCTGGAATACGCCATGTATGATGCCGACCGCAGCAGCTCCGACAAACCGTCCATACAGCTTGTTGCCGATGCCAATGCAAGACTTCTCACCATGTCTACTGGTTTCAACAAAGACGGCGGGCTCACGGCAGCCGAACAACTGTCAATAGCATCTGATATCGATGCCATCAGAAACACCGACGAAACCCTTTCCTTTACCGAATACTGCAACAAACTGAAAAAACATAATCCCGAAGACAGCGAATACATCGACTACTGTGCCGAATACATCTATACGGCAGTCTATGCTAACCTTTCCAATCTCGCCGAATACACCGACAACGTAATCTACCAGATACAACATTCCAACGTTGACGTACAAGACAAGCAGACACTCTACAGCGGCATTCAGATAGCCTATGCCAGTATCTTGTATTCACAGAACATGAATTTCAAAAACATTTCCAATCGATAAAACCGTAAATTATGAAACATTTTATACTCATTCTGATTTCACTTTTGTATTCTCTACAATTTGTTTCTGCCCAAACTTTGAATAAAAGTCTTGTCAGCAGCCAGCGACTTGCCTATGCTGCGGCAAAACGGCTTATGGGGACGAACAATACATACAAATACTATGTAAGCAAGACCATGGTGCAGAAGGACGGCGAATCCCGTTGGCTCGTTTTTGTCGACAAGATGCCGAGAGCCGGTTGGGAACACCCATGCTCTTATGTCTATGCAAAGCCCGGCGACAGTTCTGCGGAAAACTGCATAGTCGTTGATACGGTATGCCCTCCGTCAGACATCCAACTTACTCCAATTCTGAAAAACAACGGCGCAACGGACAACATAGTTCAGGTAAGCGTTGAAAAAGGTCCTGAAAACCCATATGCCTCCCATACGTATGCAGTAATTCTCAGTGGCGGTAAAGAAAAGAACAGCAACAGCTGTCGTTACTGGAACGACTGCTCGTTCATTTACCAGACCCTGACAAAGAGATACAATGTTCCTAAGTCAAATGTGAAAGTCCTTATGTCCGACGGTACAGACCCAGCAGACGACATGTGCGACGAGCTTGGAGGTGAGACATTTTCCTCTCCAATAGACCTTGATGGGGATGGCTCTGCCGATATAGAATATTCAGCTACAAAATCCAATCTGAGAAAAGTCTTTTCAGAGTTGTCGTCTACCCTTGGTGATGAAGACCACCTGTTAGTCTTTGTAATCGACCACGGTGGCTACGACAAACAGAAGAAATCCTCGTATATCTGTCTGTGGAACGGAGAGCAACTCTATCCTGACGAACTGAACGGTTATATAGAGAACTGCGGTGCCGGTTATATCAGCTTCCTTCTTGGACAGTGCAATGCTGGTGGCTTCGTCAAACCCCTTCAAGCCAAGAACCGTATAATAATGACAGCCTGTGGTGAAAAGGAAAAGTCTTTCGGTTGTGAGGAACTTCCTTTTGACGAGTATGTATATCGCTGGACATGTGGTATCAATGGCCGTGACGCCTATGGAAAGCTTTTGAATAATTTTTGTTACATGCCGAATTATCTCCCCTATTACAAAACCCTCAAGTCTGCTCATGCCTATGCTTGCCAAACAGACGTGTATGTTTCAAAAAACGCAATTGTTACCGAAACCCCGGAGTTGTCAATGTTTGAGAATTCAACAGCTGACGACTTGACATTCGACTATGTTCCCGATGTTTGTGAACTTTATATCACGAGCGGCGAGGAGCCGACAACTCCGAGGGAAACTTTTGTCCTTCCAGACAATTACATCAACCTTGATTTAAGTAAGCCGTTGTGTAGACAGCTTTCTCCTTTGTCTCGCTATGTTTATTGGAATAGTGCCGACATCTGGCTACGTCACAAAGATGATGGATTGATCAATCATATTCATCAAGGCGGTTGCCTCGATGAAGACGAAAAGACTGTGTATATCTATGCCAAGATAAGGAACCGTGGTGTCAAGACATATGATTCGGGTTCAAAAAATTTAAATCTATGGTGGGCACGCTCAGCGATGAAAATAGACATGGATACATGGAAAGGCATGAAGACAGCTCCCGGCAAGGGCGTGTATGGCAACAATATGGGATGGACCCCGATTTTTGACACTCTTGAACCAGGAGATTCTACCATAGTCAGTATGGACTATACTTTCAACAACGGATATTTGGCATATGCTCGTCAGAAAGATTTCAATGTCTGTCTGCTTGCGTTTATAGTAGATAACAGTGAGATAGAGGACAGTGAGGGAGATGTTATAGACGACAAGACTTTGGGAGCAAAGGTGTGGTCCACAAGGCGTATGGCGCAGAAAAACCTTACCTCGGCTTTTGAACAGATTATGCAACCTTCAGTAATAATACCTTATTATGATGGCCTGTCAAATTGTGAACTTCGTACTACGGTTTCATCTGCCGATTCTGCTGTTTTCAAGCATATGAATGTATATATGAACGTATCTAACGGCTCCATGACCTCTATGACTTTGCAAAAAAGAGGCGAACTGTCTCCGAGAACATTAAATCCAGCATTAACATCAAACAAGGTAATGCTTGCCGACAGCTGCCGTATCGGTAATATTCAGCTGACAGGCAAGAAAGTCTGCACCATGACAATCTCTGCAGAAGAAATAGCTGCAGAAGACATTCTTAAAGACAGGGACTACACGGTAAACGTAGAACTTTACAATCCTGTACTTGAAAGATCACTCGGTGGACAATCGTTTATCGTAAGGCAGAAAGCCCGCAAGCGTATAGACTTCGATGTGTCAGACCGTCTTGATGGAAAAGGAAATTATGAGTTGTGTATGACATCCCCGAGCGAGGCTATAGACTGCGTATGGAAAGACAAGGACGGAAATGTCGTAGGTACAGGCAATAAATGTCTCGTACCGGCGAATGCAGCATCAAACGTGTATACGATAGAAGCAAAAGCTAATGCCGATGGTGCCGTCAACTACAAGGCAGTAATCCTTCAGCGCATTCCCAAGATAGAAAATGTCCGCACAGTTTCCGACACGGAAATTTCTGTTGATTTCTCCTCTCCCGTATGCAGGAATACATCACTGCGTCTTGCTTCAGCCTCTGGTGGAGATGCGGTAAAGGACTTCCCCGTAGAAGAGGGTGTGAAAAACGTAACATTGCCCACAGGGGCGATTAAGAGTAAAGTGTCTTCTGTCAGCCTTGTAGAGAACGGCAAGTTGACAGAGAATGTAAAACTTGCAAAATAATTGAGAGAAAGTGTATTACCGTCTGTAAATAATGCATATATTTGCAGATGCGGATGCAATTCTAAATAGTATTATAATTATCCAAACATTAAAATCTTGTTAATATGAAGAAACTATTGACAATTCTGGCGATGTTCGCATGCCTTGCAGCTTTCTCCAAGACTGTAGTAAAGGTGAACATCAAATATGAAGGACGCTTGTCTGCAGCGATAAAGAGCAGCGGCAAGAATGCGTATGCGATAGACTCCCTTGTAATAAAGGGGTATTTTATGGACGATGACTATGCTACGCTCCGTGACTATATAAACAATGGTCGTCTCCGGGGAATAGACCTCTCTGGTGTGGAGAACATTTCCACGATTCCTTACGGTGCATTTTCCACGACGAAGGTAAATTCCGCTGAAATCGCCCAAAAGGATGCATCGGAATCTTTGTTGATAACAAAACTCGAGTATATAACGTTGCCTCCGTATGTGCGCGAGATATCCGACCGTGCATTCATGATGACCACCCTCCGTTGTATAGACCTGCCCAAGCTTACCCGTATAGGCAGTGAGGCATTCTACGGTTGTCCGGATCTGAAGTCTGTAACTTTTCATCAGGCGGATGTCCCTTATGTAAAAGACGGACATGCCTTCGACAATATTCCTGCCGATGCTACGCTTTATGTCCCGGAGAATATGGCAGAGAAATTCAAAGGTTCCGCCGACTTCTCCAATTTCAGCAATATAAAGGAAGACGGCAGCCTGTTCGTGATAAGGGAATTCAACCTTGACGAAAATTCGCAGCCTCTTGAAACTTTGCTCGGCGACGACATGCTCAAGGTAGATTCCATACGTATTACGGGGTATCTGCCCCATAGCGATGTCAGAGCCTTGCGTCTCGGTGCTTGCTACGGCAGACTTTCGGGTATAGACCTGAGCAGCTGTAGAATAGAAAACGACGTTTTGCCGGATGGTGCATTCATCAGCGTAGACGACCCTCCATACACTCCGTCAGAGAGCTATCTAATGGATGTTGCCTACAATCTGCGCTTTTTCCGCTTCCCCGAGGGCTTAAAGTCAACAGGTTGCAACACTTTCCAGAAGGCGAGATTCCTGTCAATAGAATTCCCGTCGTCTCTTGACAGAATCGAAGCTGATGCTTTTGAAAACGGCGAGATAGACGGCAATCTTGTGATACCTGAAGGCGTTACTTGGATAGACGTTCATGCATTCGACGGAAATGCAGTAAAAGGAGATGTATATCTTCCGTCAACTCTGGAGTATGTTGACAACGCCGCCTTGGGAATTATAAGCAATGATAACCTTAAATCCGGCAAGAAATTCTATTATAACAGAATGACCCCTCCGGTGCAGAAAACGCCGGGGCGCAATTATTACCCATTGATGAATTATAATTATTCCTCTTTTAAGATGCTGTCGAAATCCGACTGGACGCTGTATGTTCCTGTTGGAGCAAAGGCTGCATTTGCTGCAGACGAGAATTGGGGATTGTTCCCTAATATTGTCGAGACCCCCAACCTTACTGGCGGCACGAGTGGTATTACTGCCACAACAACATCAGTAGTTAAGACAAAAGACGCTCGCATCTACACCCTCGACGGCAGATATGTCGGTACGGACATGACTCGTCTCGGTAAGGGAGTGTATGTGGTGAATGGGAAGAAGGTGGTGAGGTAAAATACAACACCTAAATACCCACCCTGACCCTCCCGAAGGGAGGGAATGAAGATAGCTGGTAAACTAAATGCTTTGAAATGCTTTTAGATAAGAAATGACTGCTCCGCTCTACAAAAAAAGAGTGGGGCAGTTGTCGTATAATACAGAACTGTTGCATTTGCATAATCTTACGTACATTTAGCCACTAAAAAAAAGAAAAAGTTTCAACCTGTACGGTTGGGAATCATAGTAGGTGCGGTGTCTCACCGCACAATGAGGAATGTTATCAAGCATTTTATCAACTCTAAATAGTCATAATGTACTTGCTACTGTGCGGTGAGACACCGCACCTACTACCTTGGACATCATTTATTGATAATAAGAACTATCATTTCCAACCGTACAGGTCGAAAAGTTTTTCCATTATTTTACCCTCACACCCTCACACCTTGCCCCGAAACGCCCTGTATATCGGTATTTCAGATGGTGAGGGATAGTGTGAGGGATGGTGAGGGTAGATACTGTATTTTCCCCTTTTTCTTTGCGTTTTCACGGAAAATCCATAACTTTGCGGAAAATCACTATATAAGACAAAACTATCGGCAGATTATGGCAGAGAATACAGAGAACAAAAAGAGATACCCCAAGAGAATCCCTTACGGCATGATGAACTTCGTTAATGTAAGGGAGAGAGGCTGTTATTATGTCGACAAGACAAGATTTATCGAAAAGATAGAAGACTCCAACATGTTCTTCTTCTTTATCCGTCCGCGTCGTTTCGGCAAGAGCCTGACGATGTCTATGCTCCAACATTACTACGACGTGAACGATGCCGACAAGTTCGACATGCTCTACAAGGGACTTTATATCGGCGACCATCCAACGCCGGAGCATAACAAGTATCTTGTGATAACCCTAAACTTCGCTGTTGTTAATGCCGAACTCGACAACTACCGCAAGGCTCTCGATGCACATTGCAATACGGAGTTTGGCGTGTTCTGCGACAGGTACAGTAAATACTTGCCCGACGGAATGTGGGAGCGTATGAAGAGTGAATGTAACGGAGCCGTGGAACAGCTTGATTTCATTTATAAGCGTTGTGCGGAGGTCGGTCAGAAGATATACCTCTTTATCGACGAGTACGACCACTTTACGAACAAAATACTTGCCGAGCCAGGCTGTCTCGACGATTACCGTTCGGAGACCCACGGCACGGGTTACCTCCGTAACTTCTTCGACACGATAAAGGCAGGCACATATTCCTCAATAGAGCGCGTCTTCGTCACGGGTGTAAGTCCCGTAACAATGGACGACCTTACGAGCGGCTTCAATATCGGCACCAATTATACCCTAAACTACGAGTTCAACGAGATGGTAGGTTTCACGGAAGCTGAAGTCCGCGCCATGCTGACCTACTATACCGACTTCTGCAATCTCCATAAATATACAGTTGACGAACTGATAGAGATAATGAAACCGTGGTACGACAACTATTGTTTTGCCAAGGTTGCCTATGGCGAGACAACAATGTATAATTCCAACATGGTGCTCTATTTCATCGACAACTATGTCAATGGCAGAGGTAGAATACCTGACAATATGGTGGAAGAGAACATCCGCGTAGACTACAACAAGCTTCGTATGCTTATCCGCCGCGACAAGGAATTTGCCCATGATGCGAGCGTAATCCAGAATCTCGTTAACAACGGTTTCATTACTGGCACCCTGAAGACCGGTTTCCCGGCTGAGAATATCGGCGACCCGGACAACTTCGTCAGTCTGCTCTACTATTTCGGTATGGTTACGATAGGCGGCACCTATAAGGGAAAGATGAAATTTGTCATCCCCAACGAGGTAGTCCGCGAGCAGATATTCCGCTACCTACTCGACACATACAAAGAAAACGACCTCACGTTTGAGAACTACGAGATGTCCGACCTTGCCAGCGAACTTGCCTACGACGGCAACTGGAAGTCTTATTTCCAGTATATCGGCAATGCCATCCACCGCTACTCCTCTCAGCGCGACAAGCAGAAGGGCGAGTATTTCGTTCATGGTTTCACCCTCGCCATGACCTGTCAGAATCCTTATTACCGTCCGATATCAGAGAGCGACACCCAAGAAGGTTATGCCGACATCTTCATGATGCCGCTTCTCGACATTTATTCCGACATGCTCCACTCATATATTATCGAACTGAAATATGCCAAGAGCAAGGACCCGGAAACAAGGGTTGAAGAGCTAAGGAAACAGGCTACCGAACAGGTAAAGCGTTATGCTGAGACGGAAATGGTGAAGTCTGCCGTTAAGACAACCACTCTTCACCGTATAGTTGTTGTTTTCCACGGCACGGAGATGGTGGTGTGCGAGGAGGTATAACATTAGGAAATAGATAATAATAACGAAAAATAGAGATGTTGATATTGCAGGAACTTTCGGGTAAGCAGAAAAGAGTACTGACATTGTTATCGGCAGTGGCGGCAATAGCTATCGTCGTGATGTTATATCTTTATCTCCAGCCCCACCAATACCCGAAGGAACTTGCTGCCGTAGACTCGCTGAGCGAAAGCCGTCCCGACAGAGCCTTGAAACTTCTGAAACGTTTGCCGGAACGCTCTTTAGAGAATGATGCCGACCGCATGTATTATGCCCTTCTGCGTATAAAAGTTTCCAACAACCTTTATGAACCTCAGAAAGACAGTACGATATTCCGTGTCGTAGACTATTTTGATGATTACGGAGATAAAGACAAGCATAGGGAGTCATGCTACTATCTCGGCAAATATTATGTCGAGCACAGCGATGCTCCACAGGCATTGAAATGTTTCCAAACGGCATTGGATTTGTCAGACGACAAGACACCATTGTCGTTTAAGAGCAAAGTGTACAGCCAGAGCGGAACGCTGTTCCTGTATCAAAATCTGACTGAAGAGGCATTGCAAATGTACCGTGAGTCATACAAGTGTGATTCTTTACTAGGAGACACATCAAATATGTCAAACACTTTACGTGATATGGCACAAGTGTACAGTGTTTGTGGAAAGTATGATACATGTGAGAAACTATTGAAAAAGGCTTATATAATGGCACTGAAAAAACATGATGTTTCCATTATGAATACGATATCTTTTGTTTTGGCATCATGTTATATAGACATGGGCAGATTTTCAGACGTATATTCCCAATTACCAGAGCTTCTTGGAAATATTGACAAAGTTAATGTGTCTCCAGTTTATTGCATTGCAGCAAAATTGTACGATAAGATAGGACGTGTGGATTCTTGTGAATATTATTGTCGCAAGATAATGTCAGTTGGTGATGTATATGCTCGTGAGTATGCTTCAGGTAAGCTTGCGGAATATTATTCTTCTGTAGCTGATTATTCAAAGGTTATATGTTATTTGAAAAAGAACGAATCACTCTCAGACTCTGTACGTATAGTAACCTCGACGGAAGCAATGAGCCGTATGCATGCACTTTACAATTACAGTCTTAAGGAGAGGGAGAATCTGGAATTGCGGTCTAGAAATGTTCAGAAAACCTATATGCTTGTACTTGCTTTTATGACGTTTCTAACGGTTATTGCTTACATTACCCGTCTTAACGAGAGAAATAAAAGACGTTGCCTTGAGTTTGAGCAGTCCAATTATTTTCTGAAAGATTTGTATAATTCTTTGAATGAGAAATTTTGTGCAGAAAGAAGTAATAACGAAAAAACAGTATCAGAACTCAGGTCAGCTCTTGATTCGGCTTTGAATTCGATAGACGATATGGATAAATCCAAGGATGCCTCAAAGTCTCGTATATATGAAATTATAAACAAAAGGCTGAATGGTAAAAAGGGCTTGTCTGAGGTGGAGTGGCATAATATCGATTGTTTATTTGATGAAGTGTATCCTCATTTTAAAGAGCAGATTTATGGGAATCATTATGTTGATGAACGCGAATACAGGATGTGTATGTTGATTAAACTTGGTCTTCGCAATATTGATATCTCTCTTTTGATGTATCGTACAAAGGGCTCTATATCTTCTGCGCGTTCAATGCTGTATAAAAAGTTCTTTAACAGGAAAGGGTCTGCGCAGGAGTTTAATGATTTTATAAAGTCTTTATAACCAAAGGTTTATGCGTATCGATTAAACGAAAATTAAACATTCTTGCCCCCCCGAAACAGAATTAAACTTTTTCTAAACCATTTTTTTTTAGCTTTATTTTTCGTATTCGTATCTTTGCAGCATGATTCTAATTAGTTAAGTGAAATGAATATGAAAAGAAATTTTATTTTTTTATGTTTTGTTTTTAATGTATTGTGTGTCTCTGCTTATTGTAATAAAAGCAGTGTGGAATTAACTTATGACAATACAACGATAATAAGACATGGTCATCCGCATGCAATTCCCGTTGTGCAAGAAGATGGCGACGAGGTAACCATCAAGTGTGACTCAACATTATTAGATGTTGACATTGTAATCCGCGACCAGTACGGCAACATTATGAACCAGTCTACGCAGACAATCGGTCCCGACGAAATAAGAATATATGTTCCAAATACAGATGTTGACTGTGAGAAGACCACAATTGACCTCTATTATGACCGCAAACATCTGAGCGGTTATTTCAATGAATAAATTATAAAGATAAGTATCGGTTTCATCGAGAAATTTTCCCGATGAAACTAAAAATTAACATTTTAACTAAAAGTTTATGAATAGTAAAATCCTATTTGTTTCAAGTTCAATGCTTCTTGCATTGACACTTGTCTCCTGCTCGCAAGACACGGAAGTGATGGTAGAACCGGAACGCAGCGAAATCCGTTCTTTGCAAGGCGTCCGTAACCTTACTCGACAGCTAAAAGAGTACGACAGCCAGTTTACCTATGACAATGCCGAAAACTTGCAGCCTGTAACCCGTCTCCCCAAGATAACCTACAGCAAGGGAGATATAGTGAAGGTAGCCATTTCCGATGTAAAGGGCGGTCTTCGTGGCGTCGGTGGTGGTGCCGGTGGCGTTATCGTCGGTGCAGCCACAT
>DBKQ01000112.1:0-163 GCA_002298545.1 Prevotella sp. UBA746
TCCGTCCCGATGTCATCGTGCGTTTCCCCGAAGGGCGGTCGGTGGTAATCGACTCCAAAGTGTCGCTCACGGCGTATGCCGATGCCGTGGCTACCGACGATGAGGCGGAGCGAGACCGACTGCTGAAGGCTCATGCCATAAGCGTGAGGAAGCATATCGATGA
>DBKQ01000112.1:172-5934 GCA_002298545.1 Prevotella sp. UBA746
CTGGCGGCAAAAGACTACAGCACTCTTGTCGACGATGCCATCGGCTTCGTACTCATGTTCATTCCAAACGAAACAAGCTATATCTCAGCTATGCGGCAGCAGCCCGATCTTAGCCGTTATGCCTATCGGAAAAAGATAATCATAATATCGCCGAGCAACTTGCTGATGGCTCTGCAGCTGGCTTATAACCTGTGGCAGTATGACCGCCAGAACAAGAATGTGGAAAAGATAGTTAAGACCGCTGCCGATCTCTATGACAAGGTGGCTGGCTTCGAGGAGACTTTCAATGGTGTCGGCGACCTCATCAATCGTCTTGGCACAGCCTTCGGTAAGGCACGAAACCAGCTCTATGAAGGTTCCGGCAACGTGATGAGGCGCGTGGAAGGACTGAAGGAACTCGGTGTTACGCCAAAGAAGAGTATCAAGTCGCTGAAAGACTGAATATGACGCATTGGCATAAAACAATAGACAACAAATTGAAATAATAGAAAGAGGATGAAAAGAATCGAAAATGTAATTTTAAAAGTGGGAGCACTTTTGCTTGTCGTAGCTTCTGCTCTAAGACACAACAACACAATAAGCTGTTTTTTAGCTCTTTTCGGTTTGGCAATGTTGTTTGCTGTTACCTCGCTGTCGTTCAGGAGATATATAGCCAATGGCAAATCTTGCGGAAATGTACGTATTGCCGCAGTAATTTTTTACGTTGTTTGCATATTGGCAATAATATTCATATCGATACTGATTGTGAAGAACCGTTTTTAGGTTTCTTGATGAAAAATGAGAATGAAGATTCCAATAAAATGAAAATAATAGATACTATGTCTTGCCAATTTCTGCTTTTCACTTTCTCCTCGCAAACTTGATACATTCGTTGAGAATATCCACATTGGCAATCTTCATAACGGCAAAGTAGAGGGCGGCGGCGATAATGATGCGCAGTGGTAACAAAAGCCAGTAACTCTGCACAAATGAAGTGGCAAGCCACGTCAGTGCCATCACGGCAGCAGCCGACAGCATGAATGGCATAGTGTCGACAAGCACCTCCTGCAGTCGGATACCGATTATCCGATGAGCCTGCCACTGCCAAACACCGAGCCAGAGAATGGAGAATATGGTATAGGCTACGACCATAAAGAAAATACCATAATTACATGAGAGTAGTATCAGGGCTATCTGCAGGATAATCTGCACGATGTTACACCACATGTAGATGTCCGACCGCCCGCTACTGATGGCAAGTTGCTGATACATGGTGTTAAAGGCAAAAAAGGCTCCGCCGATGCACAAGACCTGAAGCATCGGGATACAGTCAGCCCATTTCTCACCTATAGTAAGTAGGATAAACTCGCGGGAGACGAGCGACAAGCCGAAGAGAGCGGGGAAAGAGAAAAATGCCGTGAAGCGCATCAGTTTACGGAACACACGTTTCTCCCGTTCGTTGTCGTCGGTAATCTGTGCCAGTACGGGCTGTGCCACCTGTTCTATCGTTCCCGTAATAGTGCTGTATGCCATGGTGTTCCACTTGTTTGCCTGAGTGAAATTGCCCACGGCAGCCATCGGAAACTTATGTCCGATGATAAAAGTAAGCACATTGCTGTTGATTGTATTGATGATAGAAGTAACGAGAATCTTCACGCTAAACGAGAACATCTTGCGGATAGGCGAGAAGTCGATGTGGAGCGACGGGCGCCATTTGCTGAAAGTAAAATAATAGCGGCAGATGTTCTGCATCAGTACGAAGAGCACCGACTGCCACGCCAAGCTCCAGTAAGCCATGCCATTGCAGGCAAGCGTTATGCCGCAAAGTCCTGATACTACAAGCGATACGAAGCCTGTAATGGTACGCTCCTTTGCCATGATGTTTTTAAACATGTATGCGTTGTGGGCTATTCCGAAGGCTGATATGAAGAAACCGAGGAATACGAAGCGCGAAAGGGTTGTCAGTTCCGGACTGTGGAAATACCAAGCTATCAACGGGGCACAGAAGAAGAGAACGACATATATAGCAGCACTCACGATAACGTTAAACCAGAACACGGCATTATAGTCATTTGCCGTAGGCTGCTTAATATTCGTCAGTCCCTGGGTGAAGCCGCTGCTTTGCAGATTACCGGCAATGAGCGAGAATATTGTGAGCACTCCCACAATACCGTAGTCGCCAGGCGAAAGCTGTTTGGCGAGGACAATGCCGAACACGAGATTCAGAATCTGCATCGTGCCGCTGTTGAGCGCACCCCAGAAGAGTCCCTTTGCCGTTTTTTCCTTTAATGATTCCATTTGTTTATATGTTAATTCTATCTGCCAATATTAAAAATTGCTGCAAATTTACAATTATCGTGGCAAGAGGCGAAATAAAAGTGTGTTTTATTTAATTTATTTGCTATTGTCTTCGATTTGCACTACCTTTTAATAAGGTAGGCTGCATCTCAACAATACAAATAAATAAATTTATTTGCTATTGTCTTCGATTTGCACTACCTTTGTCCGAAGATATGGATATAAAAAACATAAAGAAAGAATGGAATGCCACAATACTTGACATATTGAAGGCGTTCATGCAGATTTGCAAGGAGAATAATCTCGAATATTATTGTTGTGCTGGCACGGCAATAGGAGCAGTGCGCCATCATGGTATTATTCCTTGGGATGATGATATAGATGTCATTATGCCACGTCCCGACTACGACCGCTTGCTCGAACTTGCCAAGAAAAAGGATTTTGGCAATTACGAGATTATCACTCCATACAGCGATGATACTTATCCTCTGTATTTCTCGAAGATTGCAAACAAGAATACTACTTTGATTGAAGACCGCCATATCCCCTGTGTTATTGGTCTTTATGTGGATATCTTTCCGCTCGATGCTACTGACGACGATGTGGAAAAGGCATGGCAACTGAAAGATAAATACACCAAGATTATCAACAGACTTAATGCTGTTTCTACACATAACTCCTTTGGAGAGTATATTTCGTTGCTCGGTAACAGAAAGGAATGGGGACGCTTCGCAATAAAAACTGCCGCTTTCTTCTTCCGTAAGGCGATACGCCACCGCCTGATAAGGCAAATGGACAGACTGAGTCATCTTTACGACTATGAAAAGGCGGAGAACGTGCAAGTGTATACAGGCTCTTACGGACACCGCGAGGTATTCCCGAAGGCATGGCTCGGAAAGGGAAAGACGTTCCCGTTTGAGGATACAGAAGTACTTCTGCCTGAGAACTACGATGAATATTTGCGACATTTCTTTAATGACTATATGCAGTTCCCGCCGGTGGAGCAGCGCATAGAGAAGCACAACCGTGCATATCTGAATATCCATAAGAAAGAAACGAGAAAAGAGATAAAAGGAAAAGTGGACTTCAAATTATAAACTATGAATTATGCTCTTATTATAGCCGGAGGCTCCGGCAACAGGATGGGACAGGATATCCCGAAACAGTTTATGCATGTAGACAACTGTCCGATTATCATCCATACGATGCTTGCCTTTCAGCGACATCCGGATATCGACGGTATCGCCGTGGTTTGTCTCGACGGATGGCAGACCGTGTTGCAGTCGTATGCCAACCAATTTTCGGTTACTAAACTGAAATGGATTTTTAATGGCGGAAGCAACGGACAGGAGTCGATACACAACGGAATATACGGATTGAAGGAGGCTGGAATCGGCGACGACGACCTCGTGCTCGTTCATGATGCCGTAAGACCGCTGCTGTCGCAGGATATAATATCTTCGAATATTGCTATATGCAAAAAATATGGATATGCCATAACGGGAATAAAATGCCGCGAGGCTATACTCGAGAGCGACGATGGCTTCTCGTCTACGGCAAGTATTCCGCGCGACAAACTTATCCGTACGCAGACTCCGCAGACTTTCCGTCTCAGTAATCTTATTGCCGCTCATGAGGAGGCAAAGAAAAGGGGGATAACAAACTCTGTGGCTTCGTGTACGCTGATGGCTGAACTCGGAGGCAGAGAGATGCATATTGTACCGGGTTCGGAGAAGAATATCAAGGTTACTACCGTTGAAGATCTGGAGATTCTCAAGGCTCTTATGCATGTTGAAAAGGAGTCTTGGCTAAAATAATTATATTATAAGATGACAAGATACTCTGCTGATATACTTGATGCCGCCGCTTGTGCGTTGCCGTGGGAAAAACTTGCCGGATGCAATATCCTTGTAACCGGAGCTACAGGACTGATAGGGGCATGCCTCGTGGAAATTCTCATGAGCCGCGAGCATGACTATAATATATATGCTGCCGGAAGGAATGAAGAGCGTGCGAGGAAGCGGTTTCGTAAATATTCCGATAATCCGACATTCCATTTCATAAGCTATGATGTTTGCAGTGAACTTCATTCTGATGTGAATTTCCATTATATTATCCATGCGGCAAGCAATGCCAGTCCGGTATTTTTCCGGAATAATCCTGTGGAGGTGATGAAGGCAAATGTTTATGGAGTGGCTAATCTTATGGAATATGGCAGACAACACAACATGCGTCGCTTTCTCTATGTATCGACTGGCGAGATATACGGTGAGGGGAATCAGGTATATTCAGAGAAAGACTGTGGCTACCTTGACTGTACTTCGCCGAGGGCGTGCTATCCGTCGTCGAAGCGGGCTGCCGAAACACTCTGTGTTTCTTATGTTGAAGAGTATGGAGTGGATGCCGTAATAGCAAGACCCTGCCATACCTACGGTCCGCATTTCACGGAGAGTGACAATCGCGTTTTCTGTCAGTTCGTGCGCAATGTCTTGCATGGCGAAGATATAGAGATGAAGAGCGACGGCAGTCAGATGCGCTCATGGTGTTATGTCGTAGATTGTTCGCTTGCGCTGTTGTATATCTTGCTGAAAGGTGAGAACGGGAATGCCTATAATGTTGCCGACCCTACATCCGTGTTCACTATCCGTCAGCTTGCTGAGGCTATAGCCTCAGCAGAGGGTAGAAGAGTAGTGTTTTCCAATCCGTCGGATGCAGAGCGCAAGGCATTTACGAATATCAGTCATGCCGTTTTCGACACGACGAAATTGCAGGCATTAGGCTGGAGCGTATCTGGCGAGTGGAAGGACAAGCTCGCTGCAATGGTTGAGGAAGAGAGATGCACGTCAACGAAATAGTCCGCATCCCCCAACCCGGGGAATGCGGACCACCACTGATTCTAAATAATAATAACTATCAAAAACCAATCTGCTTAATGTGATGTGTTGGCTTATAATGTAAGCCTTGAGTAGCTTTGTGTCTTTATTTCAAGTCAATTGTTTTAATGTTAATAGGTTATCGCTTTTTCCCTTGGTTCCTGTCATGGCGTTGCTTTAGCCTTTTCATTATCTTTCTCTCTTTGTCGTACATCTGTTCAATCTGTTTTTGCGTCATGAACTTGCTGAACTCCTTGTAGTATTTGTTTCGGATGTCGAGCACCTTCTGACTTTGTTCGAAACGGCGTTGCATGTTCTGTGCTGCCTGTTCCTCAGTTTCGCTGCCAGCTTTGTTGTTTTTCTTGCGTTTCGGGGCAATAGACCACAGCTCCTTCTTGTAGCTGACGTATGTGCTTATGAATTTACTGTACGTCTTATCGTCGAAGGCAAGGTCAGCGGCAATGTGCTTAGCCTGTGTCTCTATCATCTGTTCCCTTGAGAGGCGTTGTTTACCGGTGTCTTGTGCGCTGGACGAGACTGTAGACAACATAAATGCCAATGCAAGCAAGATAAGTTTTACTGTTTTCATCTTTTTAATCCTTTCTTTAATTT
>DBKQ01000112.1:6010-13616 GCA_002298545.1 Prevotella sp. UBA746
GTGTCAATCATGAAACTCTGGTCGTCGTGGCTCAAATTGTCGAAAGCCCTGTCAATGTCGGCATAGCTGTTTTGTTGCTTCGCAGGCATTGTGTTGTAGCATACGATGAATAATGTTGCCACTGCTGCTGCCGCTACAAGGTTGCGGAACAGACTGTATACTCGTGGAATTTCAAGTCTTGTTTTTTTCTTTTCCTCATCGTTTTGTATCTCCTCGATGACAGAATTTTCCAGTTCCTGCAGAAAGTTCTCCGGCATGCGGTATGGCATCCTTTTGCCTATAGATTTAAAATCGAAATTCTTTTCCATATCCGTTGTCAATAGTTAGAGTTCATAAATTTTATTATCTTCTCCTTGGCTATGTGGTAGTTCACCTTTGCTGTTGACACTGTCGTGTTCAATGCATTGGCAATCTGCGAGTAGTCCATTTCGTCGTAATAGCGCATGTTGAACGTGGCTTGTTGTTTTGGCGGTAGCGACAGTATTGCTTTTTGCAGCTTAACAGCCTCCAGGTCGGAATAGTCAATATATGCCGTGTCTGCGATATCCGTATTGTGCTCGTCGATATCCTCCTGCAGTTTGCGTGGCTCCTTATTCTTTTCAATCATGTTAAGTGCCACATTCGTGGCGATACGGTATATCCATGACCGTAAGGCTGTGGAGTCTTTCAGCGACCGTAAGGATCGGAACACCTTTATGAATGTTTCCTGCGTAGCGTCCTGTGCGTCGTCGTGGCTTACGAGCATTCGCCTTTCATGCCAATAGACGGCTTCGCCGTATTTATCCATCAGCGTGCGGATTCCCTTTTCCGGGGAGTTGAGCATGAGGGCATATATGTCGTTGTCATCTATCTGCATGTTGTCGAGTTCTTTATATTTTTAGTGTATAGTATCTTTTTCCCTTTATATCCACGGGGGTAATGTATTTGTCGCAGAATGTTTCAAGTTCTGCCTCTGCAACTTTCTTTTTCAGTCCCGTGATTTCCGAGTACTCTTTAGCTGTTATGAATCTGTTTTTTTTGAGAAAGGCAATCATCATTGTGCAGCGATCCTTTTTTGTAAACTTGTTGTTAATGTTGTAGTCTACGCATACTCGCGGTCTGGTAAAAACAGTAGTGTTAGTATGGATTACTCTTCCCGGAACATATGCCCTGTAGTGATGGAATCTCTGTGCACTTGCAATAGTACATATCGCTGTTAACATTACAGCAATGTATGTTCTGCTTATAGAAGTTGTCATAATCAAATCCTTTCTTTTTTAAGTTCTGTTTCTTTTAGAACGTTCTATCTATAAGACAAGAGATTCGGGCATAGGTTTAATGTGTAGTGTATTTTTCTTTGTATTAGTTTAAAAGTCGTGTTGTCTATATACCTTATTATATATATTGTTATAATTATATAATAGATATCACATGTTTAAAAGATATGGTGTTGTTTTTTTATATACCAGATGCCTGGTGGAGCATTTCCATGTTGTCGTCCCAAAGTTCGCGAAGGCTGTCGAGGTCGCCTTCTTCAGCGAAATCGGTTATTGCGAGCATGCAGTCGTTGGTAATTTCTCCAATTTCGATTTTCATCTCGCAATAGGCTGCATCGTCATCATCGTCGTCCCATTTAAAGCGTATAAGTCGGTCTTTCTCTTCCTTAATGATGGTTGCAGTCTTTTCGTCTTTATTCATGTATGACGTTCCCCAAGTGAATTTCAGCTTGTTGCCGTTGCGCTCCACTTCATCGGCAAACCACCGTTCCAGTCCGCCGGCTTCGCTGATAAGAGGCCAAATCACGGTAGGTGAATTGGCATTCAGTTCATATTCCAGAAGGATACGTTTTTTGTTTGTGCTCATTGTTGTTCTCGCATTAGTATGTTTGTCTTGTTGCTCCCAACAGTTTTGTTGCTGAGATACAGCTTATCTTAGTATAAGGTAATCTGCATTTTGGAATAGGAAATAAATGTATTTATTTTTTTATTCCCTTGAATCACATTATCTGTTGCAAAGATAAAGCAATTTATGCGTATTTCAAAACGAAAGTTGTTAAGACTTTATTTTTTTATATATATAAGTTAAATTATGAAGAAGAAAAAGGGGATGCCGAATGACATCCCCTCCTTACAAACGAATCATTAACCAACATAATTACAGAATGTTACCATTCTATCGCAATACCTTTATAGAATGTCCAGACAGGCGGACTACATATATTCCCGGTTTGTTCAGCGGTAATGTTGCATTGATTGTCGCCCCGTCTTTGTCGAGCTTTGCCGATGGCGAAGCCTTGCCACACCAGTAAGGGTCGGTATAGAATATATTTCAAAGATGAAATTTTTTTGATAATTTTTTCTGTTTTTCTTTGGCGTTTAAAAAAAATGTAGTACCTTTGCACTCGCTAAAACGAAATGATGGCGGGATAGCTCAGCTGGTTAGAGCGCATGATTCATAATCATGAGGTCCCCAGTTCAATCCTGGGTCCCGCTACTTAAAAGGATGAATCTTATTGGTTCATCCTTTTTTAATTTATATAATCCAAGGGTGCAATCAGCGTTTCGCCTAAACGCTCCGGGTGTTTCGCCTAAACGCTTCGAGATATTATTCCTTTTCGATTTTAAGTCCGATATCAGATACCCCAGGAAGAATTTCCCTTTTCATGTTGTGGCGTATGCTTATATGGATAGAGTCGCCTTTATGAAGATTAATGTTTCTTAGTGGGAATTCATACTGATATGAGTTGATGCCACTGCCGAGGAAATTGCCTCGTGTGTCGGTGATAGGGCATTTTATGGTATCAGTAAGAACCTTTTCGTGAGGCATGATGTGTTGCTCCACGATAAGACTGATGCTTGTGAACGGGAATGCCGTTGTCATCCTTATTCCTACGGTTTCGTTGAATGTTCCGCTTTCAGAAAAAGGACGTACATTAAACGTTAGCGTGTCGTTTTTCTCCCATCCCGACAGGGGGGTGTGCGAATAAGAATCGTATACGGTATTAGTGGTGCATGACGCGACAATCATCGCAGTCATGCACACTATTATCGTTACTATATTAAATAAGGTGGAATTCTTTTGCATCTTATGCTTCCTTATTTTCAGAATCTTTTCTGTTGTTCTGTCTCTCGTTGTTTCTGTTAGGTCTTCGCCTTGGAGCATTGTTGCGCTGCTGGGGTCTCTGCTGCTGAGGTCTCTGCTGCTGTGCCTTTGGTTGCTGCTGAGGCTTCTGCTGGCGCGGTTTCTGCTGGTTGGCATTAGCCGGCTTTTGCTGCATGTCGCGGTTAGGTTTGGCAGCCTCTTTACCCTGTTGAGGGTTGCCTTGTTGTCTGTTTTGTTTGTCGCCTTGTCCCTTCTGCTGGCGCGGCTTGTTTTTGTTCTTCTTCTTCTTTGCCTTGTCGAATCGCGTAAGACTTTCTCCGGCGAGCAGGTCAATCTGTTTCGGTTCCTCCTTAGGAGCGTCGCCGTCGCTTAGGGCGTCAGGCTTTTCTCCGCGTTTGTTCATCTCGATGATTTCAAGTGCACGCTTTCCGGTGATAGTCTCCAGATTGGCAGCCATTCGTTTGTCGGTAGAGTAGGTTACGAGTCCGGCAAGGATGTCGGTCTTGAAGAGATAGTGGTCGCCGTCGATTGTCTGCAATACTACCTCGCGGCTCGGCAGTTTCTTGCTTGCCTCGATGTAGTTGTCCACCTCGTAGTTGAGGCAGCATTTCAGTTTTGCGCACATTCCGGCAAGCTTTTGCGGGTTGAGCGATATGTCCTGATATCTTGCGGCACCGGTGCTTACGGATACGAAGTTTTTCATCCAGGTAGCGCAGCAAAGCTCCCTTCCGCAGGGGCCTGTTCCGCCGATGCGTCCGGCTTCCTGTCTTGCACCGATTTGTTTCATCTCGATGCGTACGTGGAAGGTTTCGGCGAGAACCTTGATGAGCTGACGGAAGTCTACTCGTTCGTCGGCGATATAGTAGAAGATAGCCTTGTTGCCGTCGCCCTGATACTCCACGTCGCCGATTTTCATCTGCAGGTTCAGGTCTTTGGCAATTTGTCGGCTCTGTATCATTGTTCCGTGTTCGCGACTTTTAGCCTCGCGGCATTTGTCGAGGTCTACGGGCTTTGCTATTCTGTAGATTCTCTTTATATCGTCTGCAGATTTCAGATTGGCTTTCTTGAGCTGCAGCTTCACGAGTTTTCCGGTCAGCGTTACCACTCCGATGTCGTGGCCCGGGTTTGCCTCCACGGCTACGATGTCGCCTTTCTTGAGGTCGAGTCCGTTGACGTTGTGATAGTATCCCTTTCTTGTATTCTTAAACTGTACCTCCACGAGGTCGGTGCTTTCGGCATTGCCTGGAACGTCGGCAAGCCAGTCGTATGTGTTCAGCTGTCGGTCCTGTCGTCCGCATCCTCTGCGACAGAGTCCGCGGGCGCATCCGTCGCCTACTTTAAATTTCATATTTTTGAAGTCCATATATTTCTTTTCTGGGAGTTCTGGGTGTTCTGGGAGTTCTATGGGAGTTCTATGGGAACTTTAGAACTGAGAGAACAGGGAAGGCTGCGAGTCTTTTCTTTTATGACATAGAGCCTTGGGAACTCTGGTTATTATATTATATTTTTATTTTTGAATAAGCAGTACGATTGTTTTCAGGGCGATGTCAAACAAAACGATTTTTGCGTTAGCGTTCTGTCCGATGTCGCGTATGCCGCGGTCGAAGAGTTCTGTCAGTTCCACCACGTTAGCCTCGTTGATGAAGCGTGCGAAATTCTTCGAGAAGTCCTCCTCCTCGGCAGTCATATAGTTGAGCTCCGGATTATGGAAGTTGTATATGAAGTTTTCCCTTATAAGATGGATGAAGTAAGTCAGCATCCGCTTTTGCTTCTCTCTTCCGTATTGGGCTATAACTTCGCTCCATTTCTTCAGGTCCTTAATCTTGCGCATGTATGCGAGTCGCATGAGCATGATGAACATGTCGAGAAACATTCTGTTTTCGTTTCCTGCATCAAGTTCCTTCATCGCCGTCAGCCAGTTGCCGTTTGCTACTCTTGCTATGCGTTTTGCCACTTCCGGAGCTATGTAGCGCTTTTCCACGAGGGCTTTCTCCAGTGTAGGAGTGTCTATTTTCTTGATGTCAAAGCGTTGTGTTCGGCTGCGTATCGTTTCAAGAAGTTTCTCCGGCTCCTCGCATACCATTATGAAGACGGTCATGTGGGGCGGTTCCTCAATCAGTTTCAGCAGACTGTTTGCGCATTCGCCGTTCATTCTCTCCGGCAGCCATATGATGCAGACTTTGTATCCGCCCTGACTTGATTTCATGCTCAGCTTGCGGATTAGCGATTCGCTTTCGCCCACGCTGATTCTTGCCTGCTGGTTTTCGGCTTTCATTGCCGTGAGCCACTGGTCGATGGAGAAGTAAGGACTTTGGTTAAGCACCTGCAGCCATTCCTTTGCAAAGTCGTCGCTCGTCATCTTATGGTCGGAGCCGGTTCCTGCCGGTTTTATGACGGGGTAGGAGAACAAGAGGTCGGGATGCGAATATTTTGCGAGCATCGCTTCAGCATTCCTTCTCTTCTCTGGCGATAGCTCCGGCATATTCTTTGCAGCTTCAGCTTCGAGAGGGTCGCTGTCGTCCCGTTCGCCGAGCAGAAAAGATGCCAGGGCAAGAGCCAATGCCATCTTGCCGCACCCCATTGGACCGCATAGCAGCATGGCGTGAGGCACTCGGTTTTCAGCTACGAGTTGCAGCAGTTGCCTTTTGGCTTCTTCTTGTCCGATAACGTCTCTGAATTTCATTTCTTCTTGTATATCACCTTTCCGTAGGTTTCAATTTCTTTTCTTTTTTGCAAACTTACTAAAAATTATCGACTTTTCTTTTTTTATTCGCAAAAAACATGTTGGTCATGGTGTTTTAAGGTGGAATTTTTATCAAAACAGGGGGAATATAATGTTTGTTTTTTAATTTTTTATTTATTGCTTTCCGTTCTTCCTGTGTTGTTTGGATAATTAGTGTTACCTTTGCGGCGTATAAAAATACTAACCTAATAAAATAGTCAAGAATAATGGAACAAGAACAAAAAGGTAGCAAGTCCTACCTTATCTCAATTGTTATGGTTGCCGTGTTGGGCGGACTTCTCTTCGGATACGATACGGCTGTTATTTCCGGTGCGGAGAAGGGGCTTCAGGCTTTCTTCAAAAGCTCCCTGGATTTTGAGTATACTGACTTTATGCACGGATTCACTTCGTCGAGTGCGCTTATAGGCTGCATCATCGGAAGTGCGTTGTCCGGATTGTTTGCCAGTCGTTTCGGCAGAAAGCGCTCCTTGATATTTGCCGGAGTTTGTTTCTTCCTTTCGGCATGGGGCTCAATGGAACCGGAAACCTACATTCTGCCGCAGGGCAATGCCAACATGACCCTGCTCGTAGTATTCAATATCTACCGTGTGCTTGGCGGAATAGGTGTCGGCATGGCATCGGCTATCTGTCCGATGTATATCGGCGAGGTCGCTCCGAGCAATATCCGCGGAATGCTTGTAAGCTGGAACCAGTTTGCAATCATCTTCGGTCAGCTGGTAGTTTATTTCGTTAATTTCATCATTCTCGGTTCTCATGCCAATCCGTTGTATGATGCCATGGGGCAGATTGCAAACTGGGCGGATTGCCAGTGGACGGTGGAGACCGGCTGGCGCTATATGTTCGGCAGCGAGTGTGTGCCGGCAGGACTCTTCACTTTGCTTATCTGCTTCGTGCCGGAGACACCGCGCTATCTGGTCATGATAGGACAGGACGACAAGGCGCGCAGTATCCTCACCCGTATTAACGGTAGCCGTGTTGCCGACGAGATCATCAATGATATTAAGAACACCATTACGGTAAAGACGGAAAAGCTTTTCTCTTATGGCTTCATGTGTATTTTCGTGGGCGTCATGCTCAGTGTGTTCCAGCAGGCAGTCGGTATCAATGCCGTATTATATTATGCTCCGCGAATCTTCCAGGATATGGGTATGCAGAACCCTATGGTGCAGACAGTCATTATGGGTATCGTGAATATCTCGTTCACCCTTGTTGCCGTGTTCACCGTTGAGAAACTTGGTAGAAAGCCATTGCTTATCTGGGGCTCAATCGGCATGGCTATCGGTGCCCTCGGCGTTGCCCTGACGTTTGGCAATCCGTCTCTCGGCACTCTTACGATGATTAGTATAATGGTTTACAGTGCAAGCTTCATGTTCTCATGGGGACCTATCGCATGGGTGCTCATTGCTGAGCTCTTCCCTAACACTATACGTGGTGCTGCTGTTGCCATTGCCGTTGCCTTCCAGTGGATATTCAACTTTATAGTAAGTTCTACTTTCGTGCCGATGTTCAACATGCACCTTACTGAGGGTGACGATTTCGGCCACTGGTTTACTTACGGACTCTATGGCGTTATCTGCGTCCTTGCCGCCCTGTTCGTCTGGAAACTTGTTCCTGAAACAAAAGGCAAGAGTCTTGAGGATATGTCGAAACTGTGGAGAAAGGAATAAACGCCAGTAGCGGTAAATGCTACATGTCCCGATATGATTAAAAAGTATATCCCGATATGATTAAAAAGTATATGCAAAAAGCATATAATTAAAAGAAAGAGGGTGTGTCAAAAGC
>DBKQ01000011.1:0-2053 GCA_002298545.1 Prevotella sp. UBA746
CTATCTGACAACAAAGCATTTGTTATTAACTACATTCATTAGATTATTATCTATCTGACAACAAAGCATTTGTTATTAACTACATTCGTTAGATTATCATTAACGACTTGTTTATCGAATAAATAATGAAAAACATGCAAGTTTTTTTAGCAGTCAAAGGAAACTGCTCCGCCCCGGAGGGGGAGGCGGGGGAGGGGAAGATTATAAATTAGAAACTTGAACTTTTCTCTAAAAAAAACGACCAATCCGAGCTTATTGTTTGTCGCTTTGCTCATTGTTCTGCTGCTGCAACATCTTCTTATATTGATGAATCTTAAAGGCATTAATACATTCGCTGACACCATATAGCAAGAGGCACCATCCGAGGATGAGCAACGGCAGTCCAGCAGTCTCCATCGGTTTTATCATCACGAAGAGTCCGGTAAGCAATATCAACGTTGGACATACCCAATACCACAGTGGCAAAACGGCATATTTGCGTGCCTGGATGAGCACCATAAACTGATTGAAGGCTCCAAGCAGAATTATAGCTCCGAGCACATACATCAATGAAGTGACAAAGGCTCCCGGCATGAGGGCAAGTACGAAACCGAGTATCACACTACCTAAACCTACGATTGGGAACATCGGTTTTCCGCCTACAAGGAGTTTTCCGTTGGCATCATACACCTCGTTTTCGGCTGAATGAAGGCGAGCATTGAAATAAGCAAGACAGGAGATTACTCCTGACACGAGAAACAACACACCGATAGCTATCGTTATTCCCTTTACCGTGCTGTCGGGATTCTTTATCAGCATCGCACCTACGGCAATGGCGCAAATGGCGCGAAATACAGAACTTTGCAATACTTTCATATTTTCTATTTTTATTTGTTTATATTGCAAAAGTAATAAAAATATTGCTCTTATAATGTTTTTTTTATAAAAATCCAATTAACATTCAATTAATACGAGACAAGAAACATTCCATTGCATACAGAAGTCATAAAAAAACGAGTAAAGATTACACTTTTTTATTTTTAAACCAACAAAAATTAATTTTTATCATATATTCTGAATAAATATTTTTCTTTTTGCTTGCTTTTAAGAATTTTATTGTTACTTTTGCAACCAACAACATTTTATACACATAAAAAACATTTATTATGGGAAAAACTTTACAACTCAAAAAGGGGTTGACGTTAGCGGCTCTCGCGTTCTTAGGAACGACGGCGACGTGGGCTGACAGTACTGCCCTGATTGATGCGGACTTCACCACGAAAGATGGAACCTCGGGGTGGACGACAGTAGACAAGAGTACGAAGACAGGTACCACATGGGTATGGTGGGAACGTGCGTTTCCAACCGGAAGCGATTACGTCACCGCAGTGAGAATTGCCCGCGACTGGGATGCTCTCGATAACGACTACTACATCTCGAAAGCTGTTCAGCTTGAGGCTGGAAAAACCTACAACATCACAACACAGACAGGAAAGAACAATGGAGGAATATTGAAATTGGAGGTAGGAACATCTCTTGAAGACATGTCTACATATAAAGAGGTGAAGACACTTAGTCCGATTTCACAATACAATCCAATTACAGACGAGACATTCACATACACTCCAGAGACAAGCGGCACGTATTATTTCGCTTATCATGCCATACAGGAGACTGAAGGTAGCGACTATATGTATCTGTTCGGACTGAAAGTAGCAGAAGAAGGAGCTGGCGGCGGAACTACAGAGCCTACAGAACCTACAGAACCAGAGAAAACGTCTTTACTCGACGCTGACTTCTCTACAGAAGCCGGAACAACTGGATGGGCAACTATTGACAGCAATGCAGACGGTACGACATGGAATTATTACAAGTCTGCTATCTGGGATCAAGCAAGCTTTAAATACTATCCAGCAATTCAATATACGCAAAGTTCATACTCTACAAGCGTAAACGACTATTACGTTTCACCGGCTGTTGAACTAAAGAGCGGTGTTAAATACACTGTAACAACAGGTGCAATGTATGAGTACAATGCGGGAGACGTGACCCTTGAATTAGGAACATCACAGAC
>DBKQ01000011.1:2069-12382 GCA_002298545.1 Prevotella sp. UBA746
GATGCATCCACATTTACTTCAAAGGGAACAATTGAACTTGCATTAGCATACGCAGACAGAGAAAAGACTTTCGAAGTTACCGTAGACAAGGACGGAACTTACTATTTTGCCTACCACATGCTTCAGACAGATGGTGGAAAAATGCGCAAGACTTACCTTACAGGTTTGAAGGTTGAGGCACCGGGAACAACTGACCCAACGGACCCTACCGACCCAACCGATCCAACCGATCCAAGTCAACCTGGCGACAACAACGAAGTTTACAGCACAGATATGGTTGCAGATCCATCATGGACATTTTTAAATAATGGTGCGAACTGGGAGTATAAAGCAATGGCAATGTATGCAGGAGGTAAATATAACCCAGGTATGCAGATTGTACAGAGCAGTTGGACTGACAATGTAAATTCTATTTGTGTTACACCAGCCCTTGATCTCAAGAAAGGATATAAATATACCGTAACTACTCAAACAGGTTATGATTACAGTAATGTTCCACACTTGAGTATTGACCTGGGTACATCAAATACTGATGCTTCTACATTCTCTACTATAGCAGCACTTAATCCAACAAAAGATGTAGTAGCTGAAGAAACTAACACATTCACTGTTAAAGAGGATGGAACTTACTATCTTGGTGTACGCATGAACGAGACTTCTGCTTCCATGAGAAAGGCTTACGTTCTCGGCTTGAAAGTTGTCGGCGAGAAGTCTGACACTCCAGACGTTCCAGACACTCCAGTCGTTACTCCGGCTGCCGTTACCGACCTTGCAGGAACTGCAAACTTCGATGACAACACCGTTACTCTGACTTGGACTAACCCTACTAAGGATGCAGAGGGCAAGGATCTGACAGAGAAAGTTGGAGCTAAAATTTATAAGGGCGAGGAGACTGAGCCTATCAAAACTATCGACGAACTGACTGGTGAGACTACAACAGAGACATTCGCTGTAGAGCCATTCGACGGCGAGGTTACATTCACCGTTAAGACTTTCATCGGCGAGAAAGAGTCTGAGGTTGCAACTGTTAAGGTTGACTTGACTAAGCCTGCTACTCCTACTGCCGTTACTAATCTCTTGGGTACTCCTAACTATGACGACAACACCGTTACCTTGACTTGGACTAACCCAACTAAGGACACTGACGGCAGAGACATCAAGGATAAGGTTAGTGCTAAGATTTACAAGGGCGAGGAGACCGAGCCTATCAAGACTATCGACGAACTGACAGGCGAGACCTCTACAGAGACATTCGCTGTAGAGCCATTCGACGGCAAAGTGCTATTCACTGTCAAGACATTCATCGAGGACCGCGAGTCTACAGCAGCTTCCGTAGAGGTTGACTTGACAAAGCCTGTTCCACCGGTAGTTGCTAAGGAATTGCCTTACTCTGCAGACCTTACAGATGCTGACGCAGCTAAGGAATTCACTACTGTAGACGCTAATGCCGACAATACCACATGGGGAACAACAACTGGTATCAACGGTATTACATATAACTCAGACAATGCTGCCGTAGCAGCAAACGACTGGATTATCACTCCGGCTCTGAAGTTTGAAGAGAACAAGAACTACTCTATCTCTGCAACATTCGCCCGCCGTGGCGCTTTCGACCCAGACAAGATGGAAGTTTATGTTGGCGATGCTGCCAAGGCTGAGGGCATGACTCTCGTGGCAAGCTATGATATCACAGACACTGAGAACCTGACAAAGGCTATCAGATACATCTCTACAGCTGCTGCCGACAAGTTTATCGGATTCCATATCGCAACTGCTGCTCCTGAAAACGGACAGCTCTCTCTGCTCTCTGTTGACGTACAGGCTATCGAGGCTGCTACTCCAGTGGCTGTGGCAGACCTCAAGGGCGAAATCAACTCAAACGACAAGACGGTTACTCTGACATGGGCTAACCCGACTAAGGATACTGAAGGATATGATCTGACTGAAAAGGTTGGAGCTAAGATCTACAAGGACGGCGAACTCGTTGAGACTATCGACGAACTGACCGGCGAGACTACTACAAAGACTCTCTCTCCAGAACCATTCAGCGGTGAGGCTACATTCGCTGTCGTTACATTCATCGGCGAAAACAGTTCTACAGAAGAATCGGTTAAACTCAACCTCGACGACAAGACAGGCAAAGAGGTTCTCGTGAAGAACTTCAGCCAGAACTTCGACAAGGAAGCTTGGACTATCATCAACGGTGGAAACGGCGGCGCTTGGAAGTATGACTACACAGATGTATTCGACTTCAACTATCAGCATGGCGGTGCTATCGAAGACGACTGGCTTATCTCTCCAGCAGTACCTATGAGTGCTAAAGACCGCTTCGTGGTTAAGTATAAACTGAAGACTGCTCGCGACTACACTGCAAGCATTGAGGTAACTATCGGCGAGGGCACAACAGTTGCCGCACAGAGCCAGGTTATCGCTTCTCATCCGAACTTGGCACAGAACGGATTCGGTGACTTCCAGACAGCACAGTTTAATGTGCCAGAGGACGGAAACTACAACATCGGCTTCCATATAACAGACGCTAACTACTATGTAGACGTTCGTGGCGTTGAGGTTTACTCTATCGGCGACCCGACCCCTGTTACAAGCATCTCTGAAGTTAACGCACAGAACGGTGTTATCGCCTTCAACAAGGCTAACGGAACTCTCTTCGTTCCGGCAGGAAGCAAGGTTGCAGTGTTCTCTGCTAACGGAGCAATGGCCATCGATACAGTAGCAGGCAACGAAGCTGTAAGTCTTAACTCTCTCGCCAAAGGCATGTATCTGATTAAGGTTACTACTGCCGACGGCAAGACCGTAAGTCAGAAATTCGTGAAGTAATCAATCTCTAAATAAACAGATATGGACACTATCCTGCCGAACGACAGCAAAGCCCATATCTGTTTTTTCATTTTTATGAAAAGCGTATTGACAAAATTGTTTTTATGAAAAGCGTATTGACAAAGCTGTTTTTATGAAAATGTATTTATGTAACACCTAATTATTACAACAATGAAATTATTGAGAAAAACTGTATTTTCCCTCCTCGTTGCACTCGCCACTCAGGCAGCAAGTGCAGCCGACAATCTATTCGGCAGAATTGCCATGGAGGGTGTCGACATCGTGGGAAGCGTAACCGCCCTCCGCATCTCAGCCTATGATTCAGGAGAGCCAGGCTACTACCACTTCGACTACGACAACAAGTTTCAGGCACAGACGACAAGTCCGATACTCTCAGCTATGGTATCCGGCGGCTCCACATACCACGACGGCAAGATTTATGCTTATGAGTATGACGGCAACTACCGCCTTGACTTGCAGCATCCGCATTGGGTAATCTATGATGCAAAGACCTTTGAGCGTCTCACCGATATAGAGAAGCCTGCCGACTACAAGTACACGATGTTCAACATCACATACGACCCTACTACAGATAAGATTTACGGTATCTTGCAGAAGTCGGCAATGGACTATTGCTTTGTTGAGATAGACCCGGCTACCGGCGAATACAAGCAGATTGGCAACAACCTCGACAATCAATACCGCTACAAGACCATCGCCTGCGACAAGAAGGGTACGATATTTATCACCTGCATGGAGAGTCTTAACGACGATGAGAGCACAGACGTGTGGTATCTCTATAAGATTCGCAAGACCGACGGACGCATGGTGCCCGTGAACAAGATAAGTATGACGAATCTCTTCGACGGCGACACTTACATTAACGATACCCGTCGCCAGTCGATGTTCTGCAACTTCCAGACGGGAAAGATGTACTGGCTCTATCCAAGTACGAGCAGCATGCTTTATCAGGAGGTTACCAACCTCGTGGAACTGGACACTACAACGGGTGTGGGAACACTGAAAGCTTATCTGAATAAGATTGTACTTACATCAGGAGCTTACTTTATCGAGCCTGGCGACAAGACGCCTGCCATCATCTCCGACTTCAGCTTTGATACCAACGAACCTTCGGGACTCACAGGAAAACTGAAATTCAAGATGCCGGCAGAAGCTTACGACGGAACACCACTTGAGGGCGATCAGACCGTAACGGTAAAGGAGGGCGACAAGGTTATCCTTGAGGCCAAGGCACAACCGGGAGCTGATTTCACAAGCGACGACATCACGTTTACCAACGAGAAGCATGAGCTGACAATCACCGTGTCTAATGCTGCCGGCGACGGACCAACCGTAAAGCGTAGCTTCTTCGTGGGCTATGACATCCCGTCTGTCTGCAAGAACGTGAAGTTGACCCAAGACGGACTGAAGACTATCCTTACATGGGACGCTCCTACAGTGGGAGTGAACGGTTCGCCAGTGGATGCAAGCAAACTGACATACAAGGTGGTTCGCTATCCTGGAGAAATAACTGTTGCCGAAGCAACAAAAGAGTGTCGCTTCGAAGAGACTCATCCTGCAGAGATGACACGCTATGTGTATAGCGTAACACCAAGCGTAGGACAGGCAGAAGGCAAAGGCGTATATTCAAACAACCTCGTTGTAGGAAGTCCGCTCAACGTGCCATACGGCGGTCCGTTTGCAAGTGCATACGATATGCTCAACTACTACACAATCATCGACAGCAACAACGATGCAGGAACTGAATATAGCGGTAGCGGAACATGGAACTACATGGGCGGCAACGCACTCTATGCATACAGTGCCTATAATAATGCCGACGACTGGCTCATCTCGCCTCCTATCAACTACGAGGCAGGCAAGACCTACGAGCTGACATTCAGCTGCCACTCTGCCGATGAATCATATCCTGAGGCTATGGAGGTAATGTTCGGCAACGACAAGACTCCGGAGGCTCTCACCAAGAGTCTGTGGCAGAATCTCGACATCCCGATGCAACCTACTCCATCTACAGATAACGTGTACACAGTAGAGTTCACAGTTCCGACCAGCGGTGTTTATTACTATGGTTTCCATGCCATCTCAGAGTCTTACCACAAGAGCCTGTATCTACACGACATCAGCGTGAAAGAGAAGGGAACCGACGGCATCAATGCCAACTTCAGCAATGCTGAAAAGATTGACTTCATTACAAACCTTGGAGGTCAGCGCACGAAGAGCTTGCAGAAGGGTGTGAATATCGTAAGAATGGCAGACGGCAAGACTATGAAGGTTATTGTAAAATAAGAGTATAAAGACAAACTATTATACTCATAGTATAAATGAATAAAATCCCCGGAGCAGTTCACTTAAACTTTGCTCCGGGGATTTTATTACTATCCTCTTTTCAGCTCGATTACCGTGATTTCGCCAGGACACCAGAAACGGAAAGGGACAAAGCCACCTATTCCATCGCTTACGTTTATGGCACGCTTGCCATTGTAATACAAGCCACTCCACTGATGATACATCAGTGCAACAGGCGACCACCCGAAGAACTTCATCTGTCCGGCATGAGTGTGACCGCTGAGAGTGAGCTGCGCCGAAGAATGTGGCAAAATGTCTGTCTCCCACGATGTAGGGTCGTGCTGGAGCATAAGAACAAAACAACCTTTCTTAATTCCACGAAGCGTCTTACTGATATCTCCAAAGCTTGGCACTTTCTTACTGTTGCCCTCATACTCCATTCCTGCAACGACGATAGAGTCGGAACCACGACGCAAGATGCGATTTTCATTGCAGAGGAGCGTCCAACCCATCTGGCGCTGAATATTCTTCATTTCCACGAGATTACGTTGGCGGGTTGCAGCATCAGCATCAAGGTAATAGGCATAGTCGTGATTACCGAGAACGGAAAAGACACCATCGGCAGCATGCAGCTTAGAAAGGATTTGCTCCTTTGCCATTACCTCAGACGGTTGCATGTTCTGCAGGTCGCCGGTAAAGACAATCATATCGGCATGCTCCTTCATGATGCTGTCTACTGCTGCCTTCAGCATATATTGGCGAGAACCTGAATATGTACCGACATGGGCATCACTGAAATGCACGATACGGTAGCCGTTGAACTCCTTAGGCAGATCTTTGGAAACGAAGGTGACACGACGTACTTTCAGTTGACCGAATCCCCAAACATAACCATATACCGTAATGGCAGCAAGCACGATACCGACAAAGATGCCGACAGGCGTTCCCCAGTTCGTCTTGGTCTTATGATAAGCACAATGTCCCCAACCGAGTATATGGCATACAGTAAAGGCAACCTTCGGCAACATCCATACACCAATAAGAACAAGGAAGACATTAAGCGACGTAACATCAGCTGGTGCGAAATTCTTTTCAAAAGCAAGCGACAACGCATAGGCGATAAGTGCAAGACTCTGCATAAGCCATAATGTGCGGCAGATGCCACGCTTCCTTCCCTTCTTTAAACGCTTTATTATAAAACAGTAGATATACGCATCGGTCAGTAATACGATGACCAGAAGCGGAATTATTATTCTTGATATCATTCCTCAGTTTTGTGATTTATCGTCTGAATTCTATTCTCTCACCATGGTATTCATCATCAAACACACCTTTATTATATATATGTCTGCCGTTGCAGAAAGTATGTTCAACACGCCAGTTGAAAGTTCTTCCCTCCATCGGGCTCCAACCGCATTTACTCTGTATGATGTCTTTTCTCACCGTCCATGGGCAATTCGAACGAACGATAGCAATATCCGCCTTGTATCCTTTCCTCAGGAATCCGCGTTCGGCAACGGAGAAAAGGCGTGCCGGATTATGGCACATCAGCTGTACGAGGCGCTCAATGGTTATTATGCCTTCATCAACAAGACTGAGCATGGAGACAAGCGAAAACTGTATCATCGGCATTCCAGACATTGCCTTTACACAGCCGCCCTGTTTTTCCGACAATTGGTGGGGCGCATGGTCAGTACCGACAACCGAAATTCGCCCGTCGGCCAAACCACGACGCAAGGCATCACGGTCGGCAACGGTCTTCACCGCCGGATTACATTTTATCAGAGAGCCAAGCGACTTATAGTCGGCATCAGTAAACATAAGATGTGCCACTACTGCCTCAGCGGTTATATTAGGAAATTTGTCAGCAGCAGCTGGTTCGAAAAGCTGAAGTTCTCTTGCTGTTGTGAGATGAGCCACATGCAAGCGGGCGCCATATTCACGAGCAAGATTTACAGCAAGCAGCGTTGAGCGCCAGCAAGCCTCCTCACTGCGTATTTCGGGATGATGACAAACATCCGGGTCTTCGCCATACTTTATTTTAGCTTTCGTCATATTTGCGTTTATTACCTCCGTATCCTCACAATGGGTCATTATCGGCAGTCTTACCTTACTGAATATCTGGCGCAGCGCTTCTTCGTGGTCAACGAGCATATTACCGGTAGAAGAGCCCATAAAGAGTTTTACGCCCGGCACCAAGTGGGAATCAACACGAAGCAGTTCGTCGATATTGTCGTTTGTAGCTCCGAGAAAGAAAGAATAGTTTACGTGGCTCTTTTCACAGGCAAGAGCAAACTTAGCGTCAAGGTTTTCGAGAGTAGTTGTCTGTGGCTTGGTATTAGGCATGTCGAAATACGATGTAACGCCACCGAAAGCAGCGGCACGGCTTTCGCTTTCGATATCAGCCTTAGCTGTAAGTCCTGGGTCGCGAAAATGTACATGATCGTCGATAATGCCAGGAATAACGAAACACCCCGTGGCGTCAACGATATTATCGTATGTTCCACGGGGCATTGTATCACTCTCAATAATGTCGGCTATCCTGTCGTCTTTGATTATCAAGGAAGAACTATAAGATTTTCCTTCGTTGACAAGAGTAGCATTTTTTATTAATGTTGTCATTTTATATATATATTAGGCATAATAGGCATATTGGGCATATTAGGCATAATGGGCATAATAGGCATAATGGGCATGGTTATGCATAACAGGCCATGTATATGCATAATTAGCTTTTATTCTGCCGGTTGAGCCAAATCATTAGGGGTCGGCACATCTTCCTGCGGTGCGGCATCAGGCATTGACGGTGCCGGTTGGTCTGGAGTAGCCATACCGTTCATTATATTTTGGTTATCTTGAGCCTTTCGGTAATAGTCTCTAACGTAAGGATCATTCTTAAACTTATCTGTAGCCTTGCTCATTATCTCCTCAATCCACGGCGACAGTTCAGGATACTTGTTTCCGGCAGTCATCATAAAGAACACACCGGGACCGAGAACATTGTCGAAATTCTCTGTGATAAACGAAGTAATGAGCTTATCTTCACGTTCAGCAATATTCTGTGCCTCCTGCGACAAACGGGCATTGGTAACGTTTTCATCCTCTCCATTCATGATAGCCTGACTCTGCTTATGACCGAGTTCCTCCATCTGCATGTCGAGCTGATTGTATTTTTCGAGAAAACCGGAAAGCTTGTCGTTAAGCGGTGTGCCGCTGACTTTCTGCTGTCCGTTGTCGATTTTTATCGAGATATCGCCATGCTCAAGAACTACAGGCATAAGACTCTCGTCGTCGAGGAAGAGAGTAACCATCTTTGTAGAGTCAAGCTGTCCGTTGAAGCTAAACTGTCCATGAACGACATCACAGGAATCGATATTCTTAAGGTCGCTGTTCTTGTATGCCTTCAGATAAAGCATTTTTCCATCGAGCATAGAAACGTCGGATGTTCCTTTAATGTCATAAGTTCCGGAGCATGATGTTGCCGTCACTGCAGCGGTAGCGATAAGAGAGTAGAAAATTTTATTCATATATTGTTTTCGTAAAGCAATACAAAATTACTCTGTATTACCGATGTATGGAAATAAGTTCATGTTATTTAAAACATGTAACTGAATTTTTAGCTTTTTTTTTGCTCTTTCTTCTGATTTTCGCTGTTGCTTTATCCTTTTTTCTGCAATTCTGACGAAATTCTGTGTGTGGAATAAAGTTGAAGAATTGCTGCGACGAGGAGTGTAACAACCCAATTGTTGTGAATATATTTCAGGTATGCATTGTATCCGTCAATACCACTTTTGAGGAACAGCGGATATACAATATGATATGAATTCTCCAGCATCAGTACGGCAGAGACGATAAAGAAAGCCGTACCGGTAAGCATTATCCGACGCAGTCTGCGCAGGGTGATATCCGTTCCTTCATACCGCTGTGCTATCTGCATGGCGGCAAATAGCAGTGTTCCCGGCAAGAAAGCGCAAGGAGCAACGGTATGTTCGCCAAATACATACAGTCCGGCACCGACAACCATCAGTACGGCGCCAATGAGCATTATAATACTCTGTGTTTTACTCAGTTGTTTCATCTTCTGTTTCGTTGTTTTTTTCGTCGTCGCTCAATACGAATATATCTTCGTCGTCAGCCTTCATCATATAGTTCTCCCGTGCAATCTTTGTTATAGCCTTAGGGTTCCGGTGAAGTTCATTGAGCTTCTGTTTGTCGCGTTCATACTGTCCGTTATACTTTTCGATTTCTTCTTTCAAATCTCTTATCTGTATGGCATATTGCGCACGAGTAAGAAAGCTGTTGTCGTCGATAACGCCAACGAGCAATCCACCGATAATGATTACAAACCAATACCGGTTATGGGATATGAAGCTTAAAACAGGATTAATGCGACTCATTATTGTTTTTGATATTTTCTTTCAGCGTGCAAATTTAGATAAAAATCTGGAATTACAAGCTTGTTGTTATAAAAAACATTACTCAAAACAACGGTTGTATTACCATAAAATCCCTCCAACAAGTTAGAATCCCCTTTGTTTTCGTCTTTCATTAAACAGTTGTTCTTTAATGCCCCCATTTTCCTTGAAATGTTTTTTCTGCCACTCGATAAGTCCTTTTATCATGACATCCGTCTGTTTTATTAGAGTTATGGCAATATTACAGATGGTTTCAGCAGACCGTTCAGCGATTTTCTCTCTGTAGTCTTCCGGTTCATTATGATTGCAGCAATATTTCCTTGTCTGAATTGCTTTAATGGAGTTCATGTCCCATTGTGTAAGATTATGAACACGCAGATAATCCTTGTAATCCTCGAGGAGTTCGTGCAGACTGGCACGGTTCACGTTTGTGAGTTTTATTTCCATTTCGGTAGAAGTAATGCCGTCGATGTTTCCTTCTACGATATTTTGTTTTCCTGAGCGAGCTGCCTGAATCATTTGGTCTATTGTGCGGTCGCCGCGCTCAAGGTATTTATGAGCGAAATAGTAGGTTATGTCGTAAATGATTACGGCTTTCTTGTAGCAGATGAGGGTGTTGTAGTCTTTTCCTTGGCGAAGGAAAGAGTTGTCTTGGGGGTGTTTCATAGGATATATTTTTATTATTTATTAATAGGTATTGGGAATAATAGGCATAATAAGCATAATAGGCATAGTAGGCATAATAGGCATAATAGG
>DBKQ01000011.1:12437-17570 GCA_002298545.1 Prevotella sp. UBA746
CATAATAGGCATAATAGGCATAGTAGGCATAATAGGCATAGTAGGCTCATTAGGCATTGTAGGTTTGATGAGATGGAAATTTTATTCAGGTTAGTCTTGACGATTTAAGAAATACACTGGAGAATTGACAACTCCCTCTTTTCGTAACACACCTTTCTCTGTCAGTAGCTTTAGCCATTTTAAAGCCGTACCACGCCTAAGTTTGAAAAGCTGTTCCATACTGCGTCTTGTTATGGTTCTGTTAACCGACAGGTATTCCTTTAGTCCAGCCGTAATTTCCTCTTCTGTTATCTCCTGCGACTTAGTAGTAAAATCTGCACGTTCGAATGTCACATTGTCTTTTACATTGCGCAGTAACGACATCTCTGGACGGAATTTTATGTTGCGCACACTGATATAATCGGCACGCACTTTGTCTGCTGTTTTTCCTTCAGGCATGTCAAGATTGGCGGAAAGAGAGAAATAGCCTATATTCGGGAGATAAAACCGTCTACCACTTGACAAATCATGCGCCATGTGTTCACTTAATGCCGAAAGAACAGCTTCCACTGTGCCACGCGGAAGTCCACAGGTAGCCTGGATATGGTCTTCGAGTTGGCGTTTTGTTCTTGCCTCGTTTTCATAGATTCTTGCATACAGACGGTCTTTGCCATCCCCCTGCGAGTTTTTAATCGACTGTATTTCGTATTTTATGCTCATAGATTTTATTTTTTGTTAACTTCAAGATAATGCAAATCTAAAGAAGAACGAAATGAAATTCATTTCTAATTCCAAGATGCAGCTTATTTTTTACAAAGATATGTATAAATCTTGTGCCTGGCAAGAGAAAAGCACAAAAGGAGTAAATAAAAGTTGTTTCGGAAAGGAGAATAATTTATATCGAAAAGCCGTTCCGGCATATGCTTCAAGACTTAATCGTTAGCGTACAGCGTACGGTATACACACGTACACCAACCGATATACATGTGTACACCAATTGAAATACACGTGTACACCGACCAATGTACGACAACTTTAAATACATAATACCTCGACAATATACATTGAAAGAGCAAAATGAAATGAGGGTTCAAATAAGTTTTTTTATCCTATAAGCTGATAATTCTGGATTTTTATCTAAATTTGCATCATATTTATCAAATGACACTCGAAACATAATATAATTATGGGAGAATATATAGTATAATTATGGGAGAATATATAGTATCGGCAAGAAAATACCGTCCGATGACGTTTGATTCGGTAGTGGGACAGTCTGCCCTCACCACGACACTAAAGAATGCCGTGAAGAGCGGGAAGCTCGCCCATGCCTATCTGTTCTGCGGACCACGCGGAGTTGGAAAGACGACATGCGCACGTATTTTCGCAAAAGCAATAAACTGTCAGCACCCTACCCCAGACGGAGAGGCATGTAATGAATGTGAAAGCTGCAAAGCATTTAACGAGCAGCGTTCATATAACATTTTCGAGCTTGATGCGGCGAGCAACAACTCTGTGGAGAATATCAAGCAGCTGATGGACCAGACACGTATTCCGCCGCAAGTGGGCAAATACAAGGTGTTTATCATCGACGAGGTACACATGCTCTCGACACAAGCTTTCAACGCCTTTTTGAAAACTCTGGAGGAACCGCCAGCACACGTTATATTTATCCTCGCCACGACAGAGAAGCACAAGATTCTCCCTACCATCCTTTCACGTTGTCAGATATACGACTTCGAAAGGATGACAATACCTGGAATTATCAACCACCTGAAGATGGTTGCCGAAAAAGAGGGGATAACATACGAGGAGGAGGCACTGAATGTCATTGCCGAAAAGGCTGACGGAGGTATGCGTGATGCCCTCTCTGTATTCGACCAGGCAGCAAGTTTCTGCCAGGGGAACATTACATACAAGAAGGTTATCGAAGACCTCAACGTGCTGGATGCCGACAACTACTTCAACATCATAAACCTATGTCTGGAAAACAAGGCAGCCGAAGTGATGGTATTGCTAAACAATGTAATAGCAAAGGGCTTCGACGGAGGGAACCTGATTGGAGGATTGGCAACACATGTGAGGAATGTTCTTATGGCAAAAGACAGTCAGACGCTCCCACTGTTGGAGGCAAGCCAGACACAGGTGGAGAAATACAAGGCACAGGCAGCGAAATGCCCTACAAAATTCTTGTATAAGGCACTGAAGATAATGAACGAATGTGATGTGAACTACCGACAGAGCAGTAACAAGAGACTGCTTGTGGAGCTCACCCTCATACGGATAGCACAGATAACGCAACCCGACGACGAAGGCGATGCGGCGGGGCGTAGCCCCAAGAGATTAAAAAGCCTGTTTAAGAAACTTATTGCATCTACGCAGCAAAGGGTTGCCCAGCAGGTAGCAACCGCTGCGACCAGCGCACGACAGGAGGAGCATACTGCCGGGCAAGGGGATGATGCACCTAAAAACAATGCTTCTGCTGCCGGCAAAGGAGACTCTACAGCAAGCAGCAATCATGCTACAGATACCCGACAAAAGCCACAGGCTGCCGCTACGGCAAGCCGACCGGCAATAAAGCTCGGCAGTATCGGAAAATCATTTGCAAATCTGAAGAAAGGACCGGAAAAGCCCGTATACGAGATAGAACCGGAAGACAAGCAGACGGGGCAACACGAGAAGTTTGATGAAGACATGCTGTTGCTGCAATGGCTGTCGATGTGTAACCGTATGCCAGAAAACATGTCGAGCACGGCAACCAGGATGAAGAACATCACTCCTACAATAACCACCTTCCCTGAAATAGAGATTGTGGTGGAGAACGAGATGTTGCTCAACGACATACAGAAGATACAGAAGCGCATTAGGAACACGCTCGTACTGAAGTTGCACAATGACGATATCGAGTTAAAATTCCGCATTGCCCGTCCTGAAGAAATAAAGCGAATCCTTTCGCCAAAGGAAATATACGAAAAGCTATGTAATGAAAACCCCGCCGTGAAATCTCTCGGCGAGGTCTTCAAACTGGAATTTACATAAACCGTAATTTCAATATATCATACACAAGACATCAAATCAGCGGCATCCCCAACCGCTCACATTCCTTCCTCATGCTCTCCGGCCAGATACTTGCCTGTATCTCGCCGAGATGAGCTTTATGAAGGAGAACCATGCAGAGACGGCTCTGCCCTATTCCGCCGCCAATACTCTGCGGCAGTTCACCGGCAAGAAGTCGCTTATGGAAATATAGCTTTTCCCGCTCCGTCTTTCCGCAAATTTCAAGCTGACGCAAGAGAGCCTCCTTATTGACACGAATACCCATAGACGAAAGTTCCACGGAACGTCCAAGCACCGGATACCATATCAGTATATCGCCGTTCAGTCCCTTATACCCCGGTTTACTCTCCGTCGTCCAGTCATCATAGTCAGGCGAGCGCCCGTCGTGCGGTTCGCCATTGGCAAGTTTTCCGCCAATACCGATAATAAATACAGCTCCGTATTTGCGACAGATAAGATCTTCACGTTCCTTAGCCGTTTTGTCAGGATACATGGCAAGAAGGTCCTCGCTATGAATGAAATGAATCTCCTGTGGAAGAAACGGCTTTATCTGTTCGTAGCTCTCGCAAACGAGAAATTCCGTACGCTGAATGGCAGAATAAATCCTTCTGACAATATTCTTCAATAAATCAAGATTGCGCTGTTCCTTGTCGATGACCATCTCCCAATCCCACTGGTCAACATAAAGAGAATGCAGGTTATCGAGTTCCTCATCCGCCCTAATTGCATTCATGTCGGCATATACCCCATACCCCGGCTCTACCTTATATTCGGCAAGAGTGAGCCTTTTCCATTTTGCCAAGGAATGAACCACTTCAGCTTCAGCATCGCCAAGATCCTTTATAGGGAAACTTACCGGGCGTTCTACACCATTAAGGTCGTCGTTAATGCCAAGTCCCTTCAGCACAAAAAGCGGTGCCGTAACGCGCCGCAGGCGCAATTCGGTTGAAAGGTTCATCTGGAAAAACTCTTTTATTGTCTTTATACCCTGTTCAGTCTGCTTCATATCCAGCAGAGCTTTATAGTCAATCGGTTCTATCAATTTGCTCATTATACGATTTGTTTTATTATAAAATTGTTTGCAAAGATAGAACAAATATATTATTTTGCAAAACAAACAGAGTATTTATTTACATATAGGAACAATATACAGGATATAATTATCATTTTTATAGATAAGAATACAGCTTTTATAACAAACAATATATCCGCAAAACCATAAAGGCATAAAAAAGGAGTGGGCATCATCCACTCCATTATATAAACCTAATAAATTCCTTTATTGGTCAGGGTTCTCTACATACCCTTGATATTCCGGTGTAAGTCCCGACATGATTGCAGCATAACATTCATCCATGCGCCTTGTAATATCCTCAGCCCCCTTCCCTTCGGGATAAACAGGCTTATGAATAGTTAGCTTCAACGGATGCCATACGACCCACTTGCAATCGCGAGTACGGGGCATAATGTCGAAAGACCCGTTGATTGTAACAGGCAGTATCGGCAGCTGCAGTTCGTCGGCAAGCATAAAGGCACCACGACGAAACTTTCCCATGTGTCCCGTAAAAGTGCGTGCCCCCTCAGGAAAGACCACAAGGCTCATACCCCCTTGAAGAGTGGCACGCGCCTTGTCGTAAGTCTCCTTTATCTTTCGCGGACCACGCTTGTCAACAAATATCTGGTGCGACTTCTCACAAGCAAATCCCACAAACGGAATTTTACGCAACTGATATTTCATCATCCATTTAAACTGACGGCCAAGAAATCCGAAAATCAAGAAAATGTCGAAAGCCCCCTGATGGTTTGCAGCAATAACATACGACTCGTTGGCCTTCATATTCTCCCTGCCTTCGACCTTTACCGGAAGCAGAAGAAGACGAACGATAGCCTGTCCCCACCATTTGCCTGGGTAGTACCCCCAGAAATGTCCGCCGCCAAGAGAGCAGCCGATGATAACAGACAAGGATATTATTATAGTCCAAACGAGGAGTAGCGGCAATGCCACACATAGCTGATAGGCTCGATATAAATATTTCATTGTTTCAGATTTAGAGTTTAGAGTTAAAAATCATTGGATTTCATCCTTCGTTTTCTCGC
>DBKQ01000006.1:0-7947 GCA_002298545.1 Prevotella sp. UBA746
GGAGCGTTTAGGCGAAACACTGGGGATTTAATTTACATACCACATTGAAAAAAATGGAACTCAAAAAAACTTAATACTTAAATGGAAAAAAATGGAAAACAAGAGTATTGTATATGATTCATATCTTTGCAAATAGAAAACAACAAATATTATTAACTAAAAAAATTTACTTATGAAATTTGCTAACTTTGAGGTGCTATTACAACATGACAGCAGACATGACGAGTAAGCAACCACGCTTAGTTCTATCTGAGAATCTGGACAATTCGCAGTGTACAAGAATAAAGGCTGAAGTTGTTCGCCCAGTTGTGTATTATTGTATCCATCCTATTTTGGTGGGATAGACAACAATATACATCAATTGGTGTGAGCTGATTTCATTCTTTTGTACACGGGTAATCCAGACCCTTCAGACAAGAATGAAACGGTTCGTACCTTTTTTTTGCCTGAAAACATAATAACAACAATGAAAATGATAAACATATATGAAGAATCAAAAACAACCTATCGATTATCAGCTCGATTACATGGAGCATCTCTTCTTTAGCATTAAGCACAAGAAGACGGAGAGCTATGTAATCCACCGTATTTGGGACAAATTGGATGACACGAAAATCCGCTTTGTCGTTCAGCAAAGAGTAGAACTTCCCAATGGAAAATATGCTCTGGCAGATTTGTATCTTCCACAAATCGGAGTCTTCGTTGAAATTAACGAGCCTTTCCACGCTTTTCAAAAGAAAGAAGACTATTATCGAAATGAAAACATCGTCAAGCTTACCCAAAAAGATCAATTCATCATTCATTGCGGCAATCCGAACAAAGATGGAGAATGGTTAACTCTCGATGAGATTCATCAGCAGATAGACCAATGCGTAGCATTTATCAAAGAGCGCATCAAGCAGGCTCCTGACTTGAAACCTTGGGACATGAGCAAATGGCTCTCAGTGGAATATCATAAGCAAAAAGGTATCTTCAAGGCAGACGACAATGACCAGCTTCGCACAATAGACGATATTTGTGCAGTATTTGATACCAAACCAAAATATCATGGTTATCTGAGAGTAGGTGCAACACCTGTTCCGAATAAGGAGAAGTTAGAGATTTGGTATCCTATCATCAACAACAACCATGGTTGGATAAACAAGCTATCAGACGACCACAACACTTTTACAGAATACCACCAAGACGATGCTAAGCGCAAGGCTCATGTCGAGGCATGCATCAAAGACAATATGCAACGCATCACATTCTTCAGACACAAGGATGAATTGGGAATGGAGTTTTATAAGTTCATCGGTGTCTTCTCTCTCAACATCGACGAGACTCAGAAACAAGGTCGATGCATTTGGAATAGAATCTGTAAGGAATACAAACTATAAAAAATATTATTATGAAACATTTAAGAATGTTTTTACTGCTACTTGCAGTATGCCTTACACAGGCATCCTTCTCGCAGGATTTAGCCAAGAAGTGGGAAGAGGGAGGAAAACTCAAGTCTGCCATTGCTCAAGTCTTGGCAGATGCCAACACGGAGCAAGAAGCCGAAAGTAGCATCAGCCGTCTTATTAAAGGTGACGGTGATTACATCACCGAACAGGACAAGCAGAACATTGCAAACGGATATCTCGAGAAGTGCAAGAAGAATCTTGCCAAATGGGACGCGAAACTTGCGGAAGGCAAGAAAGTGTCTTCTAACGATGCCATGTATGCAGCCAACTACTACATCCTTGGATACAAGAAGATTTGCGAACAAAACTATTCCAAGGCCTTGGAATATATCAAGCTCTGTCCGCAGATTCCCATCACCAAGATGTACACCGTGGCACTTCAATATCAGCTGACCAAAGACAAAGGCGCAGCAAAGGCTGCCATGAACTTCATAGACAAACCTTCCACACAACTATCTAACGTGGCATCACAGTTTGGACTTGCAGACGTGTATCAAGAAAATTTAATGTCCCTTATTGCAGACAAGAAGCAAACCATTAAGAGAGCTGTACGCTCAAAGGACTTTGCAACTCTTCTGGCGTACATTCCATACGACATACCGGAGGTAGACTCGCTTTTTGCAACAAACAATGTTCCTATTGCCATCGCAAGAATTCAAACTGGCAACTATTTCCGTGACCGTTCTCTCGAAGACGTGGAAGACTTCAATGATCGGAATGTCATCAAGATTTATCAAGAAGGAGATGACCAAATGAAATGGTCTGTGGAATATTATGGGGATTATTTTATAAATAAATGTGTCTACAAACACGAGATGTCATGGACGCTGGCTGTTAACTTCGATATCAAGAAAATAGCTGAAAGTTATCCCGTCAAACTGCAAATCTTGGCTTTCGCCAAGACGGGCCATGGTGCTGATGTTAGGGACCCCGACTATTACGAAATAGAGAATTACCTAAATAATTGGTGTAGCAACTGTGATAAAGACAATCCCATATCCGAAGACAACAGGAGGAGCGCCGAACTGCAAATTCTCAATTACATAAAAAGTTTTCAGCCACGAAACATCTTGGCTAGTTATCTTGCCGCAGTGATGGTGCAAGTGTATGGACAGATTGGCAAGAAAACTACAGGCTTCCAAAACAGGATTACATATACTACAGAATTCAAAATGGAGCTATTCAACGCCACAAAGGAAATCGTTGATCAAGTTCCTGAGCTGAAAGACCAAAAGGCACTGCCTGTCACAATAAGCGACAACGGAAAAGTCATGATAAAAGAAGGCCTTGACAATCCTGACGAGATAGCCAAGAATATCTACGAGCCTATAATGGGCTTTATTTGGGCTGTATATGAAAACAACAAAAATAAATAAGAGGACACGACATGATGAGGAAAGTATTATTGGTAATATGTTGCGTGTTCAGCGTATTTTTGTCCTACGCCCAAGGCGCAGGGAAAAGTGCTAAAGCCGTCTGGGAGGCATACCAGGCCGACCCAAGCAAGATGTACACTTTCATCGATGGTATCGCAAACTCCGACTCTCCAAAGGATTTCATTCCTTATATGCAGCGCTTCGTGAAAAGTTGCATAGCAAGGGGTATAGACTGGGATGTTCTGTACGACGAAATGAAAGAGACCATACTCCCAAAAGATCCTGATGTCGCGACCTACTTTGGCGTAAGCCTGGCACAGAATACCGAAAATTATTCTAACATGATAAAGGCTTTGGACGCACTGCCAAAGACACACACGTTTGACAACGATTTCATTGAGGATGCCGTGATATATCCCGACGGAAGAATTGCAACAGTGATTAAGGGAGATTACTACAAATTAAAATATGGCATTCACATATCTGGTTTCTTCGAAATGTACAAAGTGCCAGAGATGATAGACCCATTTAGCAGTAACCGACAGATCTTGTTGTACCAGCCAGAAGGCAACTCTATGCTTGGAATTTTCAAGTATGCTGGAACAAAAGGCGACTATTCCTTTACACCGCAAACCGCCAAGGAGAACGACAAACTGGAATTGTATGTAGGAATATACCTGAACAAGAACGGTGAGAAAGTAGGCGAAAAGTGCATGCAATACAACTCTTTCGCACAAGCATACAATGCGGAAAGACAAGCCGCAAATTCGGCCGAAAAGAAAAGGCATGACGCAGCAGCGAATAAATATGCTCGGATTAAAAAAGTTCTCGTGCAAAAATACGGACAAAAAGCATTCAATGCTATGGAAAACATGAATCCATACGTAGGCATGCCTGAGGGTATTGTTCGAGAATATCAGCTTGCACTACAGGATGTCGTCATTTACGCATACGCCTTTGCAAGAGTGCAAAGCGGCTATAAGATATATCTCCCAACGCAATCTTTCGCATATACTGCTAGTTATGTAAATATAAGTTGTCCTAAGGCCATCTATTGCCGGAACGGGAAAGTATCTGGCGTAAAATGGTAACCCATCAAAATTGTAATAATATGAAAGCAAGAAGCATTATAACAATAGCATTGATGGCAGTCCTGGGATTGTCGTCGTGCGACTCTAACAAGAGTGCGGTAGAAGATTTGACCAACCAGTTTATCGCTGCCGTGAAAGAGGGCGACAAGGCGACTGTATACGACATGTATCCTGCCGCCAAACAGTATCAAGACCTGCTGCTGCCCGACAGCATAGAGAAAGGCGACCTCGACATCCAGAAGAACGAGAAGGACAGCACCTACACGGTAAGCATCAAGAACACAAGAATGTCGAAGATAATCTTCAAGTCCAAAGACAACAAGTCTTTCAAGATTGTCAATACATTCTCCATTCTCAAGCTCGACTCCATAAGCAACGAACTTGCTCTGAAAACAGGTGTGCCTATCAAGAAGATGCCCGACTTGGAACTTGGCAAGCTGATGTTGGAAAGCAGTGAATATATGAGCTACCTCATCAACAAATATGCCAACAACATGTCGCTCTCGCTGATTACAGAAATGGGTAACTATGCCTGGAGACGTGATGCCACAGGATATCATTGTCAGGTCAGTCAGCCTATAAAGAACACAGGAACAGATTTGGTAAAGGGTTCTGACTACTCCGTCGAAATTACGGTTTACCAAGCATCAACAGGCGAAAGGAAAGCTCTGAAAACGCATCAAGGAGTAGACTTGGCATCTGGCGAGAGCTTTGTTTTCTCGGATGACATTCCAGAACTATTCAATTATGCCCGCAACAGAGACATTAACTGGAACGCCAACATCATCGCAAAAAACCAAGACTCCGTTAAGGAGAGTTTGCTCAATAAGATAGAGTTCAACGGTCAAGAATACGATGAATACCTGAAGGCCAAGAAGGAAGGCAAGCTCAATGCTGCCGAAGTAACCGACGATAACGGCTCGCCACAGGATGATCCAGACCCGAACTACAAAGAAGAAGATCTTCCTGATGTGCCTATCCCAGATGACGTTGTTGTGGATACAACCATGCATAAATAAGTAAGGAGCTCGAGTACGCCAACTGAAGAGCCTCATATTTCGAGATTCTGTAATATTTCAAGCACTCCTTGAGGATGTTTTCTCAGGAGTGCTTCTTTTATATTCAGACTTATGCCACCTTTTCCTTTTTACCTTCAACCTATGGTGTAAAGTTGAAGACGACTACCAGCACTCCCGACTGACGGTCGGCAACACAGCACCTCGGTCCTTGCCCATTGTGGGTGAGATTGTCGAGATAGGCAGGCTCGTTGTTGATGAAGATATGACAGGTGAAGGTATCGTCAATACTGAGTTTGGTATTTAGCGCCTCGACGATGCGGAACTCAGCGTGACCGAGATGCTCGATGAGACAACAGCGGTTGGGCAACCAGCTCTCCTTGTTCACGGTGGAAGACCTCATGAAAATCAAACCCGAATACTTCGAAAGAAGCATCAACATATCACTTTGGTAAGCTCGTTTTCTATCACAAGTGTACAGAATCTATCAAATAATGCCAAATTAAGTAACGAAAACAAGCTAAATTAAGTAACGAAAACAAGCCAAATTAAGTAACAAATATCCGCCAAACTAAGTAAGAACTTTCAGATAAATTTGGCTTTTAAAAATTATTATCGTATATTCGCAGCCTAAACAAAGATATTTTATATGAAGGAATATAAGAAAAGAATAGCAGACAAACTATTAACTGTTGCTACGTTCTTACGCTCGTTCACAAGGAGGTCAAGTTAGTATCGGGGCTATACGACAAGGAGTGTCTACCTTAACCGCCTTAGCATCAAAAATAGACACCACCAAGATGAAAGCCCCATCTTTCATGATGGTTCTCACGGCTGTTGGCGACTATGCTTATCAGCGCAAAGACGGAGTCTATGTAGTACCTATCGGCTGCTTAAAAGATTAATTCTATAAAATAATCATCCCATGACATACGAAGAATTTAAGCAATTGGCAGAGCGTCCATAGCATCATAGTTACAAAAAAGTTCTTGAGAGAGATGAACAAGAGGTGGTTTTAGTATGCTTTACCCCTACCCTACCTGTATCTGCGCCGCCTTCTCTACCAGCACTCCCGACTGGCGACCGGCTACGTAGCGCATCGGACCTTGCCCGTTGTGGATGAGATTGTCGAGATAGGCAGGCTCGTTGTTGATGAAGAGATGACAGGTGAAGGTATCGCCAATGCTGAGTTTGGTGTTTACCGCCTCGACGATGCGGAACTCACCGTGACCGAGATGCTCAATAAGACAGCAGCGGTCGGGCAACCAGCTCATGCGAAGGAGCTGACCCTCGTAAAGATAGTCGGCATCTATCTTGCCGCCAAGACATAAGCCGCTCTGCAACTCCTCGTTGCAGGCGTTGGAACAGAAGTCGTCGAAATCGCGGAAGAGGACGAAGCGCGAGAGCACGTCGAGGGTAAAGCGGCGCGGCTTGACGCCTTCGTTGCTATAGCCCCACATGCGGCGCAGCGTCGTTGGACTGACACGCTCACGGGTGCGGTCGAAGAGGATGTCGCTGAGGGCGACAAAATCACCATGCGTCTGAAGCTTGCGGTTGAGCATAGCTTCAACTCTAAGAACGAGACTGTGTATCATACGTATTCCTTTATATTCTTGAATTTGCCCCATTCCGACTGTCGGTAGGCTCGGATGCTGCCATGCGGCACATAGAGAGTAACGCTCCGGAAATGGGAGGGATCGAAAATCCTGGTTATGTCGGTTTTCCACATGTCGTTGCCGATGACATAAGGGATTTTAGAACGGAAACAGAGTGCGTCGAGACTCAGGCATCCCTTGAACGCCCCCTCCATGACATGCAGCCTGTTGTCGGGGAATACGGCGCAGCGCAAATTCTTGTGGTTACGGAAAGCCTTGAAAGTTACCTCGGTTACATTGTATTTTATACCCTGATACTCCACCTGTGGCGGTATTTCTACACACGAGTCAATATCGGCGGTACTCGCAACCGTAACCAGTCCGCCGCCCCACGACTGAAACCTAAGATATCCTATTTTGAAGTCGGCAACCACATTGTAAGTCTGTCGCGGTCCTGCCAGTTCACGGTAAGCATAACTTACCCCCCCGAAACGAAAACGAGGAGCAAGACAACGCAAGCCACATGAAGTCTGTGGCGCACTGACCGCAAGGCATTGCGCATAGAGTCAACATCCTCGAAACGTCTGTTGATGGGAGCATGACAAGATTTTATCACCCGTCGGTAAATCCAACTGATGTCCATCAGTTGCAATATACTGCCAAGACTGTAGATGTCGTTACGGCTGTCGGGTATTGACCCGTTCGACTGTTCTGGAGCGATAAAGCCCTCGGAACCGGCAGGCTGCTTGAACACGGCATAGCTGTCGGTATCAGCAAGTCCGAAGTCGATAAGCTTCACGTTCTGTCCATTTCTTGTAATCATAACATTCTCGGGCTTCAAGTCGCGGTGAACCACTTGCCGCTGGTGGACAAACTCCACGGCATCAAGCAGTTGCAAGAAGATGCGGCGCTTCTCCCGGCATGAATGTTTCAAGGTGAGCCATTGGCTCAAGGTTAGTCCGTCGACCCACTCCATTATGATGCACTCGCCATAGCCGTCGACATTTTCCATTCCGTATACCTCAACAATGTTATGGCTTTCAAGACTCTTGAGAATATTATACTCCTTACGCAACAGTTCCTGATACACGAAATCCTTGCGATACTCCGTTTTCAGTCCTTTCAGCATCCACCATTGTCCGTCGCGTTTGGCGCGGAGGAGCATGGAAAAGCCGTTCGATGGGATTTCCTGTACATCTTCAAATTCTTTGGAGATATAGATATCCTCTGGCGGAACGAACCCTGAAGTATTGCATTTATCAGTCATCGGAATGCTTGTGTTATTGTCTTCTTTAAGTATTATTTAAGTAAACTTTTTGCAAAGATATACATTTTTTTTTTTTTGCAATAGAAAATTTCAGATTTATTTCACTGAAAAAACAGCGTTGCATGCAAACGTTTGGAGCGTTTAGGCGAAACAC
>DBKQ01000006.1:7998-13158 GCA_002298545.1 Prevotella sp. UBA746
AAACACCCGAAGCGTTTAGGCGGAACACTCGAAGCGTTTAGGCGGAACATGTACGGATTTTCTCATTAACAGCACACATTGTTCGTTTTTTCCATAAAATAATATATAAATTGTCCGTTTAAAGATTTCATAACATACATTGTTTTGCTCTTTTACTAAAAGAAAGTATATTTGCACAATATTATAAAAAGAAAAGTGTTATTATATCATCAGTAAAATAAAACAAGAAAGATATGAACAAGAAATTTTTGATTCCCGTAGTAGTTGTAGTTCTGCTGCTCATCGGCGGCATTGCGTATCTCACAATGAGTCTGCACAACGAAAAGCAGGCAAACAAGGAGATGCAGGAACTTGCCGAACTCGACAAGAAGGAAATGGAAAACGAATATCAGCAGTTTGCCGACCAGTATTCGGAGATGAAGACAAAGATAAACAACGACTCGCTCGTGGCTCAGCTCACTCAGGAGCAACTCAAGACGGAAGAGCTGCTGAAGGAACTGAAGAGCGTGAAGAGCACCGACGCAAGAGAGATTGCCCGACTAAAGAAGGAACTCGCCACTTGTCGTGCCGTAATCCGCAGCTACGTATTGGAGATAGACTCGCTGAACCGACTGAACCAGAACCTGACGGCAGAGAACACCCGCGTAAAGGGACAGTATGCCGAAGCTACACGACAGATTGAAGGACTGAATTCCGACAAGGCATCGCTCTCGGAGAAGGTTGCCATAGCCGCACAGCTCGACGCCAACGGCATCAGTATGACGGCAAAGAAGAAGGGGTCGGCAAAGAAGAACGCCAAGAAGATAAAGGACGCAAAACTCATCACCGTCAGCTTCAACATAGCAAAGAACGTTACGGCACAGAACGGACAGAGGACTCTCTACGTGAGGGTTACGACTCCGGCGGGCAGCGTGATGGGAGCAAGCGGATCATTCAACTACGAAAACCGCTCGCTACAGTATTCTATGCGCAAGACTATCGAATATACAGGCAACGAAACACCGGTAACGCTCTACTGGAACGTAAACGAACCGCTGAATCCGGGAACATACAACGTTAGCGTGTTTGCCGACGGGAATATGATAGGATCAAGAAACTTCTCGTTTAACTGATTCAGATAACAACACAGAAGACGACAAAAGATGAACAGAATATTATCAATAATAGCTCTTGCCACAGCGGCAATATCGGCATCGGCACAGCAAAATGTGCTGACGCTCGACAGTTGCCGGCAGATGGCTCTGGGCAACAACAAGACGCTGACGGCATCGAAAGTGCAGCGCACCATGGCTGAGCAGACGCGCAAGGCTGCCAGGACGAAATACCTGCCCCACCTCGACGTTGTAGGCGGAGCGGTATTCTCGAGCAAGGAGATTTCTATTCTCAACAACACGCAGAAAAGTACTCTCAACAGTATCGGCACTAACCTCGGCGGACTGCTCGGTATCAGCGATCCGAAGGTGACGGGAGCGCTCGACAAAATCGGACAGGACGTTACCGATGCCTTCCGCACGAACAACCGACAGATGTATATGGTGTCGGCGATGGTTACACAGCCCGTGTATATGGGCGGTGCCATCACGGCGGCTAACCGCATTGCCGACATAACGGAGACAATGGCGGCTAACAAAGAGGAAGTGAGCCGGCAGGCGATACTCCATGACATCGACCAGACGTACTGGACAGTGGTGTCGTTGCGCCACAAACAGAAACTCGCCGACAGCTATCTTGCTCTCGTGAAGAAACTCGACAGCGATGTGGCGAAAATGATAAAGGAGGGCGTGGCGACACGTGCCGACGGACTGAAGGTGAACGTGAAGGTGAACGAGGCGGAAATGCAGGTTACGCAGGTGGAAGACGGACTGTCGCTCGCCAAGATGCTCTTGTGTCAGCTCTGCGGCATGCCTACGGAATCAACGATAACTCTTGCCGACGAGAATTCTGAAAGTATCTCGCTCGGCGATGCCGTGGCTATAGGCGACACGGCACAGGCTATCGACCGCCGACCGGAGATGAATCTCCTGCAGAATGCTGTAGACATGAGTAAACAGGCAACTAAACTTGTGCGCTCGGCTTTCTTGCCGCAAGTATTGGTTGCCGGCGGATACCTGATGACTAATCCTAACCTTTACGACGGATTCACAAAGAAATTTGCCGGAGTATGGAATGTTGGCGTGATGGTTCGCATACCGGTTTGGAACTGGATGGAGGGCGCATATAAAGTGCGCGCTGCCAAGGCTGCCACGACTATCGCTCAGCTCGAGATGGACGACACAAGGGAGAAAATCGGTTTGCAGGTTAGTCAGAGCAACTTTAAACTGAACGAGGCTTACAAAAAACTTTCCATGGCAAAGAAGAACGTGGAGAAGGCTGAAGAGAATCTGCGCTGCGCCAATGTCGGTTTCAAGGAGGGCGTGCTCCAGACTACCGATGTTATGGAGGCACAGACGGCTTGGATGCAGGCTCAGTCGCAGAAGATTGATGCCGAAGTGGACGTGAAGATTTCTCAGGTTAATCTGAAGAAGGCACTTGGAGTGTTGAATTAAGAATGTAGAGTTTAGAATGTAGAATTAGCATTTATGGAAAATAAAGCACAGAAGAATAGCATAATCCTTGCCATCGCAGGTTTTACGGCAGTGGTTGTCGTAGCTGGACTTATAGGATATTTCACGCTCGGAAAGAGCGAAGACGTTATACAGGGAGAGATTGAGGTTTCGGAATACAGGGTGTCGAGCAAGGTGCCCGGTCGTATTCTTGAACTCCGCGTCAAGGAGGGCGACTACGTCCATGTTGGCGATACTCTCGCCATTCTCGATGCTCCGGAGGTGGAAGCGAAGAAGACTCAGGCTCAGAGTGCTGAGGATGCGGCATCGGCAATGAAGCTGATGGCTGACAACGGTGCTCGCCAGCAGCAGATACAGGGTGCCTACGAGGTTTGGCAGCAGGCCAAGGCGGGTCTTGAGATTGCAAAGAAGACTTACGACCGCGTGCAGCGTCTCTTCAACGAGGGAGTGATGAGTGCACAGAAGCGCGACGAGGCGTTTGCTCAGTTCAAGGCTTACGAGGCTCAGGAGAAAGCCGCAAAGAGCCAGTATGACATGGCTAAGGAGGGTGCGCGCAAAGAGGAGCGCATGGCGGCTGCTGCCCAGGTGAACAGGGCGAAGGGTGCTGTTCAGGAGGTTAGCTCGTATATCAACGAAACGGTGCAGGTGGCTCAGGTTGAGGGCGAAGTGAGTGATGTCTACCCTAAGGTGGGCGAACTTGTAGGCACGGGCTCTCCTATCATGAGCATTTCTATCATGAGTGATGTATGGGGAACGTTCAACGTCAGAGAGGATCAGCTCAACGGACTGAAGATTGGTTCGGAGTTCACGGCTTTCTCGCCGGCTTTCAAGAAGGATATCAAGATGAAGGTGTATTATATAAAGGACCAGGGTAGCTATGCCGTGTGGAAGGCTACTAAGAGCAACGGACAGTATGACTTGAAGACTTTTGAGGTGAAAGCACGTCCCGTTACGAAGTTCGACGGACTGAGACCGGGAATGACGCTGGTGATGAAGTGATAACCCACCCTAACCCTCCCGAAGGGAGGGAATGAAGTTACTCTATTATAATAACTTGATATTACTAAAGGGAAGGATGATACTCTTTTAGTTATTGAAGTTGAGATTGAAATGATAAAGAACCTATTAAATACGGCAAGACGGGAATGTGGAATAATATTCACTACTCCTGTATATATAATATGTATGGTGGTGCTGCCACTGTTCGTGATGATTTTCTTCACCACGCTGATGAATCAGGGACAGCCGAACGAAATGCCGGTCGGAATTGTTGATCTCGACAATACTGCCACTACTCGCAGCATGACGCGCAAGCTTGATGCTTTTCAGAACACGCATGTCGTGGCATATTATAATAATGTGGACGAGGCTCGACTTGCTATGCAACAGAACAAAATCTACGGGTTTATGTATTTCCCCAAGGGAACTACCGATGAACTGCTCTCGTCGCGACAGCCTAAGATTTCGTTCTATTACAGCTACACGTCGCTTACAGCAGGGGCTTTACTGTATAAGGATCTGAAGACGATTGCGTCTTTAGGCTCTGCCGCTGTAGGCTCAGCCACGATGTCGGCAAAGGGATTCACGCAGAAGCAGATTATGGCTTTTCTTCAACCTATCGCCATCGACATGCATGCCGTAACTAACCCGTGGACCAACTATAATTTCTATCTGAGCACTATGCTCATCCCCGGATGCCTTATGCTCTTTATCTTTCTTATAACACCATATTCTTTAGGCACGGAACTGAAGTTCGACCGCGCAAAGAAACTTCTTGCCACTGCCGGCAACAACACTTGGGCTATGCTATTAGGTAAGCTCCTGCCACAGACGCTGATTTTCCTCCTGATGTTTTATGTCTATTCCTTTTATGTATATGGCATATTGGGATTTCCGCATAATGGCGGCACATGGCATATTCTGTTGCTCGGACTGCTTGCCGTTACTGCCTCACAGGGCTTCGGGGCGTTTATGTTCGGACTGATGCCGTCGCTCAGAATGTCGATGAGCACCTGTTCGCTGTGGGCGGTATTGAGTTTCTCGCTCGTCGGCACGGCTTTCCCCGTCTTCGCCATGGATCCGGCTCTTGAGGGCATTGCCCAGATGTTTCCACTTAGACATTATTTCCGTATCTACCAAACGAGCGTATTCAATGATTTCCCGCTCTCTTACGTCTGGATTAACATAACCGTGATGATTGCCTTCACGGCTTTGCCTATACTCGTTGCCGGAAATATCAAGAAGGCGATGAGAGAGTATAAGTATATGGATTAAAAGCCCCTCTCCCGCGCCGACTGACAGTCGGCTTCCCCCTCCCCGATGGAGAGGGGAGTGATTACCAAGAAGTGGATGTCAGAATGATGAAGGGGTTAAATATATAGATTAACAGCCCCTCCCCCACGCCGACTAACAGTCGGCTTCCCCCTCCCCGATGGGGAGGGGAGTGATTACCAAGACAAGGATGCCAGAATGATAAAGGGGAAATGCGATAATAGATTAAATTTATAATACGAATATAAAATTATATAGGAATAAATCATATAGAAATGAATAATAAGAACTCAAAAGAGGCTTCAAAGCATACTACTCCCCTCTC
>DBKQ01000018.1 GCA_002298545.1 Prevotella sp. UBA746
ATTACGTTCGGCATGACAGCGGCTTTTTTCAGTGAATCCACTTTCACCGAGTCACCCATTGCCACTTTCGGTCCGTTCTGAACCTTAGGTGCAAGAGCCGTAGCATCCGCGGCATTGTCGTGCTCGCCATCGAACGCCATCTGCGATGCATTGCCGAGAGTAAGGATTATGGCTACCACTGCCGCCGCCTTGAAGAGCGGTGCCAGTTTCTGACGGAACGGAACAATCTTCGCCTTTACGGGCTCCTGCTCGTCTACGAGTTCCATCATGCGCTCATCGAAGTCGTTGCCCAAGGAGTCGATTGCCGGTTCACTGGCAGCATAAGCAAACAGCGGCTTGTATTTTGCAAGTTCCGCGGGGATGTCGCTTTGGCTGAAGAATGCCTTCAGTATTGCCTCTTCTTCGAGGGAAGTCTGACAATTCCAATAGCGTTCCAACAGTTGTTCGATGTATTTATAATCCATATTTTGCATTTTCGTTAAACTTTAGTTTTACAGTCTGCCTTGCTCTATAGATATTCACCTTCACCTGTTCTTCGGTTATCGAGAGAACCGTCGCAATGTCTTTATACGACTTCCCTTCGAAATCTCTGAGCTGCATGCAGACCCGTTGTTTCTCAGGGAGGGAGTCGACGATGCGTCTCACCATATCCAGCATGTCCTTCTGCTCAGCCCGCTCGTCAGGAGCGGCAAGGCTTGAGACCTGAGGCTCAATGTTTTCTCTGTCGAGCGACTCGTTGCTTCGCGCAGCCCTTTTCGTTGTGTCGAGAGCGATATTGCGGCATATCGTGAGGCTGTAAGCCTCTATCGAGTCGATGTTGTCAAGCGAATCCCGCTTGTCCCATACTTTCATCAGTGTGTCCTGTACCACGTCCTCGGCCTCTTCCCTGTTCATTGTTATACGCAGGGCAAGTCGATACAGCACGTTTTTCAACGGCAAGACATCGTTTCGGAAACTGATTTTTTTCATTTGCCTCTATTATGTTAGACGATTCAAGTTTACGGAAGTTACAAGAGAACGGAATTTTCTATGCTATTTAACATTTATTTAGAGAATGAGAAACTATAGGACTAATAAGACCGATAGGACAAATAAGACCAATAGGAGCAATAGGACTAATAAGACCGATAGGAGCAATAAGACCGATATGCCCAATAAGACTGATATGCAATTACTCCACTACAGTACCGTGGCATGCCGTCAGGTCATTGTCTTTTGTTATAGCCACTCGCTTCACTCCGGCAGCTATGGCAGCAAAGGCATTGTCGAGTTTCGGCAACATTCCTCCGGCAATGATGCCCTCAGACTTATATCTCTCAAAGTTTTCCTTGTTTATATTTCTTATTACAGTCGACTCATCGTCTGGATTGGCGAGTACACCGGCTTTTTCAAAGGCATATACGAGTGTTACGTCGAAATGAGGGGCAAGAGCCTTTGCCGTTTCCGATGCTATTGTGTCGGCATTGGTATTCAGCATATTGCCCTTCCCGTCATGAGTCAGCGGTGCCATGACCGGCGTTACACCTTGTGCCAGCAGATTGCATAACACCGTTGCGTCTACCCGGTCTACATCCCCCACGAAGCCGTAGTCTATGCCGTTTTTCAACGGACGCTTATGCGAGAGGATAACATTCATGTCGGCACCGGTCAGTCCGGTAGCGTTCTCGCCACGAGCCTGCAGATGTGCCACGATGTTCTTGTTGACGAGTCCGCCATACACCATCGTCACCACCCTCAACATCTTGCTGTCGGTTATGCGCCGCCCGTCTACCATCTTGCTCTCTATGCCGAGCGATGCTGCTATCTTGGTAGCACTGCGCCCGCCGCCGTGCACAAGTATTTTCTTGCCCTCTATCCGACAGAAGTTGTCGAGGAGGGCATCAAGGCGCGCTGCATCTTCTACAACGCCGCCGCCGACTTTTACTATTGTTATTTTTTTCATTGTTATTGGAGTTATGGGAGGACTGGGAGGACTGAGAGAACTACAAGTACAGAAAAGAACGACTTATTCCAGATAAGTATATCCATAGAGTCCCGACCTGTAGTTCGACAGGAATTCCTTTCCTTCTTCAAGAGAAATCTTGCCGGTCTTCACACTCTTAGTAACCCAAATCTCGAGTTGGCGCACGAGTTTCTTTGGATTATACTGCACGTAGCTCAACACCTCTTCCACCGTCTCTCCGTCGAAGATCTGGTCGATATTGTATTTCCCGTCCTTCACCGAGATATGCACGGCATTCGTGTCGCCGAACAGATTGTGCATATCGCCGAGAATCTCCTGATATGCACCTACGAGGAAGACGCCGAGATAATACGGTTCATTCTTCCTTACGGTATGTACGGGCAGGATATGCGAGAGATGGCGGTTGGTTACGAAATTGGCAATCTTTCCGTCGCTGTCGCACGTAATGTCCTGTATCGTGGCACTGCGTGTCGGTCGCTCGTTAAGCCGTTGCAACGGTGTTATCGGGAAGAGCTGGTCGATAGCCCAGCTGTCTGGCAGCGACTGAAAGAGGGAGAAGTTGCAGAAATACTTGTCGGCAAGCAGTTTGTCGAGTCCCTTCAGCTCTTCCGGCAGATGTTTCATCGACTTCGCCATACTGTTTACCTCGCGGCAAACGCTCCAGTACATACGTTCTATCTCGGCACGCGTCTGCAGGTCGACAAGTCCATGACTGAACAAATCGAGCGCCTCCTCGCGAATCTGCTCCGCATCGTGCCAGTCCTCCATCATCGTGCGCGGATTCAGGTTATCCCATATTTCATACAGGTCCTTAACCAGCTTGTGAGCCCCCGGTTCCGGTTCGTAATCCTCGTTCATCTCCGGCAGGGATGCCGTTTCGAGCACGTCGATAACGAGTACTGAATGGTGTGCCGAAAGAGAGCGTCCGCCCTCGGTAATGATATTAGGATGCTTTATGCCGTTGGCGTCAGAGGCTTCGATAAAGGTATACAGACAGTCGTTTACATACTCCTGAATGGAGTAGTTCACGCTACTCTCGCTGTTAGACGAGCGAGTGCCGTCGTAGTCGACGCCGAGTCCACCACCGCAGTCTACGAAATCCACGTTATACCCCATCTTATGAAGTTGGATATAGAATTGCGAAGCTTCGCGGAGTGCCGTCTGTATGCGGCGGATTTTTGTTATCTGACTACCGATATGGAAATGAATCAGTCTAAGACAGTCTTTCATTCCCTTCTTGTCGAGAATCTCGAGAGCAGCAAGCAGTTCAGAGCTCGTCAGTCCGAATTTGCTTGCATCTCCCCCACTCTCTTCCCATTTTCCGCTTCCGGAAGAGGCGAGTTTGATGCGGACGCCGAGATTAGGTCTCACTCCGAGTTTCTTTGCCGCCCGGGCGATAATCTCCAGTTCGTTGAGTTTCTCCACCACTATAAAGATGCGCTTTCCCATCTTCTGTGCCAGGAGAGCGAGTTCAATATAGTTCTGGTCTTTGTATCCGTTGCAGATGATAAGCGAGTCGCTCTGACACTGCACGGCGATAACGGCATGAAGCTCAGGTTTCGACCCGGCTTCAAGTCCGAGATTGAACTTTCTGCCATGGCTGATAATTTCTTCCACGACGGGTTGCATCTGGTTTACCTTGATAGGGTATATGATAAAGCTCTCTCCAGTGTAGCCATATTCCTTGGCGGCTTTCTCGAAGCAGCTTGACGTCTTCTCGATACGGTTATCGAGGATATCGGGGAATCGCAGCAATACGGGCGGTGTTATGTCTCGCAGTGCGAGTTCGTCCATCACGTCGCGTATATCTATCTGGGTATTGTCCTTGCATGGCGTAACATATACGTCGCCGCGCTCGTTGATGCCGAAGTAGGATGTTCCCCACCCGCCCATGTTGTAAAGCTCCTTGGAGTCTTCAACAGTCCATTTTTTCATTTGTTCTTGAGATTTTGGGAGTTATAGGAGTTTTAAGACTAATAAGACATATAAGACTAATAAGACATATAAAATATGACTATAAGACATTACTGCATGTAGTCTTTAAAGCATTCCGATTATGTTCTTTACAGAAACATGAATCTTTTCATTATTGTCGAGCAGACTTACATCAAAGGTATGCTTTGCCTTGGTATAGAACGGCTCGCGCTCCTTGAGCTGTGTCTTCACGAATGCCTCTACTTGCTCCGGTGTCTTGTTGAGCAACAGTGGTCTTACGCCCTTGCCCATCTTCAGGTGGGCATAGAGCACTTCGGGGGTTGCCTTCAGATATACGGTGTCTCCCTTTTGGTTCATATAGTCCATATTGTCGAAGAAGCACGGGGTGCCTCCACCGCAGCTGAGCACGATATTTTCGAACTCAGCCACTTCGTGGAGCATATTGCGTTCTATCTGCCGGAAGCCGTCCTCGCCGTGTTCTTCGAAGATCTGTGCCACGGTGCGGCGCATGCGACTGGTAATGTACCAGTCGAGGTCGTAGAACATGAGTCCGAGTTCCTTGGCGAGTTCTCTGCCTACGGTTGTCTTTCCGGCTCCCATATATCCTATCAGAATTATCCGCTGCATAGGCTTTACAGGTTTTATTTCTTTACGGTATTGTTTATCACGTTCATACACTCCTCGAGTGTCAGTTCGGCAGCACGCTCGTGCAGGGCTTTCGGCAGACGGTAGTTTTTGCCGTCGTAAACGAGATACGGTCCGTATTTGCCTTTCATCACTTCGAGTTTCGGCTCCTCGTCGAATTTCTTCAGGTGGCGCATGCTTTCCTCTATCCTCTTGCGCTCTATCAATGCTATTGCCGTGGAGAGTTTTATCGTGAGCGGATCTTCTTCCTTAGGAATCGACACGTATTTCTTGTCGTGCAACACGTATGGTCCGAAGCGGCCTGCCCCGATAACAACCGGCGATCCCTCGAAGTCGCCGAGAGTACGCGGCAGCTTGAAGAGTTCGAGAGCCTCGTCGAGGGTTATCGCCTCCATGCTCTTGTCTTTTGGCAGCTGGGCGAAGCGTGGCTTTTCCTTATCCTCTGCCGAACCGATTTGCACTACCGGTCCGAAGCGTCCGATCTTCACGTACACCGGTTTTCCGGTCTTCGGCTCTGTGCCGAGTTCGCGCTCTCCTGCCTTGTGCTCCTGCCGGCTGTTCATTGTTTTCTCTACCGTAGGTTCAAACTTACTGTAGAATTCTTTCAGCATGTCCGTCCACTGCTCGTCGCCTTCAGCGATGGAGTCGAACTGGCGCTCCACGTTTGCCGTGAAGTTATAGTCGAGTTCCGTAGGGAAATGCTCCAAGAGGAAATCGTTAACAACCAGTCCGATGTCTGTAGGCAGCAGTTTTCCCTTGTCACTGCCCACGGTCTCTGTCTTGGAAACACTTGCCACGGTGTTGCCTTTGAGCGTATCTATCGTATATTCGCGGTCTTCGCCTTTCTTGTCGCCTTTCTGCACATATCCTCTCTGCTGTATGGTGCTGATTGTAGGGGCGTAGGTTGACGGGCGACCGATGCCGAGCTCCTCCATCTTGTGTACAAGACTTGCCTCGGTGTATCTCAGCGGTCCCTGGCTGAATCGCTCTGTGGCTGTCATCTCCATGCGCTGCAGCTTGTCGCCGTCTTTCATCGGGGGCAGCTGGTTGGAGTCTGGCTCCTGTGCCATTTCGTCGTCGCCCTGCGACTCACGGTACACTTTCAGGAATCCGTCGAAGGTTACCACCTCGCCATTGACAACAAATTTCTCGTCTGCCATCTGACTGCCGTCGGCGTTCTTCAGACTAATCTGCACTGTTGTTTTCTCTATCTGTGCATCTGCCATCTGGCAGGCTGCCGTACGCTTCCATATCAGTTCGTAGAGGCGGCGCTCCTGTGCCGTTCCCTCAATGGTCTTGTTCTCCATATAGGTCGGGCGGATTGCCTCGTGCGCCTCCTGGGCTCCCTTTGAATGGGTGTGATACTGGCGTGTCTTGTGATACTCCTCGCCCCATGTCTTCACGATTTCCTCTTTGCTGGCGTTAAGGCACAAGGAGGAGAGGTTTACGGAGTCGGTACGCATGTATGTTATCTTTCCGTTCTCGTAGAGGTGCTGGGCGAGCATCATGGTCTGCGACACGGTGAAGCCGAGTTTGCGGGCTGCTTCCTGCTGCAGGGTAGAGGTTGTGAATGGGGGTGCCGGGGTGCGCTTCAGTGGTTTCTGGCTTACGTCTGACACTACGTATTCTGCCGTCTTGCATTTCTCGAGGAAAGCGAGAGCCTCGTCGTGGGTCTTGAAACGGGTGTCGAGCTCTGCCTTCACCTCCGTTTTCTTTCCGTCGGCTCCAGGGAAGGAGAACACGGCTGTCACCCTGTAATACGGTTCGCTCTTGAATGCCTGTATCTCGCGCTCGCGCTCAACGATGAGTCTTACGGCAACGCTCTGCACTCTACCGGCAGAGAGCGCCGGTTTCACCTTGCGCCAGAGTATCGGCGAGAGCTTGAAGCCCACGAGGCGGTCGAGCACGCGGCGTGCCTGCTGGGCATTGACGAGGTTCATGTTCAGATGGCGCGGATTTTTTATTGCTTCGAGAATTGCAGGCTTGGTAATCTCGTGGAACACTATTCGGTTGGTGTTTTGCTCGTCGAGTCCGAGCACCTCACACAGATGCCATGATATTGCCTCTCCCTCGCGGTCCTCATCGGATGCGAGCCATACCTTGTCGGCTTTCTTGGCACTTGCCTTGAGTTCTGAAACAAGTTTTTTCTTCTCGTCCGGAATTTCGTAATCGGGCTGAAGGGTTTTTAGATTTATGCTTATTTCCTTTTTCTTCAGGTCGCGGATGTGTCCGTAGCTGGACATCACCTTATAGTCCTTGCCAAGGAATTTCTCTATTGTCTTTGCCTTTGCAGGGCTCTCTACTATTACCAGATTCTCTTGCATTTTCTCTTTTTTGTTTTAGGTTTTAGCACCGTATGGCGATGACTTTCTCTTATTTTGGCGGCAAAAGTAAGAAAAAGTTTCTCATTATACCTTATATAATGTGATAAATTTGCATTTTTTTGTTTTTTGGAGTGGTGTTTTCCCTGTATAGTTCATAAGAATTATTCAAAAAAAGTTTTTCGGACATTTTACCCTCACACCCTCACACATGGTCTTGAAACGCCCTGTTTATCGGGGTTTCAAGGTGTGAGGGATAGTGTGAGGGTAACGGCTTTATCCCTCACACCTTATTGACGTCGTTAGCCGCTACTTTGACCTATCGTTTTAGCGATGCTGTTGCTATGCTTTGCTGTCGGTATTTAGTACTTGCACCAAAGGTGCAGAATAGATGCGCCTTTGGTGCCACTTGTATTCTATAGTTATATATTGTAATCCAAACGCTCAGAAAGGGCAGAAGTCAGTTAGCATAACCTATACTTCCTCACACACCGCCATCTCCGTGCCGTGGAAAACTACAACTATTCTGTGCAGCGTGGTTGTCTTAACGGCTGACTTCACCATTTCCGTCTCGGAATAGCGTTTTACTTGTTCCGTTGCCTGGTTCCTTAACTCTTCAACCTTCGTTTCCGGGTCTTTACTCTTGGCATATTTCAGTTCGATGATATACGAATGGAGCATGTCGGAATAGATGTCGAGCAGCGGCATCATGAAGATGTCAGCATAACCTCCTTGTGTATCACTCTCTGATATCGGGCGATAGTAAGGATTCTGGCAGGTCATGGCGAGTGTAAAACCGTGAACGAAGTACTCTCCCTTCTGCTTGTCGCGCTGAGAGGAGTAGCGGTGGATGGAGTCACCAATATACTGGAAATAAGACTTCCAGTTACCGTCGTAAGCAAGTTCGCTGGCAAGGTCAGACATTTTGTAATTTTCGAACGTCAGGTCGTTATCCTTATAGGTATCGAGCAGATAGCGGAATATCTGCTCGCGGACTACCTCATTTGGGATGACGAATTTCATCTTTCCCTTGTATGTGCCGGCTATCGTGACCATACCGAAATAGTAGAGCAAACTTATGAAATTGTCCGGGTCACCGATATTCTCAGCCGGGA
>DBKQ01000044.1 GCA_002298545.1 Prevotella sp. UBA746
TCGATTTGCATTATCTTTGCACTACCTTTATGTTAGAATTTTAATAGCGTATGGAAATAGATTTCGATAAATCAGACGGACTCGTTCCGGCAATAGTGCAGGATGCCGACACCAAGACGGTGCTAATGCTTGCATATATGAATCGTGAAGCTTATGAGAAGACTGTAAGCTCCGGCAGGGCAACTTTCTATAGCCGCAGCAGAAAAAAACTGTGGACGAAGGGCGAAACTTCGGGGAATTATATGAATGTGGTTTCCATAAAGGCTGACTGCGACAACGATACTCTTCTGCTGAAAGTCCACCCCGACGGACCGGCTTGCCATAAGGGGACAGATACGTGCTGGGGAGAGGAAAACAAGAAAAACCCGCTTCTCTTCCTTTCCGAACTGCAGGACTTTATCGATCGCCGCCACGAGGAAATGCCCGAAGGTTCGTATACTACAAGCCTGTTTAAGGACGGACTGAACCGCATGGCGCAGAAAGTGGGCGAGGAGGCTCTCGAGGCCGTAATCGAAGCCGTGAACGGAACGGACGAGAGGCTGATTTATGAAACCTCAGACATGTTCTACCACCTCATCGTGTTGCTCGCATCAAAGGGCTTGCGCATAGAAGACGTGGCAAGGGAACTGGAAAGTCGCCACTGCAAAGGTTGGAAAAAACACTAAGGGTTGGAAAAAACACTAAGTGGTTGGGAAAAATACTAAGTGGTTGGAAAAAACACTAAACGAAAAATAGTTATGCTGATAGATTATAAAAACGTCAGTATCTGCCAGGGAGACAGATGCATTCTGAAAGATGTAAATTTTCATGCAGACGAGGGCGAATTTATATATATAATAGGTAAGGTAGGCTCCGGAAAAAGCAGTCTGCTGAAAACCATGTATTGTGAGCTTGACATAGAAGAGGCGGAAAAAGCCGAAGCTTTAGAGTTCAACCTCATGAAGATAAAGCGCAAGCACATTCCGGCGCTGCGCCGCGAGATGGGAATAATCTTCCAGGACTTCCAGCTGCTTCACGACAGGAGCGTGTATAATAACCTCAGGTTCGTGCTCCGCGCCACGGGCTGGAAGGACAAGGGGGAGATAGACGAGCGGATAAATGCAGTGCTCGAAGCAGTAGAAATGCCGTCGGTAGGCGAGAAGATGCCCCATCAGCTGTCGGGAGGAGAGCAGCAGAGAGTGGCAATAGCAAGAGCCTTGCTGAACAAGCCGAAGCTGATAATTGCCGATGAACCGACGGGAAACCTGGATGTGGAAACAGCCTCGAACATCATACAGCTACTCAAGGATATAAGTAAGAAGGGCACCGCCGTAATCATGTCGACGCACAACGTGTCGATGATTGAAAAATATCCCGGAATCGTATACTGCTGTCAGGATGGAGCATTGATAGAAAGAAACAATATAAAAGAACAAGAGATATGAAAGTAATGAAATTCGGAGGCACATCCGTTGGTTCGCCAGAGAGGATGAAAAATGTCTCGTCACTTGTAACGAAGTCTGGAGAACCTGTGTTCGTCGTTCTCTCGGCAATGTCGGGAACGACAAACTCACTTGTAGAAATATCAAACTATCTGTATAGAAAGAATCCAGAGGGCGCAAATGAGATTATCAACCGCCTGGAGCAGAAATACATGCAGCATGTAGAAGAACTCTATTCTACAGACGAATGGAAGAAGAAAACTGCAGACTTCCTGCATGAAGAGTTTGACTATCTGCGCTCCTTCACCAAAGACCTCTTTACGAGCTTTGAGGAGAAAAGCATCGTGGCACAGGGAGAGGTGATGAGCACAAACATGGTGGTGAATTATCTCCAGGAACAGGGCGTAAAGGCAACACTGCTGTCGGCACTCGACTTTATGCGCACCGACAAAAACGGAGAGCCGGACACCGTGTACATTAAAGAAAAGCTGACAGCCATACTGAAAGATGCTCCAGAGAGCCAAGTGTATATTACTCAGGGATTTATCTGCCGCAACGCATACGGCGAGGTGGACAATCTGCAGAGAGGCGGAAGCGACTATACCGCTTCGCTTATAGGAGCTGCCATCAGTGCCGACGAGATTCAGATCTGGACAGATATCGACGGAATGCACAACAACGACCCGCGTGTGGTAGACCATACTGCCCCGGTAAGACAGCTGCATTTTGAGGAAGCTGCCGAACTGGCATATTTCGGTGCGAAAATCCTTCACCCTACATGCGTGCAGCCGGCAAAATATGCCGGAATCCCCGTAAGACTGCTGAACACGATGGAGCCGGACGCTCCCGGAACAATCATCGACAATGTTACGCTGAAGGGCAAAATCAAGGCTGTGGCTGCCAAGGACAATATTACGGCAATAAAGATAAAGAGTAGCCGTATGCTGCTTGCTACAGGCTTCCTGAGGAAAGTGTTCGAGATTTTCGAAAGCTATCAGACGGCTATCGATATGGTGGCAACAAGCGAGGTAGGCGTTTCCATGAGCATCGACAACGATTCTCACCTTACGGAAATCGTGGACGAGCTGAAGAAGTACGGAACGGTTACCGTTGACTCCGACATGTGTATAATCTGCGTCGTGGGCGACCTCGACTGGAGCAACGTGGGCTTCGAGACACTTGCCACGGATGCGATGAAGGACATTCCGGTGCGCATGATTTCATACGGAGGAAGTAACTATAATATCTCTTTCCTTATCCGCGAGAGCGACAAGAAGAGGGCTTTGCAGAGCTTGAGCGATACTCTGTTTAATAAATAAAAACTGTAATAAAAGAAAAGACACAACACATATAAAAAGATGAAGGGGATTTTTCCATTAGAGAAACTGCAAAAGATAGAAACACCATTCTATTATTATGATACGGCGCTGCTCAGAAAGACACTGGAGGAGATAAAGAAGCAAACCGCATCGCATCCGGAGTTTAGAGTTCATTATGCCATAAAGGCTAATGCCAACCCTAAGCTGCTGAACATTATCTGCCAGGCGGGGCTCGGAGCCGACTGCGTGAGCGGCGGCGAGATTAATGCCGCTGTTGCTGCAGGCTTCGCTCCGGATAAAATCGTTTATGCCGGAGTGGGCAAAAGCGATTGGGAGATTAATCTCGGCATTGACAGGGACATCTTGTGCTTCAATGTAGAGAGCGTGCCCGAGCTGGAAGTCATCAATGAGCTGGCTGCAAAAAAGGGGAAGGTGGCAAGAGTGGCTTTCCGCATAAATCCTAATGTGGGGGCGCATACTCATGCAAATATTACCACCGGACTTGCCGAGAATAAGTTCGGCATTGCCATGGCGGACATGGACAAGGTGATAGAGATGGCGGCTGAGATGAAGAACGTCAAGTTTGTGGGACTTCATTTCCATATCGGTTCGCAGATTCTCGATATGGGGGATTTTGAGGCACTCTGCAACCGCATAAACGACTTGCAGGATAAGCTGGAGAGAGAGCACGTAGTGGTGGAGAGCATCAACGTGGGCGGCGGACTTGGCATAGACTACCATAATCCTAACCGCGTTCCGGTGCCCGACTTCAAGTCTTATTTCGACACCTATGCCAAGTGTCTGAAGCTTCGTGAGGGGCAGACTCTGCATTTTGAACTCGGAAGGGCAGTAGTAGCCCAGTGTGGCTCTCTTTTCACAAGAGTGCTTTATGTTAAGGAGGGCACGGCAAAGAAATTCGTTATCGTAGATGCCGGAATGACGGATCTTATCCGTCCTGCCCTGTATAATGCCTATCATAAGATAGAGAATCTGTCGGCAGACGGCAAGAAAGAGGTGTATGATGTCGTCGGTCCGATCTGTGAGTCGAGCGACGTGTTTGCCAAGGCGATAGACCTCGATGAGTGTCATCGTGGCGACATGATTGCGTTGCGCTCTGCCGGAGCCTATGGCGAGATAATGGCGTCGGGATATAATTGTCGCAAGTTGCCTGTGGGTTACACCACGGAAGACTTGTCGAATATTTAACCTATAGTGCCTTATGCCGCGTGTCTGAAGGGATAATGTGGCATAAGGCTCACTGTTTAAATGAAATTTTTTCAACCTAAAGGAATAAGAAATGTTTTTGCTGGATGAAGTTACTGTCGGCATTTCTGCCGTAGTACTTTTTATTGCTGTTATAAGTCCGTTCGTGAATTTGCTCGTTTCAAGACTTCGCGACTCTTCGGCTGACGAGGAGGACGAGGGGGAAACGGCGGTAAAGGCGCAGAACCCGGGCATTTCGGTCGTAATGACCGTCGACGATGAGTTGGAAGATCTTAAGGTCAGCCTTCCTGCTTTGCTGAAACAGAAGTATGAGGGCGATTTTCAGATTATTGTTGTAGCTTGTGGCAATAATCCGGTTATAGAGGATACTCTGAAAATGTATTCTGAAGACAAACATCTTTATACTACTTTCATTCCGGCTTCTTCCAGGTATATGAGCAGGAAGAAACTGGCGGTAACCTTAGGCGTAAAGGCAGCAAAGTATGAGTGGATAATGATGACGGACGTGGATTGCTGTCCGGTTTCTGAAACGTGGCTTGACGAAATGTCTGGAAACTGCACGGAAGAGAACGATCTGGTTGTCGGCTTCAGCAGTTTTGAGGACGACTACAAGGCTTCGAGACGTTTCGACCATGTCTATATGCTCTACCGCCAGCTACGCGCGGCACAGAAGGGAAACGCCTGGGGCTATTGCGGAAATAACCTTATGTTCCGCAAGAGCAGTTTCATCAACGGAAAGGGATACGACGGCAATCTGAAATATGTGCGCGGCGAGTATGATTTCCTTGTTAACAAATATTCCGGGGAAATGAATGTTGCCGTAGAGCTTTCGCCAGACTCGCGCATTGTCGAGACTGAACTTACTGATAGAGGATGGCGCAACAAATGCCTTTATTATATGGCGATTCGCAAGAAGCTGAACAGGTCGCGAATGCCGAGATTTATGTTTAACCTGACGATGGCGATGATGACTCTGGGCTATGTCTTGCCATTGCTGGCTGCAGCATTTTCCGTTCTGACGGAGAACTACATACTGCTGGCTGTTTCTGTCGTCTCATTGCTCGTTGCCATGATTCTGCGCTCTGTGGTCCTCTGCAAAAGTATCGGAAAATATATTGAAGACATGTCGGTTGTAAGGATGCTCTTCCTGGAGATGATGCTTCCGTTGAGAAATGCCGCACGGCTGATGAAATATATGTCGACAGACAAATATGATTTCATTTGCCATAAAGTTTAACCTTTTCTTTGGAATTTAATTTTATTTGTTGTAGCTTTGCGAATGATAAGCCGCAGAATATGCAATAATGATGTAATAATATGAATATCTTGCATTTTATATGTGAAAAAGATCCTGACGGACTTGCTTCCCGTTTCTTGAGAGATGAACTCGAGGGAAGCGGAAATCTTATGTCATGTAAAGTGCTTACTGTTTCTGGCTATAAGGGAATTGATGCTGCTGATGTCGACCAGGACAGACTGTCGGCAAGGATATGGAATTTCCATAAGAATGAAAAGAAATTCCAGGATATTGTGAAGTCTGCCGATATTGATGTTGTCCATATTCATTCCTTGTCGAGCTATTGGGGGAGGATGGTCTTTCGGTGGAGTCAGAAACTGTGTCTGCCGGTGGTCGTTTCCACTTATAAATATTTTATGGAGTGGAACTTCAGCTACAGGCATACTCGGAAAATGTTCTCCCTTGTCGGAGGAATGGGCAGAATGCTGGACAGGGCAACGGCAATCCATGTGGTGAATGAACAGGAAAAGAACAAGATGTCTTCTCTGTCCGTCTTTCCTGAGTATAAAATAGGGGAGAGGCTGAGTGAAAAAACCGTATGCGTCTCGTATGCAAAGGCTTCTGATGCGGAGACGGGGCTGCCGAATGTCGCCACCCGGATGTGCTCCCTTTACAGAAAGGCAATCGACAGTAATCCTTTTTGGATGATGACGCCGGATGACCGAAGAATAGAGGCTAATATGCTGCAGCTGGGGGCGGCGGCTGATGATGCAGAGAAATACGGTTTTGTCGTTTCGGATGATTTTGCCGCTCTTGTCGACGAGGCTTACAATTTATCGACGGAAAGGTTGAGGCGCATTATCCTGCATTGCTCTGATCAGGGAGTGTTGCACCTGTTTGTTCTTGCAATGCGTAGCAGACAGGCAGACTATAATACGTTTGATGTTGCTGAGGTTCAGCGATTTGTCAAACCGCAGAAAATAGAATTTCTTGAAACTACACGTGCGTGGATTAGGGTGCCGAGAACGAAACAGATGCTTGAAAGTTATCCTCAATACGCGACAGAGAAGAAGATTTGTATAATGCTGCTGAATATCCGGCATCTTTTAAACGAGGAAAAGTTGTCGCTGAAGAATTTATACGACTTCTACAATGTCTTGAGGTTTGAAAACTGCGATGAGTTTATATTGGAAAACATGCTCGACGAGATAGGAATGCTGGGCTTCTCTGCTCGTATGTTCTATATAATGCACGAGAAAATGAATCTTTCAGAAGGCTTCGTGCCGGTTGAAATGAAAAATGACAGAGAAACGAGACGAATATTGAATAAACTCTTTAAATCTAATGTTTTATGATGAAAAAGACAGAAGACGTTAGGGACACGGACTTGAGGTATCTACAACTCTTGTCGAAATCCTTTCCTACGGTAGCGGATGCCAGTACCGAGATTATTAACCTGCAGGCTATACTGAACCTGCCAAAGGGTACTGAGCATTTCCTTGCCGACATCCATGGGGCGTATGAATCATTCCAACATGTACTGAAAAATGCTTCCGGAAACATTAAGCGTAAGGTTAATGAACTCTTCGGAAACCAAATCCGCGAGTCGGAACTGAGAGACCTCTGCACGCTTATCTATTATCCGGAGCAGAAGCTGGAAAAGGTTAAGCAGGTGGAGGAGAATATGGAAGACTGGTATCATATTACGATTCATCAGCTGGTGAAGGTCTGTCGTGACGTGTCGAGCAAATATACTCGCTCGAAGGTTAGAAAGTCGCTTCCTAAAGATTTTTCTTATATTATTCAGGAACTTCTGCATGAACATTCTGACGATATTGACAAGGCGGGATATGTAAATGCTGTAATCGACAGTATGATTGAAACGGACAGGGCTGACGATTTTATCATTACTATCGCTAAGGTAATACAGCGGCTCGCTATTGACCAGCTGCACATCCTGGGCGACATCTACGACCGCGGACCGGGTGCACACCGCATTATGGACATGCTCGAAAACTACCATAACTGGGATATTCAATGGGGAAACCATGATGTGTTGTGGATGGGAGCATGTGCCGGAAACGATGCTTGCATCTGTAACGTCGTAAGGCTCTCTCTGAGATATGCTAATATGACGACACTCGAAGAGGGATATGGAATAAATCTCGTGCCTCTCGCTACGTTTGCCCTGGAGACGTACTCTGATGATCCTTGTGAAGAGTTCATACCGAAACTGTCTGGCGGAAGCGGATTCGTCGACGAGAAGACTATCCGGCTTGGGGCTATGATGCACAAGGCGATTGCCGTAATTCAGTTTAAGGTTGAGGCGGCGCTGTTCAACAAGTATCCTAAGTGGGGGATGAAGGACAGAATTTTATTCAATAATATTGACTACGAAGCCGGTACTTGTACTATTGACGGTAAGGTTTATGAAATGAAAAGCTGTAATTTCCCTACTGTCAATCCTGACAATCCCTGTGAGCTGACTCCTGAGGAAAGCGACTTGTTGGCTAAGCTTCACCATTCTTTTATTGTCAGCGAGAAGTTGAGGAAACATATCGACATCTTGCTCGGGCATGGATGTATGTATAATATTACGAACAACAACTTGCTCTATCATGCTTCTGTTCCTTTGAACGACGACGGAACCTTAAAGGAGGTTGAACTGTATTCCGGACACCGCTATAAGGGAAAGGAACTGATGCATCAGACTGGACTTCTTATCCGCAGTGCTTTTCAGCACGACACTAATGCTGACGAGCGCGAATATGCGACAGACTATTTCCTTTATCTTTGGTGTGGACCGGATTCTACGCTTTTCGACAAATCTAAGATGGCTACCTTTGAACGCTATTTTCTTGTTGACAAGGAGACGCATAAGGAGAAGAAGGGAAATTATTATAAGCTGCGCGACAATGAAGAGGTCTGCGACCGTATTCTTGATGCTTTTGGAGTGAAGCAGCCTAACAGACATATTATTAACGGACATGTTCCTGTTCATGCGGCGAGCGGCGAGAATCCGATAAAGGCAAACGGCAGACTGATGGTTATCGACGGCGGCTTCTCACAGGCGTACCATAAGGAGACGGGCATTGCCGGCTACACGCTTGTTTATCATAGTCGTGGCTTCGTGCTCGTGCAGCATGAGCCTTTTACGAACGAGGAGGATGCTGTGGCGCGCGGAACTGACATCGTGAGCACGACTCAGATTGTTGAGATGTCGTCGCATCGGATGCTTGTGGCTGACACTGACAAGGGGGATGAACTGAGGGGGCAGATTGAATATCTCAAGAAACTGCTTTATAGCTATAGGCATGGACTCGTGAAAGAATGCAGATAATGAAATAAGTATTTTTTTCCTCTCTGGAAAATAAAATGCTTTATACAAAAAAAGGAGGTGTACTATAATCGGTACACCTCCCTTTTCATTCTTATATGGTTATGGATTTATTTTATCAAATCGATAGAGCGCTTGATGAATGAGCTTAACGAAGCACCCTTCAACATTCCGTTCTGGAGCAATGCAAGGTCGATGAGCTGATGGATAATCTTGTTGTCCTTTGCGTGGCTTGCAATGACTTGCTCTTTCTTTGCTCTTTCTTCCTGCAGCTTCTTCTCTGTGGTCTGAAGGTCGTCTTTCTCCTCTTTCGTTATTTCCTCAGGCTTCTTGTCCTTGCGACTTTGGTTGAGAGCTGCAAGACGAGCCTGTAGTCCCTTAATCTCACTGTCGACTGGCTTCAATTCGTCGCTGCAAGATTTCTCGCTCTCGTCGAGTACTTCGGTAACGAGTGGGTGGTCGCTGTTGAGAACAAGACTGTATGAGTCTGGCATCTGAGCGTAGAAGTTCATTCCACTCTGGTAGCGGCTAATGTCCTTCATACGTCTCATATACTCATTCTGGGTGATGAGTACTGGGGCATTCTCTGCTCCAAGCGACTGTACCTCTACGTTGAACTCTATTTTGTCCAATGTAGGAAGTTGGGTGCGGAAAGCAGCTGACAGAATGTCAGTCTTCTCCTTGTCGAGCTTGTTGCTCTTGATGTCTTCCTTTACTATAAGACGTTCCACAATGTCGCTGTCGACACGGGTAAATCTTGTCTTCTCAAATTTCTGCTCGAACATATTTACGCATGGAGTGTCAAGCTGACCGTCGAGCAGCAACACGCTGTAGCCCTTTGCCTTTGCAGCTTCGATATAAGAGTATTGCTCTTCTTTGTTGTTGGCGTAAAGATAGATGAGCGTACCGTCCTTGTCGGTCTGGTTGTCTTTTATCAGCTGCTTATACTCCTCGAAGGTGAAGTATTTTCCGTCTACGTCTTTCAGAAGAGTGAAGTCTTTGGCACGGTCGTAGAAATCCTCTTGCGACAACATTCCGTAGTTGATGAACAATTTCAAGTCGTCCCATTTCTCTTCATACTCCTTGCGGTTTTCCTTGAAGAGGGAATTGAGCCTGTCGGCAACTTTCTTCGTTATATATGTTGAAATCTTTTTCATGTCGCGGTCGCTCTGCAGATAACTGCGGCTTACGTTCAGTGGAATGTCTGGAGAATCGATGACGCCGTGGAGCAGGGTAAGGAATTCTGGAACGATGCCTTCTACTTGGTCAGTAACAAATACTTGGTTGCAATAGAGCTGTATCTTGTTACGCTGCAAGTCGATGTTTGACTTTATCTTCGGGAAATACAATATTCCCGTGAGGTTGAATGGGTAGTCTACATTCAGGTGAATCCAGAACATAGGATCGTCTTGCATCGGATAGAGCTTTCTGTAGAAGTTCTTGTAGTCCTCGTCTTTCAGAGTGCTTGGAGCCTTTGTCCACAGCGGTTCCATGTCGTTGATAATATTATCTTCGGCTGTGTCAACCTGTTTGCCGTCTTTCCATTCTGTCTTCTTTCCAAAAGCAACTGGAACGGGAAGGAATTTGCAGTATTTGTCAAGGAGCGACTGTATGCGTCCCTTTTCAAGGAATTCCTTGCAGTCGTCGTCGATGTAGAGAATAATGTCTGAACCACGACTGTCGCGCTCTGCATCAGTAATTTCAAACTCTGGGCTTCCGTCGCAACTCCATTTCACGGCTTTAGATCCGGCTTTATAGCTCTTGGTTATAATTTCCACTTTCTTGCTTACCATGAAGGAGCTGTAGAAACCAAGTCCGAAATGACCGATGATGGCATTTGCCGAGTCTTTGTATTTGTCGAGGAAGTCGCTAACTCCAGAGAATGCAATCTGGTTTATATATTTGTCTATTTCTTCCTCCGTCATTCCTATGCCTCGGTCGCTTATAGTCAGGGTTCCCTTGTCGGTGTCAAGGGAAACATGTACAGTCAAATCTCCGAGCTCATCCTTGAATTCGCCGTTTTCTGCAAGGGTCTTCATCTTTTGAGTTGCGTCAACAGCGTTGCTTACAATCTCGCGAAGGAAAATCTCATGGTCTGAATATAAGAATTTCTTAATTACCGGGAATATGTTCTCGGTTGTTACTCCAATATTACCTTTCTGTGCCATAATATTTGTTTTTTTATCATTAACTATTTATTTACTCTCTCTCTTTCTTAGACATAATTGAGAGTCATTGTGCTTTCTGCAAATATCATGCCAATGAGTAACTGCCTATTTTTACAGATTGTTATTTTTGTTGGATGTTTTCCCGATAGTCTTTATTGTTGGATGTTTTCTTGATAGTCATTATTATTTGATGTTTTCCTGATAGTCATTATTGTGGAATATTGTTATCTGTTGAATAAAATTCTTTTTTCTCTTTCTATTGCTCCTTTTGTCCAACTCTCAGGTTGGAAGGTCCAGTTTTCTACCTGTTGAAGTATGTCTTGTGGCTTATTCCTCAAATATTCCACAATGTAGAAGCGGATATTGTGTTGACTCTTTGACACGAGTCTTTCTTTTAGTTCTGTATGTTTTATTCCTGCTCCTTTAGTGAGCAGTTCGTTTCCTCCGTTTCCTCTATAGCTATGCATGGCAACATTGTAGCTGCCTTCTTCTTTAAAGGGTCTCCCGTCTGACATAGATGTTATTTTAATTCTTTCGCCTTTCTTTTCTCTTACGTCTACAGAATATATTATGCCAGCGGCTGTGTCGAAGTTGAATACTAAATTCTTGAAAAAAGATATTTTCTTGTTGTTGTATTCATAAGAAATTGTTTTCATCAGATGGTCGTCGGGAGTATGCATCGTGTTTATCCATAAGTCATAACTCATCTCGAGGTAGTCTTTTATCTCCTTGCCCGACATGCGTATCATGTAGATAGAGTTGTCGTATCTATATAGCCGGTATATGTCGCAAACTCTTATTTCTCCGTTTCCTATTGTTTCGTCAAAGGCGAGTGGGGCGGTAAAGGATATTTCTGCTTTCATTACATCGAGTTGTATTCGATGGATACTGTTGTTGATGGCTGAAACGCCAAATGGGCAGTCGCTGGTTCTTAGTTCTAATGGAAAATTTGCGATGGTATTTTCGCTATAAGTTTTTGTCCTTTTTATTTCTTCTTTGAATGTGTCTATAAATTCTTTGTCTGTTGAGATATTTTCCATAGATATAATTTCCCCATTTATATTTTTCTCGCCAGTTTCTTTATTTATACTGATGTCTGCAACGCTAATGGAAATTCCGTCGCTGGCGGGATTGAGGCAGACTACTTTGCTGCCGTTTTCTCTTCTCAGCTTTTCGCAATGCATTATGTGGTCATGACCGAATAAGATAAGATCAAGGCCATCCAGTTTTTCGGCAATTTCCTTGATACTGTTTTCTTTGGCGTCTTCCGTGTTTATTCCTCCATTCCATCCTGAATGAAAGAGTCCGATTATTATGTCTGGGTTTTCTTTTTCACGGATATGTGTTAATAGTCCTTGCGTAGTCTTTAAGACATCTGTAAACATCATGCCGCTCCATAATTCTTCTCCGAGCCAATAGGGGATGGCTGGCGTAAGCATACCGATGACTGCAATCTTTACTCCTTGTCGCTTTATTATATGATATGGTGTAAAATAACTTTCACCGTCTTTTATGCTGACAGCGTTAGCGCCCAATACCGGGCAGGATACTCTTTTTATGAAGTCGTCATATACGGGATTTCCCATTTCGACATCATGATTACCGATAGTCATGCAGTCGTATCTCATATAATTTGCAACCTCTATTGCCGTGTCTTGTCTTTGGGGTTTAAAATATTTGTCATAGTCGCATGTTGGCTGTCCTTCCATGAAATCTCCAGAGTCGAGAAGTATTAGATTTTCTCCATACTTTCTTCTCATATCTTTTACATAGGTAGATATTCTGGATAAAGAACCGGTTGCTTCTTTCCGGTGTATGAAGTCGTACGGAAAAAAGCAACCGTGAATATCGCTTGTATGTATAATTCTGAAATCTATAGTATGCATCTTATGATGATGATACAGGTTAGCCTATCTTTATGAGCTGCAAATTAGAAATTTGGCTATTCTTGTCGATATGGCCTTTTACTTTATATTGGTTGAATTTTTTGCCTGCATCGCTTGTGGTTATGGCGTCGTCTACAGTAAACTCAACATCATACTCGTATGTATTGTCGCCATTGTCGGTCTTCTTTATATTGTAGTCGTTGTTGGGTCTCCATGTCAGACTGCTTACATCATCTTTGTAGAGCTTGTGAAGAAACGAAATGACATCCTGTTTCGTGGCATTTGGATTTGTCAGGAAATGTAGCTCGCTGCTTACTGTTGATGTCAGTCCCATTTCATCATTGTTGTTGATGCTGGTGAAGAACTGCTTGAAAACGCTGCTAACTTGTTTCTTGTCCATGTCATTGACTGTCGTTGCGTCAAGCTTGTCCAGCTTTTCTTGTGCATCAACAGCGTGTTCGCCGTCGCTATGTTCCGTAAGATAGTTTTGGTAAGCCTCTGGCGTATTCATGCGTGAGCAGGTAGCCCAGTCTATAGAGTCAATTTTATGGAGTGCTTCCGTTCTATGCAGCGAGTTCGGGTGGTTGTCAAGATACTGTTGCAGAGCAGATTTTGAGTTGCTTAATACTGCATTCGTCCATTCTGAGTCGTTCTGTCTGAGCATGTCGAGATGTGCTTGTATTGAGTCAATATGCTCTTGCGGCGCATCCTTAAAACTGTCGAGATAGTCCTGTAATACAGCTGGGTCACTACTTTGCATTGCATTGAGATAAGCAGTTTGCTCATCACCGTGCAAACTGTTCATGCTGTTAGCATACCAAAGTCCTCCGGCTAAAATTACAACGACAGCAATAATAATGGCAATTATTTTATTTTTATTGCTTTTTTTCTTTTCTGTTCCTGAAGTTGTTGCCGTTTTGTCGGCTTCGGTTGTAGCCTTCTCCGTGTTTGTCGTTGCAACATTGCTACTTGTTGAGGTAGGTGACTGATGACAAACTGGGCATAATGCTTGCCCTTTAAGATAAACATTGCCGCAGTGAGGGCATTTGATGATGTTCCCACTTATTCTGACACCGCAGACTGGGCAGGTTTCTGCCTTGTCACTGATTTGGTGTCCGCATTCTGGACATTTTATTATTGCCATAATTCTAATCTTGTTTTATGTTTTAATTTTTCAATTTTTCAATTTTTCAATTCTTCAATCTTTCAATCTTTTAATCTTTCAATTTTTCAATTTTTCAATCTTTCAATTTTTAATGGTGTCTAAATCTTATTTCACGCATGCTGTGCCGTCCCATAAAACGGCTCTTGTCAACGTATGCGTTTATTCCGTTGATTCTTCCCTTCGCTGTATATTGCCACATGTCATAGTCTCTGTTGTCTTCGAGCTTTGGCGTTCTTGTAGAGTATTGGGCAATCATCAGTTTGTAACCGTCTATTTTCCCTTTCAAGTGTTTGTTGTAGAAATTAGTACCGGTGTATAAAAGAGGCTTTTGTCTGTATCCTACTTCAACGAGTTTGAGAAATTTGAATAGTGAGTCGCAGAATTCCTCAGTTCCAAGCCCGCTTGTCGTTTCTATATCAATCATTGGCAGTAGGTCTTGGTCTCCAGGACGACATTGCGACATGAAGTTGTTGAGTTGCATTTGTAGGTCTACCTTAGGACGGAAAAAATGGTAAGACCCAACTTTTAGTCCGTACCTGTGGGCTAATTCTATATTCTTTTTGTATGTAGGGTCAATCCTTGTTCCTCCCTCAGTCGCTTTCAGGTATACGTATGCCATCTTGCTATTGTCGCCAACAGCTTCCCAAAACACTTCTCCTTGATAGTGGCTAAGGTCTATGCCGTGTATGTGGCGGCAAGTATCCTCGCATTGCACGTATGAACCTGGTTGCTGAGCTTTAGTGCATAGGCATAAAAATGTCAATATGCTAAGAGTGAATAATCTGATTATTGAATATTGTTTCATAATTTGCAAAGTTACAACAAAATATTAAAATACGACAAGGTTATTTGATTTATGAGTAAATCTTATATTTTTTTATAGGTATGTATATTTTTACTCTTCGATGTCGGCAAGACTTCTGCTTGTTATATAGAGAGCTTTGCATAGAGCTTCTGAGCGTGTGTATCTGTAGAATTTTATGCAATTCCTGATACTGTATTTACTGAAACTGCGTGAACGCTTATTCATTTTATATACTTTTTCCATCGAATCGGTTGCAAGAGAAATGGCTTTGCCTTCGAATTTCCTAATGTAAGGAAATTCGTCTTTTTCGAAGTCGAACAGTTTTATTAGGACGCTGGCTTGTAAAGCTGCCATTTTTTTTAGTTTTAGCTTACTTATCCATGCTTCTACTTTTACGAAATCAACATATTGTCCTTTGTTCCTAAGGAATAGTCCGATTTCAATAATTCCACGAAGCCTTATGCCGTATCTCAATATTATATCCGTATTTTGTATTATAAGTGCAAGAAAGTCAAGTGATGTCTTTGAGGTATCGATGCTGTGCCTTTCTTTGTCTACAATATCTTTTAGTATATATTTTTTTAATACGTATGTTAGCTTTAGGGAGTCTATATCTGAAATATCCATACCATGCGACAAGTTGTCGCTGTTGTTAAAATTGGAGTTCTGCATCTTTTCTCTCATTTTCAACGGTACATTTGCATAACTCTCTCCGTATGGCGTTATTGTATCCGGATTATCATTGCCGTGTCTTTCCATGCCTTTTGAAACAAAAGGTATAATGTCTTCGTATTCTGCAATTTCCTGCAGAACTCCCCATTTGAATTTAGACATTGGAATTACCTTTCCTTTATTCCCGAATGCCCCTTCAGAGGCAAGTGATATGAGATTGTTCAAAACCGTATTCATCAGCTGAATTTTTTAGGATATCTGATTATTATTGCAATGATTGATACTGCAAATAGTAAGAATGGGTAATACAGATGCTTAATTATAAGTATCGGACTTACAGCACTTAACCCACATGCCATAAGTATTTGTGCACCATAAGGCAGGATACTTTGCACGCAACAAGAGAATGTATCGAGAATACTTGCGTTTTTCCTGTTGTCAACTCCATACTTGTCGCCAATGTCCTTGGATATTTTTCCTACGGTCATGATGGCTATAGTATTGTTTGCTGTGCATATATTGACTATTCCAACGAGCATGCCTATTGCGAGTTCACAACTCCTTTTGCTCTTTATCTTAGTTGTCATAAGCTTGATGATATATTCCAAGGCTCCATTTTCGCTCAGAATTTTCAGTAAGCCGCCGGCAAGTACTGCTACTACAATTAAATCTCCCATGCCAGCAATACCGTCGCTCATCGTCTTGCACCAGCTGAAAAAGTCGCAGTCGCCGTAGATTATTCCAATGACTCCAGTTGACATGATTCCAAGTGTCAAGACCACGAGCACGTTTATTTCTGCCAACGAGCATCCGATGACGATAAGATACGGGATTATTTTTACGTAATTTACGCTTGGCACATTTTCTGGAGTGTTTAATTGTCCTCCGATTATAAAATATATAATTAGGGCAATAATTGCAGTTGGTATTGTGGTATAAGAGTTGACTATGAATTTGTCTCTTTGCTTACAATGCTGAGTGTTTGTCGCGACTATTGTCGTGTCTGATATAAACGAGAGATTATCTCCAAAGAAAGCACCGCCAACGATTATTGCTACCATTAGTGAAGGGTCTGTTCCAGTAGAGTGGGCAAGACTTGTAGCGATAGGTACAAGGGCAACAATTGTTCCCACGCTTGTTCCTATAGATAATGATATAAAGCAGGTCGCAATGAATAGACCTGGTATAATCATATTGTCTGGCAGTATGTTCATTGTCATGTTTACCGTAGCGTCTATACATCCGATTTCCTTTGCGGAATTGGCAAATGCTCCGGCTTCAACGAAGATACACAACATAAACATTACATCATATGCTCCTGCCCCCTGGCAGAAAGTCTTTATCCTTTCTTTTAAAGGTTTTCCTTTGTATGTTATTATCGCAAACATGCATGCGAACAAAAATGCTATTGTTATTGGCATCTTGTAGAAGTCGCCTGAAATGATGGACGACAGAAAATATATCGCCACGAAAAACACGAGTGGTGATATTGCCATACATCCTTGCTTGTGATTTATTGTCATCTCTGTTATATCTCTTACCTTATATATATAAAGGTGTGCCAAAATAGGACTTATTTTGACACACCCACGTTGGAAATCTTTTTATTTATAGAGTAACACCATTCTTGAAAATGGCAATCTCTCTATATCCGTTCTTCTCGTTACAAGTCTTTTCGCCGCTTGCTACGGCAATAACTTTATCTATGAATTTGTCTACGAGTTCTGGCATACTTGTTCCTTGAACGAGTTCGCCGGCGTTGAAGTCAATCCAGTTAGACTTGTTGTTGTACAGATTACTGTTTGTCGAAATCTTCATTGTTGGAATGAATGTTCCGAATGGAGTTCCTCTTCCTGTTGTGAACAGCACAATCTGACATCCGGCAGCAGCAAGTGCTGTTGAGGCTACAAGGTCGTTACCTGGAGCTGAAAGTAGGTTCAGACCATTAACCTTAAGTCTGTCTCCATATCCCAAAACTCCACTAACCATTGCGCGTCCACATTTCTGTGTACATCCGAGGGCTTTATCTTCAAGGGTAGAAATGCCGCCGGCTTTATTTCCTGGTGACGGATTTTCTCCTACAGGTTCACCATGACTCAAGAAATATTCCTTGAAATCATTAATAAGTTTTACTGTTTCGTCGAATAATTCTGGTGTCTTGCATCTATTCATCAGTATAGTCTCGGCACCAAACATCTCTGGAACTTCAGTAAGTATTGTCGTTCCACCTTGTGCCACTACGAAGTCAGAGAATTCTCCAACAAGTGGGTTTCCTGTAATGCCGCTGAAACCATCACTACCGCCACATTTCAGTCCGATGCGCAAGTCGCTTAATTCACAGTCTGTACGCTTGTCCTCCTTTGCTATGTTGTAAAGTGAGCGCAGAATTTTCATTCCTTCCTCGATTTCGTCTCCTTTGACATTCTGTGCAACCATGAATTTTATTCTGTCCTTGTCGTAGTCTCCGAGGAGCTCTTCAAACTTATCCGGCTGGTTGTTCTCGCAACCGAGTCCTACAACGAGGACGGCTCCTGCATTAGGGTGAAGGACGATGTCTCTCAATACCTTACGTGTGTTTTCGTGGTCACCGCTCAATTGTGAACAACCGTAGTTGTGGTGCCATGAATGTACTGCGTCAATGCCTTCTAAGTTTGTTTCCTTCTGTAGCATTTCTGCAAGGCGATCCGAAATTCCGTTTACACATCCTACTGTAGGAACAATCCAAATTTCATTTCTTACGCCGACCTCACCGTTCTTTCTTCTGTATCCCTTGAATGTGCGCTTGTCTTTTTTAATATTAAGAACTTCGTTTACGGGATGATATTCATATGTAAGAGTTCCGGAGAGGTTGGTCTTTAAATTATTCTCGTTTACCCACTGGCCCATAACAAGATCTTCCTTTGAATGACCTATAGGGTAGCCGTATTTGATGATGTTCGTCCCCTTAGGAGCATCTTTAATTAAGACCTTGTGTCCTGCAGGTGTGTCTTGAAGTACTTCGATTTCCTTGCCGTCGACATTGATTTTCTCGCCTTTCTTAAAAGGTCGCAGACAAACCACTACGCTGTCGGCAGGGTTAATTTTGATAAAAGATGATAAATTCATACTGTTATTGTTTTTAATTGTAATTTGTTTACATATTAATATTAAAGTTGTGTCCTTCTATAGAAGTCTACATTTTCTTTTGAAAGCAACTCGATAGGCATGTAATTAGCTGGGTCAACTTTCTTGTGTAATACAATAGCCTTAAACAGGCAGTCTATGCAATTGAAACCTTGCATGTATGCATGTTGTGCGATAAGGAAAGATACCGAACCTTGTCTTAGGCATTGAGCGTTCTTTCCTACCATATCATATCCCATAATTTGAATGTTCCTTCTGTTTGTCTTCAGCAGGAATTCCCCTACAATATGTGCTTTCGAGCCAAGTGTAATACAATTGCGGATATCTGGATGTGATGAGAAAAAAGCTTCAAGTTTTTTGTCATAGCCCTCCTTGTGGTCTTCTGCTGGAATGTCGAGCTCTGTGATTTTGATTTTTGGAAAATGCTCACTCATGTAATGTCTGAATCCTTGCTCGCGGTTTTCCTGCTGTCTACTTGCAACTTTACCGTTCTTCATCTGCTTCAAGAGCATTATCTCCTTGTCGTTTCCCGCAATGAGCATTAGTATTTTTGCTGCGAATACACCACTGCAAAAAGAATCTTGTCCGAAAAATGACAATGGGTTCAAGTCTGGAATGTATGAATCGAGGAGAATAAACGGTATGCTTCTTTCGTGCATTACTTCACAGAACTTTTTTGTCGCAGGCATGTCGCTCGGTACTACAACGACACCATTTGGCTGCTTTTCCAAACACTCATGTGCCACTTGTGTGAATGACTTTGAATCAAAGCGCTTGTAGTAAAGAATTTCCACGTCAATATGAAAATCTCTTCTCATTTCGCATGCCTTTGCTGCTCCTTCTTCGATTTCCTCCCAATATGTCTCAGAATCGTGTTGCGGAATAATGCAGTAGAAAGTGTACGATTTGTTGTATGCAAGTGCACTCGCATACATGTTTGGCTGGTAGTTTATTTCCTTAAGTACTTTCTCAACCTTCTCCCTCGCTTCTTTTGATACGTTTGGACGATTGTGGAGCACCCGGTCGACAGTACCGACCGAAACGCCAGACTTCTCGGCAATATCTTTAATCCTGACTTTATCTGCCATATTGTTTTTCTATAATCTTATGATTAAAAAGTTTTCTGAATTAGTTATTTTGCAAATTTAGTAAAAAATATGAAAAGGTCAGCATATTTGCGCTCATTTTTATTTAAATTGCTTTTTTTTCGTGTTTTATTTGTGTGATTAAGGATAAAATACTAATTTTGTTCACGTTTTTCATGAGTCGTAAAACTTATGCGCTTTTTTTGTCGCGTTTTGTTGAGGCTTTAATGAATACCGATAAAACAAAAAATTTATCTTAAACAATTAATTTAATAAAACAAAATGGCTAAAGTTGTAACATTGGGCGAGATTATGCTTCGCCTTTCTTCTCCAGGTCAGAAGAGATTTATCCAGAGTGATTCATTTGATGTAGTATATGGTGGCGGTGAGGCTAACGTTGCTGTCAGCGCAGCAAATTATGGACATGAGGCTTACTTCGTAACTAAGGTTCCTACACACGAGATTGGTCAGTGTGCTGTAAACGCTCTTCGTCGTTATGGCGTACATACAGATTTTATCGCTCGTGGTGGTAATCGTCTTGGTATCTACTTCCTCGAGACTGGCGCTTCAATGCGTCCTTCAAAGGTCGTTTATGATCGTGCAGGAAGCTCAATTGCAGAGGCTGATCCTTCTGATTTCGATTTTGATGCAATAATGGAAGGCGCACAGTGGTTCCACTGGAGTGGAATTACTCCAGCTATCAGCGACAAGGCTGCTGAGTTGACAAAGCTTGCTTGTGAGGCTGCAAAGCGTCATGGCGTTACTGTAAGCTGCGACTTGAACTTCCGCAAGAAACTGTGGACTTCAGAGAAAGCACAGAGCATCATGAAACCTTTGATGAAATATGTTGATGTATGTATCGGCAATGAGGAAGATGCACAGCTCTGCCTTGGCTTCAAGCCAGATGCAGACGTTGAGGGCGGTAAGACTGACGCTGAGGGTTACTATGGAATCTTCAAGGGTATGATGAAGGAGTTTGGTTTCAAGTATGTAGTTTCTACATTGCGTGAGTCTTACTCTGCAACACACAACGGCTGGAAGGCTCTTATCTACAACGGCAAGGATTTCTATCAGAGCAAGCACTATGACATTATGCCTATCATCGACCGTGTAGGTGGTGGCGATAGCTTTGCTGGTGGTCTTATCCACGGTCTGCTTACTTGGCCGGAGGATCAGGGCAAGGCTCTTGAGTTCGCAGTTGCAGCATCAGCTTTGAAGCATACTATTCCTGGTGACTTCAACTTGATGAGCAAGGAGGAAGTAGAGAATTTGGCTGGTGGCGATGCTTCTGGTCGTGTTCAGCGCTAAAATTTAAATATTGTCAGATAGGGGCGTTCTTTCCCCTGTCTGACTTTCATAATATTAATAATAATAAAATGGCAAAATTTGATAAAATAGCTGTCCTGAACAAAATTGGTCAGACAGGTATGGTGCCTGTATTCTATAACAAGGATGCAGAGGTTGCAAAACAGGTAGTAAAGGCTTGTTATGAAGGTGGTGTTCGTGCTTTTGAGTTTACTAACAGAGGCGATTTCGCTCATGAGGTATTCGAGGAAGTTGTGAAATTTGCTGCTGTTGAGTGCCCTGAGATGGCTCTTGGCGTAGGTTCAGTTGTTGACCCAGCTACTGCTGCTCTTTATATCCAGCTTGGCGCATGCTTCGTTGTTGGTCCTTTGTTCAACCCGGAGATTGCAAAAATCTGTAATCGTCGTTTGGTTGCCTATACACCAGGATGCGGAAGCGTTTCTGAGGTAGGTGCTGCACAGGAAGTTGGTTGCGATCTTTGCAAGATCTTCCCAGGCGACGTTCTCGGTCCGAAGTTGGTTAAGGGACTTATGGCTCCTATGCCATGGTCAAAACTGATGGTTACTGGCGGTGTTTCTCCAGACGAAGAGAATCTTACTTCATGGATCAAAGCTGGCGTATATTGCGTTGGTATGGGTTCAAAACTCTTCCCTAAGGATGTCGTAGCTGCTAAGAATTGGAAGGCTATCACTGACAAGTGTGTTGAGGCTTTAGGTTACATTGCTAAGGCTCGCGCATAATATAAGATTTAGTAAAGGCTCCATCTGCATCTTGTGCTTATGGAGCCTTTTTCTTTGTTTGGCTTGCACTGACTATCGTTGTAATAACGAAGCTGACAAGCTAAACAGTATATCTTATGACTTTCATTATCGTGATATTGACAGTACTGCTAAGTATGCCTTTGAAGCATTGCGTCTCTCGTCTGATTATCCTTCAGGCAAGGCAGAAGCTCTTAATAATCTTTCTTTTGCCAATATCGCACACATGAATTATTCTGCCGCGTCACGACAATTAGACAGTGTATATATAATAACTGATAACCAGATTGAACTTTTTGTTGCTGATGTTCAATATATGCGTCTATGTCAACGTCAGGCTCTTAATAAGAAATTTTATGATTATAAGGAGCGTGCACGCAAGCGGATGTTAAGAATAAAAGAGGAAGAGGACAATCTCTCGTCTCATCTGCGTAGACGCTTCAATTATGCCAAATCGGAGTATTCTTTTGTTACCTCTACATATTATTATTATGTCGGACTGTTAGGACAGTCAAGAAATGCACTGAATGATATCGACCGCAAGGAGCTTATTCAGAGTGATACTGCCCAATATCTTAACTGGCTCTACCAAACGGGGAGTGGTGGCATGATACCGGGTGAGAATAAACGTTCTGTGCTTCAGACTGAATATGACAGACTTTTGGAGTGCTATCTGTTGTCAAAGCATTATAATTTCGTCTATTGGGAAGCAAATGCCTTGCAGGCTCTTGGCGAATTGTTGTTCGACAAGTCGGATCGTAGTTTCCTTGTCGGTAATAATAAGGTGTCTATGGGATATATAAATGCCGACAACATGCCGGATACGCTCCTTGCCGGCTATCTCGCACAGAAGTCTGCCGACATGTTTTCTAAATATGGCGACACCTATCAGGTGGCTGGTAGCCTGCGCACTCTTTCCAAGTGTTATTGGGGAATAGGGGATAATGCGTCTGCTCTTCATTGGCTCAACTATACTCTCGCTCTTGATAATGGTAAAATAAAACAGGCTCCTGATCTTGTGGCGAGTATTCGTGAGCAACTTAGTATCGTATATTCCTCATTGAATGATAAGTACGATAGTGATGTTAACCGGAATATATATCTTGACATGCAGGAAAAGACCCGTCAGGATATGGAACTTGACGCACGGGCTACTCAGTTGGATAAGACATCAAATGTTTTGAATATAATGATTCTGTGTATCGTTATATTGGCTTTTGTACTTTTCGTTCTTGTTTTTGTATTGCTAAAGAACGGGAAAAAACATAATGTTGATGTTGGGGATTTACATGAAGCTTTGAATGATTTTGTTGGACGTAATAAAAAGAAAAACAGCGATTTCAATGAAAATATTGAAGATTTGGAAGAACAACTGGAACTTGTCCTTTACGACAGAGACAACAATAAACGGAGAAATATTGAAAATAGAGCAAAAGCTTTCCTTGTTGAAAGTATAAAACCTCTTATTGACAGAATGTCGGTAGAGATCAGTAAACTTGCCCGAATCGATGAGCCGCATAAAGATAAGGTTGCACGCTATGTGTATATTAGGGAACTGACGGAAGTCATAGATAAATATAATGATGTACTTACCAATTGGATTCAACTGCGTCAGGGAGAAGTCGGACTGCATATTGAGAGCTTCCCGCTTTCTGATGTCTTTGATGTCGTGGCTCGTGGCAAAACACTTTTTTCACTTCAGGGCTTATCTTTAAAGGTTCACTCTACAGATGCAGTTGTCAAGGCGGACAAAGTGCTTACTCTTTTTATGATAAACACTTTAGCTGATAATGCCCGTAAGAACACTCCTGTAGGTGGCGTTGTTGAAATTCTTGCCAAGGATTGTTGCGGAAATGTGGAAATATCCGTGAGTGATACTGGAAAAGGCATGACTAAGGAAGAAGTGGCAAGTCTTTTTAGCCGTAAGATAAGTGGAGGTCATGGCTTTGGCTTGCTCAATTGTTGTGGTATTCTAAACCGCTATAAGAAATACAGCAGTCTTTTCAGTCAGAGTGTATTGTCTGTTGACTCTGAAAAGGGTAAGGGGAGTCGTTTTTACTTTACACTCCCAACTGGCATCATGCGTAGTATAACTGCGTTTCTTATATTGTTTTCTGTGTTTGCCTCTTCTTTTTCTCAGAATAAAAAGGAGGTAAAATACACGGATTTGCAAAAGACGTATGTTAATAAGGCTACAGCCTTTGCTGACTCTGCCTATAATTCTAATATCCGAGGTGAGTATTCTAAGACATTAGAGTATTCTGACTCTGTCGCAAGTTGTCTTAATGCCTATTATCTCACGATGTATCCTACTGGGAAATGCCTTATGCGCCAAGGAGGGGATGCAGAAGATGCTGCAGAGATACAGTGGTACCGTTCCGGACTTGATATGGATTATTCTGTAATTCTTGGTATGAGAAACGAATGTGCAGTGGCTGCTCTCGCACTTCATAAGTGGAAGGTATACGACTATAACAATGATATTTATACGAAATTGTTTAAGGAAGTGTCGGCAGACGGTTCTTTAGGTGAATATTGCAGAATTATGCAGCGTTCGGAGACGAACAAGAATATTGCCATTACGATGCTGACAATCCTCGTCGTCATACTTCTTATAACCTGTTATATTATTTTTTATCGTCGAACTGTGAGGCGTCATTCTTTGTATGACTTGTGTTCTGAGATTAAAGAAGTTCTTCTCGATAATTCTTCGCTCCAATCTAAAATATTGAAAATGCAAGAGATAAAGCAGAGGAAATATTATTCAGATATTTTCGCCTTGGATAAAGATATTTTTAATGCCTTGACATGTGCAAAGGCATCTGAGGATGAAAACATTAGGAAGAGTGGTGCCTTAACCGATTCTATCCGTAAAGTTACCTACGAGCGCGATCGTTTGTATGTATGCAATAATATTCTTGAGAATTGTCTTAGTGCGATAAAACATGAAACAATGTATTATCCTGCACGCATAAACCAGTATGTTACGTCTCATGACATGGAGACTAAGCAGGATGGACTCGATGCGTTGAGTGATATTGTGATGTACTATAGGGAACTGTATTTTGCTCTCTGCGCACAGATTCATAAACAGACTGACGTTCATTCATTTACATGCTCTGTCGTTAATCTTGCCGACCTGTTAAGTGTTGCCCCCGTTTCGGTATATGGCGACAGACTTGCTTTAGACATGTTGTTTGATATTTTACGTAAGAAGAATATGAACAAGTCTCCGCATTATACAGTAAAGAGTGAAAATCGGGGTATAGTGGTTTTGACTGCATTGATGGAGAATGTTTGTTTTCCTAAAGAGGGGGCAAATAGCTTGTTCTCCGCAGGCATAGACAATATCCCATATATGGTATGTCGACAGATTATACGGGAAATGGAGAATATAACAAACTGTTTCGGTTGCGGAATAAAAGCTGAAGATGATAATGGTAGACTTGTGCTCCTCGTTATGCTGCCTGGAAGAGTAGGGTAGACGAGAAACTTGTCTGATAAAATATAAAAAGATATGAAAGAATTCAAGGTAATAATAGTAGAAGACGTTCCTCTTGAGCTGAAGGGAACAGAGGGAATTTTCCATACGGATATTCCAGAAGCAAAGATTATTGGTACGGCGGACTGCGAGACGGCGTATTGGCGACTGATGAAGGATAATGAACCTGATCTTGTCTTGTTGGATTTAGGACTTGGCGGTTCTACAACAGTTGGCGTTGAACTTTGTCGTGATACTCGTCAGAAATATCCGGATGTTAAAGTCCTTATCTTTACTGGCGAAACTCTTAATGAAAAGCTTTGGGTTGATGTACTTGATGCAGGATGTAATGGCATTATTCTAAAAACCGGTGAGATGCTTACTCGTGCCGACGTCATAAGTGTTATGTCGGGAAAGAGGAATGTCTTTAATCAACCGATTCTTAGTAAGATTCTTGAACGCTTCAAGCATGACATTAAATCACAGATAATGCGCCAAGAGTCAATGGTCAACTATGAGATTGACGAATACGACGAGCGCTTCTTGCGTCATCTTGCCCTCGGATATACTAAAGACCAAATTGCTAATCTGCGAGGCATTCCGTTTGGCGTTAAGAGTCTTGAGAAACGTCAGAATGAACTTGTTCAGAAGCTTTTCCCTAACGGTAACGGAAAGGTTGGTGTTAATGCTACAAGACTCGTGGTGAGGGCATTCGAACTGCATATTCTTGATATAGAGAACTTACAACCGGATGAAGAATAGAGAAATTAATAGTCTCCTGACCTATATCTTGATTTCTATAATAGTGTTGGGAGGAGTCTTTATAATAGAGGCATGGATTGTCAGTGCCATATTTCCAGAATGCCAGATCCGTTCTGTCCTTGGAAACGATGGTATAAGATGGCTACTTGGCCATTTTACGGATAATCTATGCACTCCACTCCTCGTCTGGATTGTTTTGCTCGCTCTTGCTTTCGGTTGTATGGAGCGGAGCGGACTGTTGTCTGATCTTTCAAGGGCTTTTACTGATCGTGGTTATACTAATTTTGGTTTTCGTTCACGGATAGGAATGGTGATAGTTGCTGTAGAACTGTTCGTTGTTATCTTTGTTATGTCTTTGCTTTCTGTCGTCCCTCATGCCGTACTGTTGAGCGTTGACGGAACGCTGTTTCCAAGTAGTTTCAGCGACAGTCTTGTTCCTGTTTTGTCGCTTACTCTTGTGTTGTGTGCCACGACTTATGGTATAACGACAAACCGTTTCCGTAGTGTCAAATCGTGGGGAGAATCCTTGGCATGCGGGTTGAGTCGTTGTTCCATGATTGTTGCCGTATATCTTGCAGCTGCCGAACTATATGCCATAATACGTTTTGTTATAGGATAATTAAAAAGCCTTTTCCCCAAGAGTGCATACAATCCCTCAGTTGTAGCGATACCACAACAAATTCGTGTTAATCCGTGGAATCTGTGGGAAACTAATCCCCACGTATATCCTACAGATATTTTTCTCTCACACAAAAATTTATTTTCTCACACGGATCTCACG
>DBKQ01000043.1 GCA_002298545.1 Prevotella sp. UBA746
TCACTTCGGTCAATGCGTTTTTAAGCTCTTTCATCAAGTCACGAGGGGCATCAATAGTATCTTTGCTGTCTTCTGGTAGTATACGGAAACTACCGGCACGCGATCTAAGGACAACGTGCTCGCCCGATTTCGCCAAATTCAGATACTTGGTCTGATTGGTGCGGAAGTCTCTTGTGCTAACTACTACCATAATAATTGAATTTAATTTAATTGGTTATGATGTAAAATATGTAGTGTTCCTATTTTAATTTCTCCATCAGTTCTTTAGCCTTCTTTGTCATAGCATCACCATACCTACCGTCGGCAAGTACGGTAAGCACTTTCATTGCTTCATCCCTTTCATTGCTCTTCAAATGGGCAATAGCGAGGTTCCAACCTATGAGCGGTGCGTAGTCAATATAAGCATTGAAGTATTCCATTGTAGAAACCTGCCATAGGAAAGACAGGCGTTTGGTTGTTTCCTTCAGGTTCTTGCCATTCTTTACATTGGCAAAGAGGTTGGTCAGTTCGTTCGTCATCGTCTTGTCCTGTGATGTTTCTGCTCCGCGACATATAGTTTGCTGGTCGGCTGCGAATACCATTGCATACTCATCGCCGAGTTCTGTGGTGATGTGGTAGTTATAGTATTGGTATCCGCCCACAATAAGAATCAGTGCGACGGCAGCAGCCGACAGCGCTCGTCTGTACATACTATAATCACAATATTTATGACCAATAGTATTTTCTATCATATCCTCTATCTGTTCTTTATCTGAAGCCCATAAGGCATCTTTCACGAGTTCGTCATACTCCTGTCCCACGGTATCCATAGCCTTTGCCAAATAAGCCATGGCAATAGCTTTGGAGCGTAGCTCTTCATTTGCTGAAAGTTCTTGCTTTAAAGCCTTTTCCTCTTCGGCAGTCATCTCCCCCCTAAGAAACTTCTCTATTCTTTCATAATCCATAGAGTCTGTCAAGGACATAATATTGTCGTCTGTCATAATAGTCTTATCAAAATAAATAGTTTACCAAATCATTATAGCGTTTCCTGAATTTTTCCTGGCAGCGGTGTTTCGTTACTTTAGCAGAGCCAAGGCTATAATTACACATCTCAGCCAAGGCCTTCATGGCGAGATTGTCGCGGAAAAATCCCCACAACAGTTTGTCGCACGGTTGTGGCAGGTCGTGTACAATCTGTCTTACCAGCCGCTCCTTTCTTTCAATAAGTGGTAGGTTGCTGTCGAAGTCAGACAGAATTTCATCACATTTATCCTTAGCGAAGGAATTTTGCGATATCGGCATATCGTTGTCAGAAACCGTTTTCCCTCTGTGGCGTAGCATTTCCATAGCTTTCATTTTGCAGATGCCAATGAAGTATGTAGACAATGAGGCTGTCATATTCTTTAGCTTTCCGTCATGGTTATTTTGCCACAACACGATAAATGCCTCTTGAAATATGTCGCTACAGCAGTCGTTGTCCAGTCCATATCTGTTTCCGAGAAAGTTCAAAACCTTCGTTTTCTCTTCTTTGGCGAATTCTCTGAGCACCTTAGCGCTGTATGATGGCATCATGACCCTCATATTCCGCTCCTTTCCACGACCATATTCTGTCGCAGTAGGCGGCAGTCGGCGCTCATCAATTTTCTCACGTTCTCTGTCCATTGAGTGTCTTTTGTCAGTTGATGCTTCTCAAGCACCTTATTAATATAATAGCTAATCGATCCGTAATAATGTTTTCCCACTCTTATTTCCACATTGGTCTGATAAGAGCGGCAAGCCTCCAGATAGCAGGCGTTAGCCATGTTCTTCCCCGTCGGCATACTGATTACCGCCCGTCTGTCTATACGTGGCACAAAACGTTTGCCGCTGCGGGAGAATCCTTCGGCAGTTCCGCGCATATAAACAGAGTCCTCTTTTTCTTCGCCACGCGAAGAGCCGCCCGAATGGCAGGCATCGATAACGACATATACAAATCCGGATTTCCCGACTTTCCTTCGTATTCCGGTAACGAGGTCGTTCAGTTCGTCGTCAATGATATGATTTCTTCCGTCATACACATTTTTCACATACTTCTGTCCGGCATCGTATGGCACGATAGCCTCGTCCCATCCGTCGGGTTCATCTCCGTTGCAATCTTCCACAGGTTGGCCGTGTCCGGAGAAATGTATATATATTATATCTCCAGTCTGTGATTGGCGGGTTAGAGCGATGAAGGCTTTTCTGATGTTCTGTGCCGTAGCCTTGTTGTTAGTCAGTCTTGCAACAGAAAACCCTTGCTTCTTCAGAGTGGCGCCAATCATAGCCACGTCGTTTGCTCCGTGTATGGGGTGCCAGTCGAGTTGACTCAGCTTGTGTTGCTCATAGCAAGATATGCCGATAATCAATGCCCGTTTTGCTGCTTTAAGCTGAAATCGGCATGTTGCCGTCAGCAGTAATATTATTATGATAAAAATCTTTTTCATATGCTGATGCTGCAAAGGTAGTGCAAATTGAGAGGAAATACAAGAATTTCAAAGATTAGAATTGAAATTCTGGATACATTTATATTTATGGTAGGTTTTTCGTTTATTTAAAAATGCAATTTTCTTTCTTGTTTCTATCCTCCTTTCCTTCATTATCTCCTCGCGCGTATAATACTCGCGCGCAGGTGAAAAAGTTTTTTCGTGAAAAAAGTATCAAAGTATCATTTTGGGAGGAAAAATATATCGTAAGATACTGAAAGTAAATGATATATGAAAATGATACTTTTCTGAATAATTTACAAGAAGTATCATAAAAAGTATCATAAAAGTATCATTTTATGGATAAAAATTAGTAATTTTGTAGCGGATAAGGGTAGGGTACCATTATCTTTAAAAACAAGTTTAAAATTAAAAATTAATAGCATGAAGAACAAAGAATTGCTCGAAGAAGCTTTCAGAACGGGGAATTTGCCAAAGCGGATAACCTATTGTTTCCAAACGGAATGTCAGAAGAAGGACGAATGTCTGCATTACCTGTGTTCCTTGTATAAGAACACGAGTGTGAAAAAGGGCTATGCAATATTCCCCGATGCTTTGCAAAATGGCGAATGCAACTATTTCTCACGGTTGCGTAGCGTGAAAATGGCATGGGGTTTCAACTCAATGTTTGAGGATGTGAAGCAGAAAGATGCTCCAAAACTACGGGAGAGGATGAAGACTTTTCTAGGAAGCAAGGGACAGTACTACCGCTATAAGTTGGGACAGCTGAAGCTTTTGCCTGAGCAACAGAGATGTATAAAACTAATATTCGCAGATATGGGATATACGGATGTGGAGTTTGATAACTTTACCGAGGAACTTGACTTCACCAATTGCTGAGGTTTAGCCCATTGCCCACAGCGTGGGCAATGGATGAACAGGCTGTGGGCATCGATGCCCAAGGTCGTGGGCAATGAGTGCCCAAACTGTGGAACGGAATTTGGGCAATATGTTTAACGATAAAAACAAACGAAAAATGAAGATAACAATAGCACATACAGACAAGAAAAACAAGTTTGTCGTATCGACAAAGGAAATAGGACAGTTCGTGGAAAGTCTGAAGAAAGATGATGCGCGGAATACGGTGGCGCGTTTCCGTGAGTATGTACCATTTGCGAGCGATGGATACCGGTATTATAAGGACATGCCAACGTGGAAGCATGTTATTCCTGCGGCTGAGTTTTCAAAGGACGCCAACGGTAATTTGCAGATGAAAGGGTGTAGCGGACTGCTTTTCCTGCAGTTTGAAGGGTTGGAAAACGATGAGGCTGTGGAAAATGCCAAGCATGCTGCTGCAATGCTGCCGTCTACGAGTGCCGCTTTCAAGGGTGCCGACGGCAGAAGCGTCGTTATACTCGTGAGCTATGCTGATGCACAGAGGTCTTTGCCTGTAGATGAGACGGTTGCCGGACAGCTCCTTGACGAGGCTTACAGAAGAATTTGTCCCGTGTATCAAACTCTTATAAAAGGCACATTGGCAGGAGAGAAACCGTCGCTACGCAGCAGTTTCCTTATGACAATGGATGCGGAACCCTATTTTAATGCCGGTGCCATGCCGATGATGATAGAGCCGAGCAGACTTTCTTATTCTATGGATAATGAAGAGAATCAGGAAGTTACGGAAAATGCTAAAGTCGAAACCGACGACGAAACGAATAGCGTTAAGGCTTGCATTACGAACATGATGCAGTTGTTGAGAAACCGTTATGAGTTTCGCTACAATACGGTGATGAAGTATGTGGAATATCTGCAGAAGGAGAGACCGTGGCTTGGTTATTTGCCTGTAGATCCGCGTGTGCAGAAGAGAATGACGCTCGAAGTGCAGCTTGCCGATATAAGGGTGAGTATCAGGGATGTGCGCAATTTCCTTGAGTCGGATTATATCCGCAGCTACAATCCGATAGAGGAGTATCTGCATGAATGTAGCGGAAAATGGGACGGCAAGGATCATATCCGTGCCTTGGCGCGTACGGTGCCCACGTCGAATCCGTATTGGGAAGACTGGTTCTATACCTGGTTCCTGGCGATGGTAGAGCAGTGGCGTGGCGGCACTTTCGGTCAGTATGGCAACTCGGTTGCTCCGCTACTCATCTCGCGACAAGGCTACAACAAGAGTACCTTCTGTCGTCGGCTCCTTCCGCCAGAGCTGCAGTGGGGCTACAACGACAATCTTATTCTTTCGGAAAAACGGCAGGTGCTTCAGGCGATGTCGCAGTTTCTGCTTGTCAATCTTGATGAGTTCAATCAGATTTCGCCTGCCGTGCAACAAGGTTTTCTGAAGAATCTCATCCAGCTGCCAACCTTGAAGATAAAGCGTCCCTATGGCAGTCATGTAGAGGAGTTTCCGCGTCTTGCCTCGTTTATTGCCACGAGCAACATGAGCGATATTCTCAGCGACCCTTCGGGCAACCGTCGTTTCATCGGTGTGGAACTGACCGGACCTATTGATGTCAGTATGCGTCCCAACTACCGTCAACTGTATGCCCAGGCGTTGGCAGCATTGTGGAAAGGGGAGAAGAGTTACTTCGATTCGGAGCAGGTTCGCCTTGTGATACAGAACAACAGTCAGTTTGAGGTTGTCGAACCGATAGAGCAATATTTCCGTCTGTATTTTGAAATTACCAATGATGAGAAAGACGGAGAATATCTAACGGCAGCACAAATCTTCGATTATTTGCGCAAGAAAGCCGGTTCGGCAGTAAAGGTGTCAAGTCTGATGGCCTTCGGTCGTCGTTTGGCAAACATGCAGGGCCTGCAGCACAAGCGTTTTGCCGTCGGGATGTGTTATTTGGTAAAGAAAATATGATACTTCTTACGGATTTTATGATACTTTTAATGATACTTCTCCCTCGTTGTGGGAAGAAGTATCATTGGTTAAGTGTTTGAAAATCAGTGGTATAAGTTGAATTTGTGATACTTTGATACTTTATTTTTGAAAAATCGTAAAAGGGGGAGAAATAAAATCTTGCCTTATTCCGCTTTCTTCCGGTCGAGTAACAATTTCGTTTTCTGTTTGCATGTTCAAAGCAGGAAAAAACGTTTTTCTATGTTTAATCTATGCCCTATCTTCTGATTTTATTCATCCACTCCCAGTCCGAAAAGGGCGAAATCCCCTTTCAGTGGATCTTCGGGGAAAATCTCGAGCATAACGTCGGTAAGTCGGCGGGCAGTAGACATACTTGCCGTTCGGCTATTGAGCAATCCCATGCGCTGAGCCTCCTGTACTACGTGAGTATCGAGCGGCATGATGAGCGAGCGGCGGTCTATTAAGTCTGCCCATAGTCCGAGGTCAACGGGAGAGTCGCTGCGTACCATCCAGCGTAGGAACATGCAGACACGTTTGCAGGCCGACGAAGTGTTCTTTGGTATAATCTTGCTTGCGTCATGGTCGGCAAAGAAACGGCAGAGGGCAGCAACAGTCTCGATAGCTGTTGTGGCATTTTCCTGGCGGATAAAATCCTTCATGCTACCATATTCTATAAGCATAGTCTGATAAGCTGTGAGTAGCTGATACATGTCGTGGCAAGTATAGAGGCGATAATAGCAGTCGGTGGAGTCGGGGAGACAGTCCTTCCATTCTCCAGAGCGCACCCAGTGGTCAATTTCGCCTTTGGCAGCATCGAGAAGAAACTGTATCTTAGGAAAGAACTGTTTCCTTGAACCATAGCTCAGACAGGAGGCGAGGAACGCCATAGCTTCCTGGTTACGTGAGCCCTTCACTTTGTGCATAAAGGAGCTTGGGTCGGCAGGAAGGAAATCATTTGTCTCGTATTTTTCGGCGAGATATATTATTCGTTGTTTTAAATTGTTGTCCATAACATTATTCATTTATTGAGGTATAGAGAAATTGCCATTGCAGTAATCATCATGAGAAACATCGATAAAACCGTTTTTCTCCTTGATAAAATCCATCAGTTTCTTGAAAGTAACATTCTTCTTCAGTAGCCAAGGATTACCGATAAGCACAAGGTTAAGTCGAGCACGAGTCATAGCCACATTCAGTTTGCGGTCGATAAGCATGCCATCCTCCTCAAACACATTGTCGGTAAGAAAGTTAAGCTGGTATTTCTGTTGTATCGTAAAACCATAGATGATATAGTCGCGCTGACTGCCCTGGTATCTTTCTACGGTGTCGATAGTAATGTCGTGGAGAATCGGGATGTTGAATTTGTCTATAGCATTGCGTACGGTAGAAATCTGATTTCTATACGGCACGATAACGCCAACCGTCTGTTCTGTTGAGAAGCGATCTTTTGTAATTTGGTAAATCTGGTACACTGTATTTGCAATCATCTCCGCTTCAATGGAGTTCGTCTTTCCCGACAGAGAGTACTTCGGACGTTCTGAACATACAAATGCAATCCTCCTCGTGGCAAGCATATTAATTATGCCGTTGTCAGACTTGACGTTCATATTCGGCAATAGCTGATGTTCCAAGGGTACAACCTGTAGTTTACCCCCGTAGAAAGCTTGGTTCGGGAATGCGGCAATATCCTGATGCATCCGTCCCTGTTTGGTGAGCATATAAACGAAGCGACTATCGTATCCGCTGTCTGTTTTGAACTGATTCAACAGTCTTTCAAACAGAGAGTTACGACAGTCGGTTAAATGAATACTATTCAGAATTTTATCCTTTACCACAGACTCCTCCTGTGTCTGTTGCACCACGGCAGGCAGTTGTTTGTGGTCGCCGATGAGCACAAACCTCTCTATTGCCTCCTTACCATCCTCGTGGGCAGACAGCAGTCCGATAAGATGTGGCTCCAGAATCTGCGACGACTCGTCGATTATTGCCAGCGAGAACCTTTTCAGTTTAAACAACGCCATGCTGGCGCTAAGAGCGGCAGTAGTACCGCAGAACACTCGGGTCTGCTTAATTCGCTGCATGAGGGCGTTGCCTCCCTTATCCGATTTTGCCGAAATCTCGCGCAGCAGATAAGGTCTGTATTCCTTAGAGCAAGATAAGTCAGAGCCGATGCGGATAAAGTCAAATTCCGGATTCTCCTTCTCCTTAATCTCCACCAGCTTACTGCAAATCTCGTCCACCGCCCTGTTAGTATAAGAAAGCAGCAGGATGTTGGAGTCAGGCTCCAGCAGTTCCTCTTTCAGTAGGTTGACAAGTCCGAAAGACGTCTTCCCCGTTCCCGGCGGTCCGATAATAAGAAACAAGTCTCGAGCCTGTTTCGCCCTTTTTACTAAAGTGTTGAAACTGCCATAGCTCCCCTTGATAGTTTGCGTCGTGTCAATCTCCGGTTCCCTCTGCAAAAGGATAAGGTCGCGGCGAGGCTTAGTGGCAGAAAGGAAACTTTGCATCCCGCAGTAAAGTGAGCTTGTAGATGACTCAAACATATCATGCTCTATAGCCCAAAGCTTATCTTTATGCTTTTCGAATATCTGTCTGTCAGTTTGACTGTTACGCAGTCTTAACACGATACTCTTCTCTCGTATTCCCTCGATATTTCCTCGAAACACCATTTGTGCGCAAGCGTCAGGAACCTCGTCTTTCCCGTAATAGTAAAGAATAACAATATCCCCCGTTCTGAAATTTGTGGTGTCAGTAGAAACGGAATCTCCGAAATTGAGAGTAACAGAAAACACGCCGCCCTCGTCTTCGCCATATTCAGCGATAGACAAATTGTCGTATATATTTCCAGCCGCCTTTTTCTCCTCGATGGTGTCGTGCCATACAGATGCAAAGCCAGAGCTTTCCTTAGTCTTGTTGCCCACTTTAGACAGCAGAGCTTCCTCCTCGATAAATTGCATAAAGCGGAGATAGTATGCTCGTTCCAGGGGCGAAGCCTCATGTATAGGGTCGAGAATTTCTGCCAGTTGCGGTCGGGTGTAGTTTTCCCAAAGCTTCCCAGCTGTATGCTTCATGTTCAGCATGTCGGGCGAAAGTGTCTGCAAAATATCCAGCCCCTCCTTTGCATATAGAATCTCGCTCCATGCAATAAGGTTGCGAATCTTTATGGCGCTGAGCAGAAGTTGCGGATTCTGCGGAACGGCGAGCAGTCCCTTACTGTATTTTGAGTAGAGCAGGAAATTGGAAATCTGATTAGCGAATTTGTTGAAACCGTAGAGAAACAGAGCCCTGTATAGAATCAGCTGCACATGATGCTGCTCTTTCATCTCCGGAACGTTCGGGTCGTATCCCGGAGCCGAAAACGGAACAAAGGCAGCCTTGCCGGCCTTTTGCTCTATAATAATATATCTATTGTCGGGAGCATTCACGTTGTCGTTGTTCTCCTGACTGTAGAAAAAGTCCATACGTCCCTGAATGCCGAGTATGTTGCTGAAGAACGACGGTTCCAGTATGGCATCCTTCGTGTCGTAGTTGCCTATGTCGTGTTTTAGGTCCTCGCCAATAAGTTTTTCGATATTGCGCTTTTGAATCTTGGCGTCGTTTTTGAATCTTGCGAAATCATGTATAAACTCCTGGCAGGATATCAGATTAAGGGCATTCGTCTTGATAAACTCCTTCAGGCTGTCGTCAAACGTGATGTTTCTGCCGTGAACGGTATCGTCGAGCATCTGTCCGGCAAAATTACCAAGATGTATAGGCATGGTATTCTGTCGAGGTTTCAGCTTGTTTATGAGATTTACGAAAGGTGATTCGGCATACGTCTCGAAGCATCCGGCTATTGTGGTGATATTTACGAGATAGTCAGGTTCAAGAATTATAAGCTCCGGCAAATAATACAGTCCTCTTTCGTCTTGACGCAGTCGCACGAGGTTCAGTTGTGCTCCCTGCCATAGCGTGTCTTTAAGATACTGCCAACTGAACTTCCCGTTGAGGGTCAGGATATGATTTTCCTTTCCGTAGCAAATCTGTATCGTCGTTCCGTTCTCCTCCTCCGTAGCCCAGATAAAGTCGTCGTCCCATTTCTCCACAACAACCCTCAAGAACTTCTCGCTGAACTTTCCCCAAGAACTCTTTCTGTCGGCTTTCGGGAAGAATAGCTTCAAGTTGATGGGTATTTCCTCTTTCCCGCAGAGGTGGTAAACGAGCAAGGCGGTGGCTTTCAGGTTATGTGGAAAGTTGCGTTCCATTGTGTCGTCGGAATTCTCTTCTTTCCTGTTAAACTCCGGGAACATCTCTTTTCTTGCCATCTGCAGGAGCGAGGCAATGGAGTAGGGCACTTGAAACTCCTTTATGCAATAGTCGAGTTTTGCAAAAAGCCCCACGAAGGAGATGTTGCAGTTTGCCGTAGCTTGTTCCACGGTGCGGCGGAACACGCTTTTCAGTATATCATACTTTCCTGTTGTGTTCAGTCCTTCGCTACACGCTTCATTCAGCTGACTGTAAAAATCCCCGGCAGAATCGACGACGATGGATTTTCCGATACTGTTGCGTATAGCGTCGATGCTGTTGTCAGTCCTGTGGGTATAGACTTTATATTTCATGGGCAATTGCTGTTTGTTATAAACTGTCGTTGTAATAAGAAATGCAAAGTTATATAATATTCCCCGAAAAAGTAACAAGTCAAAATTATTTTATACAAACGGCAGTGGAGATAATATAAAAAACAACAATTACAACTAATACAACAAGTACAACACGCAGAGTGCGTGACAAGCATGAAAGTTGTTTGGGTTGTATTGGTTGTGACGGTTGTTTTAAATATAAACGTTTTGTTGTTTGTATAAACTAATTGTGAATAGCTACTTATACTTAATAGGTTTCATTAAATAATGTAGCGTAGGGCAAGTTTAAGTACAAAAAACTTTGTCCTTTGCCGAAAACTTAGTAATTTAGCAACGGAAATAGAAAACAAGCTTATATGTTGACGGAGAAAATAATAAACAAATACCCTGTTGGAATACAGACCTTCTCGAATATCCGCGAGGGCAACTATCTGTATGTCGATAAAACACAGTATATTGTAGACTTTATGCGTAAGGGTATGAAATACGTCTTCCTTAGTCGTCCGCGACGCTTCGGGAAGTCGCTCTTCGCCTCTACACTCCGCTCCTATTTCGAGGGAAGAAAAGACCTTTTCAACGGACTTGCCATTGCCGACTACGAGAAGGAATGGGTGAAACATCCGATATTGCACTTTGACATGAGCGGTGCGAAACACATGGATGCTGACAGTCTGAAGAGTTATCTTAATTTCATACTCCTGCCATACGAGCGTCTTTATGGCAAGGGCGAGGGGGAGAATACCCCCAATGAACGGTTGATTGGAATTACGCAACGTGCTTACAATGAGACAGGACAGAAAGTGGTGGTAATCAGTAAAAAATCTGAAGATATCGAGAACGATAGCGGAGTGGAAAATAAGGGAGTGATGAAACATATGTTTGTTTAAAATAGAATTATGAGTCCGAAATTCAAAGAGCAAAATGGATATGTGTTTAAAATATACTCCAACGAAGAAGCAAGGATACATATTCATGTCATCAAAGCTGAAAAAGAAGCTAAGTATTGGTTGGAGCCTGAAATAGAGTTGGCGGAGAACTTTGGTTTTAACAACAAAGAATTAAGTTATATCGAAAATATACTTCAAGAAAATGGAGACGACTTTAAAATCAAATTTACAAGACACGTCGGTAAGCGTCTTGATGATAAACGATAAAGGCATCATGCTTTCTGTGAAAGGAAACGACTACTTCATTTCCTACAACAGAATGCCATGGATAAAGAATGCCAGCATCATGGATGCGCTCAATGTGCAAATGAGCGGCAGAAACGCCATCGAATGGCCTACGCTCAATATTGATTTGGAGATTGACAGTCTGAAGCATCCAGAACGTTACCCTCTTATTATGAAGAGAGACGAAATGGAAGTACTGTAAAGGACATGCTTCAGAATGAAGATTACCATAATGTCTAACAATTTAAAACGAAAAGAATATAAGAAACAGAAAGAATAGATAGATTACATCATAATACGAAATATTAAACTTGCGTTTACTAATTTGTTCGGAAACACTTAAATTTTGCCAGAATTAAAGTATTGTACAAACGAAAGAGTAAGTTCTGTAAACGCCTGCGCTATAGCGTGGG
>DBKQ01000108.1 GCA_002298545.1 Prevotella sp. UBA746
TTTGAGCTTTTGACACACCCTCCTACTCTTATTTCACTACGAATTTCTTGCCGTTCTGAATCAGGATACCCTTAGTGTCTTTGCTTACGCGCTGACCGGCAAGGTTGTATACAGGAGCGTCGGCATTAGCTTTGTCGGCTGTGATGTCGCTGATGCCAGTAGAACCCGGAGTGAACTCGAAGCCGTAGATACCGATCTGGCTCTTGGTGTTGAACATATAGTATGTCTTGCCAGCCTCTGTAGGGAATGATACGTAGCCGAGAACAGGACGGTTCTGAGTGATGCCGTTGGTGTGCTGCAGAACGTAGTCGTCTGCCTGTTTGCCGGTGTTCAGATATTCAGCATCGCCAGTGTCAACGCTGCCCTTGAAGGCAAAGCCTGTGTTCTGGTAGAAGATGGAAACATCTACTGTAGACGGTGCCAATGGCTGCTTTGTTGCTGCGTCAACGATGTATGTAGGGTTGGCGTTCTTGTTGCCGTAGATGGCAACTTTAAGAGTTCCGGCTGCCTTTGTCTCGAATTTCAGATACAGACCCTTTGCCGGCATTTCGTCGCCCGGGTTCCAGTATGTTCCGTATACGCGGTGTGCAGTACCGTTGTCTGTCTCCTCGTCAAACTCCCAGTGAAGTGCCTCTGGGTTTCCCTGTCCCATAAGATACTGTGCAAACTGAGGGTTGCATCCGTCAACGATAAGAGCGTCGTTGCCGTCAGCGGTGCCTTTCAGCTGCCAAGCCGAAGCTGCATCCTGAAGTTCTTTATCACCGTTTGGAGTAGACTCTGCGGTGAATGTTACGTTTGTTGTTGAAGCGGTGATTGTGGAAGTCTTCAGCTCGCCCGGTTTGCTTGTGTCTGGAGCGTCAGCTGTTCCACCGGCATAGATACCGGTTGTAAGAGTCTGAAGTGTTGCTGTCGACAGGTCGAATTCTGCTGCTTTCCAAACTTCCTGAGCGTTTACTGTCATTGCGCATAGCGCTACTGATACAAGAGTAAAGATTTTCTTCATGTTACATTAAGTTTTTAAGATTATTTTTTTAGATGTTTGATATTATTGTCTGTTCTATTTCGTTTGATTGTAAAAATTACGCTTCAAAGGTATTTATTTTATTTCAAATACCAATATATAAATAGGTATTTTAATCTTTATTAACCCCAAATCGGTAAATCTGTTTTATGCGACACTCTTTTTGTCTGTAATATATATTATGGACTTACTTTTTCCCGACTTTCATACTGCGGTATTCGAGTGGCGTCATGCCAAATTTTTTCTTGAAGCATTTGCCGAAATAGCTCGACTCCTTGAAGCCTACGGAATAGGCAATCTCAGAGATGCTCTTGTCGGTAGTGGCAACAAGTCTTTCTGCCTTCGACAGACGGATCTCCTTTACCAAATCTACAGGGGCAAGTCCCGTAAGACTCTTCAGCTTCTTGAAGAAGGCAGAGCGGCTCAAGCCTGCCGTTTCGGCGATAGAGTCGATATTGAAGTCCTCGTTCTGCATATTCTCCTCGATAACGGAGCGTATGTTGTCGATAAATTCCATATCCTTCCTTGCCAGATGCTTCTCGTATTCATCGGCAGCATCAGTAGAAGTGCTTTCTGCCTGCTGACTCTTGAGCAGCATCTTGCGCTGGAAAGTGCTCTGCTCCTGTAGCAGCTGGCGGATACGTGCAGAGAGCATCTCGTGGCTGAACGGTTTCGTTATGAAGGCATTGGCGCCATTGGCTATAAGATGAGACTTTTCGGAGTCGCCGTTCTTTGCCGTGAGAATGATTACCGGCACATGGCTCACCGTGAAGTCCTGGCGTATGCGGCGAAGCAGTTCCGCTCCGTCCATGCGCGGCATCATGAGGTCGGTGATGACGAGATCGGGCGGAGTTAGCTTTATCTTTTCCAAAGCCTCTATGCCGTCGGCGGCAGCTGTTACGTTATACTGTCGGCTGAGCTGCAGCGTGAGCATTCGGCGCAGGTCGGCATTGTCTTCTACGAGAAGGATGTTCTCGGAGGGGGCTGAAGGCTGGGAACTCTGGGAGTCCTGAGAATTCTGAGAGTTCTGTGGACTACCGGATAACTCCGGCAATTCTGCTGCTGCCGTATTGTCATCGAACAGCAGTTCTGTGTTGTCTCCATCAAACACCTCTTTATTTGTTGGAATTTCCACGGTGAAGGCGGCTCCGCCTCCGGCAACGTTTTCTGCCCATATCTTGCCGTGGTGCATGAGGGCATATTCGCGGGAAAGACTCAATCCGATGCCTGTTCCCGTTTGTTGCGTGTCAGATGACGTGGCATTGTCTGCCATCGAGAAGCGGTCGAAGATAGTTTCAAGCTGTTGCTCCGGAATACTTGCCCCGTCGTCTTCCACCCGGATGCGACACAGCTTGTTGCCGGTATCTTCAGAAACGGTAACCGTGATATTGCCTCCCGGCTGTGTGTATTTAAAGGCATTGCTCGCCATATTGTTTATTATAACACCGATTTTCTCGGCATCACACCATGCCATGAGCGAATCTTCTGGAGTTATAACGTTAAGCCGGATGTTGCGGTCGGTTGCCGCCATACGGTATTCGTCGAGAATAGCTTTCACTATCTCGCAGATGTCGGCATGCGACAGATGGAGCGGCATCTTGCCGTTCTGCACCTTGCGGAAGTCGAGAATCTGGTTTACAAGATGCAGCATCTTGTTGGCGTTGCGGTCGATGAGCTGCAGGTATTCCTTTCCTGTGGCAGAGAGCTTCTCGTCGCGGCGCAGCAAACTGATAGGTCCTTGTATGAGAGTGAGCGGTGTGCGCAACTCATGACTGATATTGGTGAAGAAACGGATTTTCAGTTCGGCAAGTCTGTTGTTGATATATACCTCGTTGCGCATCCGCAGCATGGTAAGGGCAATGCGTATTCCACCGTAGAGCGCACCGCAGAAGAGGAGGAAGTATATCGTGTATGCCCACCATGTAGCCCACCACGGCGGCAGAATGGTTATGCGCAGCGTGCGCTCAGGAGAATTGCCGTCGGCAGACTTCACCCTGAAGGTGTATTCGCCCGGCGGCACGTTGGCGTATGATGCCACCCGACTGTTGTCGCCCGTGTGCCACCGTTCCTCGTATCCGTCGAGGATATATGTATAGGTGATGTTCTTTTTGCCGTTGAAACAGAGAGTGGCAAACTCTATGGAGAACATGTTCTGGTTGTGGCGGAGCGTTATTTCTTTTGCATAACGGGGCGACACGTCGCAGATAGACGGTTCGAAACTGTCGAGACTGCGGTTGAGAACCTTGAAGTCGACGATGAATGTAGGGGTAGGGTAGTCGTTGGCTCTTTCCACCTTGTCGGGACTGAACGCTATAATCCCTTCCCTGCATCCTATAAGCATACGCCCGTCGTTGAGCGATATTGAGGTGTTGTCTTCGATTTTACTTCTTAGAAAACCGTCGAGAAATCCGTAGGTATGGATGTTGCCGTTGTCTTCGTCGATACACGACAGACCGTTTTCGCTCGTGAACCACAGACGGTGATTCTTGTCCTCGGTTACAGTCGACACGATATTGCTCTGCTGGTTGTTTGCCGTTAGTGGCGTAAGCTTTATCCTGCCGGTGTTCTCATTGTAAAACGCTACCTTGTTGAGACCGCATCCGAAGATGCTTATCCATATATTGCCACGGCTGTCTTTGAGCAGAGAATATATGTCGTTGTCAACAACCGTAGTATTGTTGTTCTGGCGAAAATTGTTAAAGCGTATCTTCGATGCACTTTTGAAATCAGCGTCAAAGGCAAGCAGTCCGTCTGTCGTTGCCACCCATAGCGTATGGTTCTTGTCCTCCACGATTTGTCTTACGCTTTGATACAGGTCGTTGCCGGGATAAGATTTAAGCTCGTTGTTCTTGTTTATGAAAACCGTCTTGCCGTTTCTTTCTACCATTAGGTTCAAACCGCCTCCGTAGGTGCAGACCCATATCCTATGGTGAGAGTCCTGGAAGGTATAGTACACCTTGTCGTCGCTGATGGAGTAACGGTCGTTAGGGTTATGTCTGTATTCGGTTACGGAGACGCCTCCAGCAGCTGCCTTTTTTTTCGCTACCTTCATCAGTCCGCCGCCTTTTGATGCGAGCCACAGGTTTCCGGCAGTGTCTTCCATGATATTGTATACGTTGCCGTGTATGCCGCTGACGGTTCTTTTAGTCTTGCCGGTTTTAGGGTCGATGCAATAAAGGTTTCCGCGCCGTGTGCCAATCCACAGACTTCCGTCGCGACTTTGGAAGAGCGAGCGAATGCCGTAGCTGTTGTCGATAGGACTCACGTCGTTGGCAAGCAGGGGAGCATAGAGGTATGAATACAGTTTTTGTGGAAACCGTATTTTGTACACTCCGTTGTTGATAGACGAGAGCCATAGAAGTCCGTTGCTGTCGATGTCTATGTCGTTAAACTTTACGTCTTGCTGTATTGTTGGTGTGATATGGTGTAAAGGGAGTTCAAATGAGTTTTCTTTGCCGAGAGGGTTAAGTTCGCTCATTGATGAAGAAGTGCGGTCGTATTGCCACACCTTTCCGTTGCGTAGCAAGATGAAAAGTCCGTTTGCGCCGGCATCGCAGAATTTCACGCTGTTTAGGGCTGTTCCCTGTGGGGTAGGGAACTGTCGTACGACATTGTTTTGTGGATTAAAGAGAGTCAGTCCGCCATTCATCCCGTATAGCCACAACATTCCGTATTTGTCGGTGAATGAGGTTTCAGCCTGAGTGCTTACTGTTGCAATGCGCTTCGTGCTACGGTAGATAGCATTTCCTGTTGATATATATATGTTTTTGCCGATAGGCGTGATTGTTGTTATCTTTTCGCCTGCAGCGGGACACAGTGTGAATTTTCGTCCGTTGTTGATGTCAATACACGAAACAAGGCCGTTGTAGTTTCCGATGAAAACTTTTCCATTGGCTGTATTGAAACAAGTGGCATTCTGTATTTTTGTAAGGTTGCCGAGAATTTTTTTGCCTATGGTATGTCTCCCCTTAGAAACGGTAGTAACTTCGTAGTTTGGTCCGAGCCAAAAAATGTATCTTACCGTTTCGCCAATTACGTTATGCTTGAGTCGGAGTGTAGTGCGGTCAATGTCATGGCGTGCGTTGTATATAAGTTTTATAACGGGAGCGTTGTCTTTGTCGGTATATACCTCATACAGACTTTTGTCGCGTGTGTAGAGCAAGGTGTTGCCGTTGTCCATCGTCTGCACCTTGATAACGCGCAGGTTGGGGGCCACACGTTTCAGTTCGGAGTACATATCGTTGAAGCGTTCCGTTGTCTTGTCGAAACGGTACAGACGGTTGTCGGTTGTTCGTATCCAGATATTGTTGCATCTGTCTTCAACCATATTGATAACCTTTCGTGGGGGAATGTCTGATTTCTGGTTGCGTCGAATCACGTAAGGTGTGAATTCTGTACCGTCAAACGATGACAGTCCGTACCATGTTCCGAACCACATGAATCCGTCTTTGCTCTTCAGAGTGGTGTATACCGTATTCGAAGGCAGTCCGTCGTCAGTAGAGTATCTCACGGTAATCATGTCGTTTTGCGCCCATATCTGTGTTGCACAGACAAAGGTAATAGCTGTCAGTGTAAGTATTATATGTATGAATCGTTTCATTTATTTTCTCTTTGTGTTGGCAAAGATAGTGCAAATCGAGAGCAATACAAAATGAATTCATTCATTTTTATT
>DBKQ01000042.1 GCA_002298545.1 Prevotella sp. UBA746
AGGAATCCGCAAGGAACTGAAAATCTTCGGTAACGACTACAATACCCCGGATGGTACTTGTATACGCGACTATATCGATATTATGGATTTGGCAAAGGCACATGTAAAGGCGATGGAGCGCATTCTGCATACTGCCGATACGGATCCCGTTGAGATATTCAATATCGGAACAGGTAAAGGCTTGAGCACTCTGCAGATTGTGGAAGGCTTCGAGAAAGCTACAGGCGTTAAGCTGAACTGGAACTTTGCCCCGCGTCGTGAGGGCGATATAGAGAAAGTTTGGGCTGACCCGACAAAGGCAAACGAGGTTCTCGGCTGGAAAGCCCAGGTTCCTATCGAGGATACCTTGCGCTCAGCTTGGAAGTGGCAGCAGAAACTTCGTGCTGACGGAATACAGTAGGAAAATAAAGATTTAAGATTTGTTGAATACGTGCCTTTATGGCATGTTATATTTGTGTTTGTGTTGTTATTATCCTCCGATGTGATATCGGGGGATAATTTTTTAAAAATATTCTTCCATGAAATAAAAAGCAGAAATATGAATGTAGACAAGATAAAAGAAATAATAGAGAAGAAACCGAATCTTTCGACAGCGTTGGGGATGGAATTTATCTCAACCCCCGACGACGATATGTGTATGGCAAGGATGAAGGTTGACGAGAGAAACAGACAGCCGTTTGGATTCCTGAGCGGCGGCGCCTCGCTTGCCCTTGCCGAAAATCTTGCCGGTGTAGGGTCTACGGCACTTTGTCCAGGGAAGATATGTGTGGGCATAAGTGTCAGCGGAGACCATGTAAAGGCGGTAGAGGAGGGAGATACCGTTACGGCACTTGCACATCTCGTGAGCAAAGGGCGGAAACTGCACGTATGGGACGTGCAAATCAACAATTCGAACGGAGAGCTTATTTCTACCGTACATGTAACGAATTATATTATAACACCAAAAACAAAAGCTTGACATTTAATGAAACGCGATTATGCCCTGTTTCGCTATCCTGGCGGAAAAGAGGACTGTTACCTTGTAGAGTCTGATACTTGCAAAACGGTCTCGACTGACACTATTGAGAAACTTGCCGGAATGACAGGATTCGTATTTGCACCTTTTGAAAGCTCAAGCTCTTTACCGCTGCTTTTTCTTCCCGGAGAAAAGAGACGTATAGAAAATATCCTGGAGGTGGCTGATATAAACATTCATAAAGGAAAATCTGCTGATGAAAACAGACGGCAATATGCCGAGGACTACAATGCCTTTCATGAAGCAATACTGAGTGGAAAGGTAAATAAGGCAGTTTTGGCAAGAAGCTGCATGCTTGAGATGGATGATATGCAAGACCTTTCTTCACTTTTCAGAAAGGCTTGTCTCTTGTATCCGGATTCTTTTGTAGCACTGATAGATACTGCTACATCCGGAGCGTGGCTGATGGCAACACCTGAGGTGCTGCTTGAGAAAACCGGGGAACGGTGGCATACGATGGCACTTGCCGGAACAATGACTGAACAGGAGACTGAAAAGAACAACTGGAGCGAAAAGAATATGGCGGAACAACGCTATGTGGCTTTATATATCAAGGAAATGCTTAAAGGCTTTGCTGACGGGATTTCAGAGGTGGGACCACTTACAGTGAAGGCTGGTTGCGTGTCGCATCTGAGAACTGATTTCTTCTTTGACATGAAAGAAAGTGCTGCCCCCTGTTCGCTTGTGTCGGCATTGCATCCCACTCCTGCCGTATGCGGACTGCCAAAGGAGGCAGCTTGGGCTCTTATACGAAATGGAGAGCATCTTGAAAGAAAATATTACAGTGGCTTTAGTGGCTTCGTTGGAGATGATGAATTCAGACTGTATGTTACTCTGCGCTGCATGAATATTCGAGGAAACAAAGCGGAACTCTTTGCCGGGGGAGGAATAATGGCTGACAGCAGGGAAGAGGACGAATGGAAAGAGACGCAGCGCAAGATGAGTGCCATGCGGAATGTGCTTGGAATTTGAAAAAACATTGTTGAATCTACTAAATACGACGAATGGAATATGTATAGCGACAAGACAATCGTTAATCTGATAACTTCGCTGCTCGTGGCGAAAGGGGTAAAACAGGCTGTGGTTTGCCCAGGGTCAAGGAATATACCGCTTGTCAACAATTTTATGGAATGTCCGGATATTGCCTGTACGGCGGTTACTGATGAGCGCAGCGCTGCATTTTATGCACTTGGCATGTCTCTTGCCACGAGAAGGCCGGTTGTGGTATGTGTTACTTCCGGCTCGGCTTTACTTAATACTGCTCCGGCAGTTGCCGAAGCGTATTACAGGCATGTGCCGCTTATCGTTATTTCGGCTGACCGCCAAAAGGAATGGATAGACCGCAATGACGGACAGACGATACGTCAGGATGGCGCATTGGCTAATGTCGTGAGAGAACAGACGAGCGTTTCTGAAATCACTGCCGACGACAGTCTCGGGATTGATTTGTCGACATTGCTCCTCAATATGACTCTGAACGCTGCTGTAAGCGGAGCAAAGGGTCCGGTTCATGTGAATGTTCATCTAAAGGAACCGCTTTTCGGATTTAATGCAGATACTCTGCCCGAGGCAAGAAATATTTTAACTACGGCTTCTGATCTGACGCAAGCAGGAGTGGGAACACTGGCGGAACAGGCGATACGGCGTTTTGTTTCCTCAGAGATGGGGATGATAGTAATAGGACAGATGAGGGAGGCGGATTCTGAATTGGATGCGATTGTTCGTGAACTCCAGAAATATTATGTCGTCGTGGCAGAGCCTTTGGCAACGGCCGCAGCACGCCCGTTCGACAATGCCTTGTCTGAATGTACGGATGACTTGAAACGGTTGCCGGTAAACTTTCTTTTATCCATGGGCGGAACGCTGGTAAGCAAGAATCTGAGGAACCTGTTGCGCTCTCTTACGGTGGGTGACCATTGGGAAGTGAACGAGGACGGTAGACCGCACGATATGTTCGGATGTCAGACAGGGGTAGTATGGTGTGGAGCGAAAGCTTTCCTTAGGTGTCTTCTTGACTTGACGCTTGAAACTGGGCGTAAGCTTACTCCTGCAGACAATGCCTTGAGAGACAAATGGTATGGAATGATGGAACGGGCAGAGGAGACTGTAGGGGAAAGCAGACAAGATTTCCCGTTAAAGGCTGAAGAATTTTCAGAGAAAGAGGCTGTACGGCTTTTTGAACTGTCGCTCGAAGACATGGAGTATGATTTTCATGTTCATTATGCAAACAGTATGGAGGTAAGACTCGGATGCATGTATGCTGAACATTTTATATGGTGCAACCGTGGAGTAAACGGAATAGAAGGTAGCGTTTCCACGGCTGCCGGTTTTTCTCTTGCAACAGAGGATGTGGTGTTTTGCGTTACAGGCGACTTGAGTTTCTTCTACGACCAGAATTCGCTGTGGAACTCGTCTCTGAAAGGAAATCTTAGAGTATTGTTGCTGAACAATGGCGGGGGTGCCATCTTCAGTAAATTGAAAGGACTTGATGTAGAGGCTGATGAGTTTAATGCAATATCTGGAAAGCATAACGCCAATGCGCGCGGTATATGTGAGCAGAATGACATTGGCTATTTGCAGGCAAGATCTTTACAGGAATACAGAGTTGCTCTCGTAAGACTGCTTACGGAGCAGACAAAGAGACCGATGGTTCTTGAGGCTATATTTTAGATTCCGTTTATGTTCTTTTTAAATTATCCTATTGTGATTATAAATTAATAAATAAAAATATGAGAAACTGGAAAAATATTGAAGGGTTCAACTTCAAGGAAATATTGTTTGAGGAATGTGATGGCGTGGCAAAGATAACAATCAACCGTCCTCGGTATAGAAATGCTTTCACCCCGCTTACGACACACGAGATGAGCATAGCGTTTGCCTATTGTCGCGAGGCTCAGAACATTGGCGTTGTAATCCTGACCGGTGCAGGCGACAAGGCATTCTGTTCTGGTGGAGACATGCATGTGAAGGGACGTGGAGGATATGTAGGAGAAGACGGAGTGCCGAGACTAAATGTACTTGATGTTCAGAAGCAAATACGTTCTTTGCCTAAGCCGGTTATTGCTATGGTAAACGGCTATGCCATTGGAGGAGGACATGTCTTGCACCTTATGTGCGACCTTACTATTGCCAGCGAGAATGCTATCTTCGGACAGACGGGACCTAAGGTGGGGTCTTTTGATGCCGGTTTCGGCGCTTCATATCTGGCGCGTATCGTGGGACAGAAGAAAGCCAGGGAAATATGGTTCCTCTGTCGTCAGTATTCGGCTCAGGAGGCTGAGAGAATGGGGATGGTAAACAAGGTAGTGCCGCTTGAAAGACTTGAAGACGAGTGTATGGAATGGGCAGAGACAATGATGCAACGCAGTCCGTTGGCTCTCAGAATGATTAAGGCGGGACTTAATGCTGAACTCGATGGACAGGCTGGTATTCAGGAACTCGCAGGAGATGCTACCATGTTGTATTATTTCCTTGATGAGGCACAAGAGGGAGGCAAGGCATTCCTGGAAAAAAGGAAACCGGATTTCTCTAAATACCCAAAGTTGCCTTGATGAGCTATATTTAGTATAGCCAGTCTGGTTATTAACTACTTGTTTATCGAGTATAATGACCAGAAATGCAAACCTTATAGCAATCAAAGGTAACTGCTCCGCCCCCGGAGTGGGAGGGGACGATTATAAACCCGAAACTTGAATAAAGTAATGTACAAAACAGAAATTACGAAAAGAACCCTTCACTTTAAACAGCCTGCCGGTACGTCGCGCGGTGTTTATACAACGCATGACATCTGGCTTGTCAGTATATCTTCTGATGAAAATCCGGGCAAAGTTGGAGTGGGAGAATGTGCTCCTTTGCCAGACTTGAGCTGTGATGCTTTGCCCGATTATGAGTCAAGACTGCGTGAACTCCTGAATGTTTTTGAGCTTACGGGGCGTGTGGATTATAATCTCATGAAACCGTATCCGTCAATGTTGTTCGGTATTGAGACGGCTGTGCTGAATCTGAAAAACGGTAGCATCTTCTTTGATACGCCGTTTGCCCATGGCAAGGAGGGAATTCCTATAAACGGACTTGTGTGGATGGGGACTTTTGAGGAAATGAGCGGCAGGCTGGAAAAGAAAATAGAGGAAGGGTTCAAGTGTGTGAAACTCAAGATTGGAGCCATTGACTTCGAGAGCGAACTCGAATTGGTCAGGTGTATCAGAAGAAGGTTTTCGAAGAATACTATACAATTGCGTGTTGATGCTAACGGAGGCTTTTCCGTGGAGGAGGCTCCAAAAGTGCTTGACAGGCTTGCCCGTCTTGACATACATTCTATAGAGCAGCCTATTAAACAGAGACAGTGGAAAGATATGGCGGAGATTTGCCGCAATTCCCCGATACCGGTTGCGCTCGATGAGGAATTGATAGGAGTGAATATGGAGGGGATGAAAGAGGAACTGTTGGACAGAATCCGCCCACAGTATCTTGTATTGAAACCATCTCTTCACGGAGGAATGAAAGGTACGGAAGAATGGGTGAAACTTGCAAGGAAAAGAAATGTGGGAAGCTGGATTACGAGTGCGCTGGAAGGTAACGTGGGACTTGCTGCTGTAGCACAACTTACTGCGCATATTTATGGAAGCGACATAAATTTTGCACAAGGACTTGGTACCGGAGGCTTGTATACGGATAACCTTCCGGCAGTTACAGAGATTAGAGGCGACAAATTATGGATGAAATAATATGACACTTTCGGAGTTTATGAAGGAGTGGAATGATGATACTCCATATATAAAGGTAAAGACAAGCGGTTCTACGGGTAAACCTAAAGAAATGCTTGTTGAAAAAAACAGGATGACGGCAAGTGCAAAGATAACTTGCGACTTCCTTGGCTTGACATCTAATGATACGGCACTCTTATGCTTGCCGCTTGATTATATTGCCGGAAAGATGATGGTGGTAAGATGCCTGGAACGTGGAATGAAACTCGTATCTGTCACACCGGCGGCACATCCTCTGAAAGACTTGCAGGAAGTTCCGTCGTTTGCGGCTATGGTTCCGATGCAGGTCTATAACAGTATGGAAAATGAAGAAGAGCGGGGCAAGCTGATGAGAATAAAAAATCTTATCATTGGCGGAGGGGCTATTGATTCGGAGATGGCAAATAGATTGAGAAGTTTCGGAAATGACGTTTGGAGTACTTACGGAATGACGGAAACCCTGTCTCATATTGCATTAAGGAAGCTAAGTGGAAGTGATGCTACGGAATATTATTCTCCATTTGAAGGCGTGGCACTGTCTGCTGCAGACGATGGATGTCTTTGCATTAAAGCTCCATCTGTGTGCCAAGACATGCTGAGGACAAACGATATAGTGGATTTCCATGAAGATGGAAGGAGATTTCGTGTAATAGGTAGAAAAGATAATGTTGTAGACAGCGGCGGCATTAAGATTCATATTGAAGAGATAGAGCAAGTTTTAAGAAATAAGTTGAATGTAGATTTTGCAATATCGAAGATGCAGGATAAAGAGTATGGGGAAATTGTTGTTCTTCTTTTAGCTCTGCCGGAATTCTGTCATACTAACGGTAAAAATATTCTTGTCCTGAGCAAGAAAAAGTCCTATGATGATGTAAAAACGATGAAATGTTCAGAACTTTTACCTTCCTCTGTATTATCTAATCTGACTCTTGCTGTATCATCACTTCCTAAATATTGGCAACCTAAGGTTATTTTTGCCGTAGATAAAATCCCGCATACGGAAACTGGAAAGATTGCAAGGTCGGCTGTAATAAATATGATAGAGAATTATAGTAATAATGTGTAATAAAGATGGAAAGTGGCTTAAAAACTTACTTTTATATAGTAAATATGGAAAAATAATGAAATTTTGTTCGTCAATTTGAAATATTTGTTTATCTTTGCACAATCAAAGAATAATGACATCCTATAGATATAATATAATGTAGGAATAATATTAACAACCAATAAATATAAATTCTATGATAGCTGCAAATGTGGTAGAGAATCTCAAGCAGAGATTTCCTAATGAGCCAGAGTATATTCAGGCTGTAAGTCAAGTATTGGCGACAATCGAGGAGGAGTACAACAAACATCCGGAGTTTGATCGCGCTAATCTTATAGAGAGACTTTGTATCCCGGACAGAATTATCTCTTTCCGTGTGTCTTGGGTGGACGACAAAGGTAACGTTCAGACAAATATGGGATATCGAGTGCAGCATAATAATGTTATCGGTCCTTACAAGGGTGGAATAAGATTCCACAAGTCTGTAAATCTTGGAATATTGAAGTTTCTCGCTTTTGAGCAGACATTCAAGAATTCATTGACTACACTTCCTATGGGCGGTGCAAAAGGTGGTTCTGATTTCTCGCCAAGAGGAAAAAGCGATGCAGAGGTGATGCGCTTCTGTCAGGCTTTCATAACGGAGCTTTACCGTCATATCGGTCCTGACGAGGACGTTCCGGCCGGCGATATTGGTGTCGGCGGACGTGAAGTGGCATATATGTTCGGCATGTATAAAAAGCTTACGCATACTTGGAGTGGAGTTCTTACCGGTAAGGGACTGGAGTTTGGCGGTTCTCTAATCCGTCCTGAGGCTACAGGTTATGGTAATGTATATTTCCTCGTCAATATGTTGAAGACCCGCAATATTGACATCAAGGGCAAGACGGTTCTTGTAAGTGGTGCAGGAAATGTTGCACAGTACACCATAGAGAAATGTATCGAACTTGGTGCAAAGGTCGTTACATGCTCCGATTCCGACGGATACATCTATGATCCAGACGGAATAACAAAGGAAAAGCTCGATTTCATAAAAGAGCTGAAAAATATAGAGCGTGGCAGAATTCGCGAATATGCAGAGGAATATGGAGTAAAATATGTTGAAGGGGCAAAGCCTTGGTTTGAAAAGGCTGACATAGCACTTCCTTCGGCAACCCAGAACGAAATCAATGAGGAGGCTGCAAAGGCCCTCGTTGCCAATGGCGTAATAGCTGTAAGCGAGGGTGCCAACATGCCTACAACACCGGAGGCTATAAAAGTGTTCCAGGATGCAAAAATCCTGTATTCTCCTGGTAAAGCTGCAAATGCTGGCGGTGTTGCTGTTTCTGGTCTTGAGATGAGTCAGAACTCAGAGCGCCTCAGCTGGAGCCGTGAGGAAGTGGACAGCAAGCTTCATGGTATTATGAACGAGATTCATGCTAATTGCGTTAAATATGGCACGGAGGCTGACGGATACATCAATTATGTAAAGGGAGCAAATGTCGCAGGATTCCTGAAAGTGGCAAAAGCTATGATGGCTCAGGGTATTGTATAGTTGGCAGAGCTTCCTGTTGAATAATTACAATTGATTAGAATTATGAAATAATCGGGTAAGATTAAAACTGATATGTTTTTCTCTTGCCCGATTATTCTCTTTTATTAATGTACAAAACAAAAAATAGTAGGATATTTGTGCGGAATTTATAGTTTTTTTCGTAAATTTGCAGACATGAATGTTTTTACATTGTTCATGTAAAATGTAAATTCAGTTTAGATAATAGCGAATTGTGATATAAAAACAGATAAATCCGGATGAAGAACATCAGAAATTTTTGTATAATTGCCCATATTGACCATGGTAAGTCAACTCTTGCCGACAGACTTTTGGAATATACCAAAACTATAAAAATTGTGGAAGGGCAGATGCTTGATGACATGGACTTGGAGAAAGAGCGTGGCATAACGATAAAGAGTCATGCCATCCAGATGGAATACAAACGCAACAATGAAACATATATACTTAATCTTATAGATACTCCGGGCCATGTAGACTTCTCTTATGAAGTATCGAGAAGCATTGCAGCATGCGAAGGGGCACTTCTCGTTGTTGATGCTACGCAAGGAGTTCAGGCGCAAACCATCAGCAATTTGTATATGGCAATTGATCATGATCTGGAGATAATTCCTGTAATAAACAAGATTGATATGCCTTCGGCTATGCCAGATGAGGTGGAAGACGAGATAATAGATCTTATAGGATGTAAAAAGGAAGACATAATAAGAGCTTCGGGAAAAACCGGTGAAGGGGTGCCTGCCATCCTTGATGCTGTAATTGACAAAATACCTTGTCCGGAGGGAGACCCTAAGGCTCCGCTACAGGCTCTTATCTTCGATTCTGTATTCAATCCTTTCAGAGGCATCATAGCATACTTCAAAATAGAAAATGGAGTGATAAGGAAAGGGGATAAGGTTAAGTTCTATAATACTGGGATGGAATATACTGCTGATGAAGTGGGAGTGCTTAAAATGAACATGATTCCGAGACAGCAGCTTTCTACAGGAGAGGTAGGTTACATCATTAGCGGTATAAAAGATCCTACGGAGGTAAAGGTTGGTGATACGATTACACATGTACTTGCACCTTGCGAACATGCCATTGACGGATTTCAGGAAGTTAAGCCGATGGTGTTTGCGGGCGTGTATCCTATAGACCCTTCGGAATACGAGAATCTCAGAACTTCATTGGAGAAACTTCAACTTAACGATGCTTCACTTACATTTCAGCCTGAGTCGTCTGTAGCTCTTGGGTTTGGCTTCCGCTGTGGCTTCCTTGGATTGCTTCATATGGAGATCGTACAGGAAAGGCTTGACAGGGAATTCAATATGGATGTAATTACTACTGTGCCGAATGTTTCATATATGGTTTATGACAAACATGGTAATACTAAAGAAGTGCATAATCCGTCAGGTTTGCCGGATGTGACAATGATTGATCATATTGAAGAACCATATATCAAGGCTTCAATTATTACGGATACGAACTATATCGGTCCGATTATGAAATTATGTCTGGACAAGCGCGGAGAGCTGATCAAGCAGGAGTATATAAGTGGAAACCGTGTTGACTTGCACTTTATGTTACCTCTCGGCGAGATCGTTATCGACTTCTATGATAAGTTAAAGAGTATCTCTAAAGGATATGCTTCATTTGATTATCATATAGATTGTTACAGACCTTCAAAACTTGCAAAACTTGACATCTTGCTGAATGGAGAGCCTGTTGATGCTCTTTCTACATTGACACATCAAGACAATGCTGTCGCTTTTGGTAGACGCATCTGCGAGAAATTAAAGGAACTTATTCCTCGCCAGCAGTTTGATATTGCCATTCAGGCCGCTATAGGGGCAAAAATCGTTGCCAGGGAGACTATAAAGTGTGTCCGTAAGGATGTTACTGCAAAATGCTATGGAGGCGATGTCAGTCGTAAAAGAAAACTATTGGAGAAACAGAAAAAGGGAAAGAAGAGGATGAAACAGATTGGTAATGTAGAAGTACCTCAGAAGGCATTCCTTGCAGTCCTTAAACTTGACTAATATATGACTAAAAAGTAAAAGAAGAAACGGAGGAAGATACTATGAAGGAGCCGGTTTTAACTAAAAGGGATATTGCCAGAGAACTGGCAAGGCGATACAGCACAATGGCTCATGACGAGCTTGATATTTTAGAGGAGATTCTTGTCCCGATGAAATTTTCACGTGGTGATAAAATTGTCGACAAGGGACAGATTTGCCAAAGTATCTTTTATGTGGAAAAGGGGTTAGTTCGTGAATACTATTTCAAGAACAACAAGGAGGTGACTGAATATCTTGCCGCCGACGGTACCATTTTTATGTGTATAGAGAGTCTTTTCCGTGAAGAGCCATCTCAACTTGTTGTCGAAGCACTTGAAACGACTACAGTGTATGCTATCCCGAAGAAAAGGCTGGAAGTGGTTGCTTTGCATAATGTGAATATACAAATTCTTTACCGCAAGATACTTGAGGAGAGTCTTATCATTTCTCAGCGTAGGGCAGATATGCTTCGCTTTGAAAGTGCCAAGGATCGTTACCGCAAACTTTGTAAGCTGAATCCGCAAATGGTGATAAAGGCTCCTCTTGTATATATAGCGAGCTATTTGCAGATGACTCCGGAAACATTAAGTCGTGTGCGTTCTGCTGTAGCTTTGGAGTAATGGAATACCGCAAAATATTATGAGAGTATTTCGATGGTTGTTATTCCGTCGGAATACTCTCAGTTCGTTTGTATCAAGGATTTGGTCTTTTTTATTATGTTGAGCAATTATGCTTCGCGGTAGAAATCTAAAGCCTCTTTGATGAGTTCTTCTGATACATTTTCATTTATGTGTATTTCTCCGATATCTTTCAGAAGGGTGAAGTTTATTTCCTTCCCTGTGTTTTTCTTATCGTGATGCATAAGTCCAATAAGTTGTTTATAGTCATTGCATGTTATTGGGAATAGTCCATAATTCTCCTTTATGAACCTTACTGTTTGCCGTAGTTTGTCGGTAGGAAATCCCAGGGTAATCGCACTGAGATAAAGTTCGCAGATAATGCCGTATGCCACGGCATATCCATGAAGGATAGGATTGCCGCTTGATAAAGCAAACGCTTCGAAGGCATGTCCGAATGTGTGTCCGAAGTTTAGTGCTTTTCTTATTCCTTTCTCGTGTGGGTCTTCGGTTACAATCTTCTCTTTCACGCCTACATTCTTTTCAATCATATCAAGAAGTAAGGTATAATCGGGAGTATTCAGGTCGAAACAAATATGTTTCGCCCACATTTTCTCATCGCTTATCAAACTATGTTTAAGCATTTCTGCATATCCGGAAGTCATATTCTCATTGTCGAGCGTTTTCAAAAAATCAGTGTCGATAATAACGGCTTTTGCTTCATTGAAGACTCCAATTTCATTTTTCAGCCCATTAAAGTTAAATCCGGTTTTTCCGCCTACGGATGCATCCACCATAGCGAGAAGGGTTGTTGGGATATTGATGAAATCTATTCCACGCTTAAATGTTGAGGCTGCAAAACCTCCAAGGTCTGTTGCCATTCCGCCGCCTACGTTTATCAGACAGGAGTTTCGTGTTGCCCCCTTATTGCTGAGTTCTTTCCATACATGAACTACAGAATCTATAGTCTTGTTACTGTCTGATGCTTTTATCTCTATGCCTTCAGCAGTTGTAAGAATTTTACTTTCGGCGAGAGGCTTTGTACAGTATATATGCGTATTCTCGTCTGTAAGCAAGAATACTTTATTGTAGTTGCTGCAGTTCAGTAGCTTGTCAATCTCTTTGCATATATTTTTTGAAAAAATAATTTTTTGACTCATAATGACTATAGTTTATGCCCTTGTATAAAAAAGGCGTGTTCGTATTGTTTATAATTTTTGCAAAAATAATGATTTAAGTCGATAAAAGGAAACTTTTTGGATATTTTGCTTTGTCTTCTATTAAACTTTAGCTTACTTTGCATATCTTTATTATAATAAATGCTTTTGTCTTGCGAGTTGAACCATGTCTTAATTTTATTGCTTAATAGCATAAAAAAGCGTTTGTAAAAGGTGTGCTGAATATTGTTCTGTATTTCTCGCAGTTGAAAACAATATTTCGGCATGTAGAATAATGATAACTAGAAAAAATATAATATAAGATGAAAAAAATCTATTCATTACTTTTTGTAATGCTTTTTTCCGTTATGTCTGTAGCCCAGACTTTTAGTGTCAGCGGAAAACTTATAGACCGTGATTCGAAAGAAGGGGTCTATATGGCAACGGTACAGTTGTTGAAATCTGACAGCTCTTTTGTGAAAGGCGCACTGACAACGGAAGACGGCAGCTTTTCTATTCCATTGTCGTCAGAGGGAAAGTATATTTTAAAGTTCTCAAGTGTCGGGTATAATAACTTGTGTCATAATTTTAGCGTATCATCCTCAAAGCCTGAGGCTAAACTTGGGGATATTGTCTTTGGTTCTGATGCTATAATGCTGAAAGGTGCAACGGTTCTCGGACAGGCTGCCAAGGTAACGCTCAAAGAAGATACTTTTGTTTATAACGCCTCTGCCTATCGTACACCAGAAGGTTCTGTCGTGGAGGAACTCGTTAAGAAACTGCCCGGTGCACAAATTGACGATGACGGGAAAATTACTATCAATGGCAAAGAGGTGAAGAAAATCCTTTTTGACGGCAAGGAATTCATGACCGGTGATACGAAGACTGCCATGAAAAACATTCCGACATCTATTATAGAAAAGGTGAAGGCTTATGAAGAAAAAAGCGATCTTGCCAAGGTTACGGGCATTGATGATGGAGAAGAGGAAACGGTTCTTGATTTTGGCATAAAGAAGGGTATGAATAAGGGCGTTTTCGGGAATATAGACCTTTCAGTAGGTACACATAGCCGTTATTCCGAAAAAGTTATGGGGGCTGGATTCTATGACAAATTGCGCATTATGGGTTTTGGAAATGCAAACAATGTCAATGATATGGGCTTTCCTGGCGGAGGCGGAAGATTCGGAGGTTCACCGCAAGGACTTAACTCGAAGAAGATGGTAGGTGTGAATGTCAATTATGAAGACAAGAATAAGTTGAAGCTCGACGGCAGTGTAAGATGGAATCATTCCAATGGCGATTTGCAGACTACACAGTCTACAGAGAATTTCGTAAATAAAAGTGGTGCTTTCTCCAATAGTCATAATTCCAGCCTATCGCGTTCAAACAGTTATGATGCGCGCTTCAGGATGGAGTGGACACCCGATTCGATGACGAATATAATGTTTCGTCCTAAATTTTCATATAATACGAATGATGGCTTATCAAGTGGACTTTCTGCATCTTTTCAGAGTAATCCTTATGATATAGTTGACGACCCTCTCTCTAATGAAGCTTTGCAGCTACTGGAAAAAAACGGAGTGATAGTAAACCGTCGAACAAGTAGTTCCGTGAGCTATTCCAAAAGCACCTCGGCAGGTGCTATGCTCCAGGTAAACCGTAAGCTTAACCGTAGCGGACGTAATGTTACATTGCGTGGCGATCTTAGTTATTCCGATGGTAACAGTAACAGCCTGTCGCTTTCAAACGTTCATCTTTATCAACTTCAGGATATTTATGGGAATGACTCCGTGTATAACACAAACCGTTATAACTATACCCCTACAAAGAAATGGTCGTCAGCCGTTCAGCTCACTTATAGTGAGCCTTTGTGGAAAGGCACATTTCTGCAGTTCAGCTATAAGTTTACGTATAACTATAATAAGAGCAATCGTTCTACATACGATTTCAGCAATGTTGAAAATGGACTCTTCAACAATGTTCCGACAGGTTACAGAAACTGGAATTCTTATTTGTCGTTGCTCGACGGGACTCTTGACGACTATTACGACAAGTCGCAAAGTCGTTACTCAGAGTATAGAAACTATATTCATGAGATGCAGTTGAGTTTTAAGGTGATAAAGAAAAAATATAATTTTAATGCTGGCGTAATGTTCCAGCCTCAAACTTCTAAGTTCATTCAAGAATATCGTGGCGTCAGTACAGATACGGTAAGAAATGTGTTTAATGTATCTCCTACATTCGAGTTTAGATACAAGTTCTCAAAGACGAGCAACCTTCGTATCAATTATCGTGGAACAACATCTCAACCTGAAATTGCCGACATGCTCGATATTACCGATGATAGTGATCCGCTTAACGTAAAGAAGGGAAATCCGGGATTGAAACCATCGTTTACCAACAATTTCCGTTTGTTCTACAATACTTATCTCGAGTCTCACCAAACGGCAATAATGACTTTCGTGAATTATAAAAATACGCGAAATAGTGTCAGCAATGCAGTGACGTATGATGAAAAGACTGGCGGTCGCATAACTCGTCCGGAGAACATCAATGGTAATTGGGATATGATGGCTGCCCTTATGCTTAATACTTCGATAGATTCAGCAGGTGTTTGGAATGTCAATACCTTTACTACATTCAATTATAACAATTATGTTGGGTATTTAACAAAGGATAATTCTCATGATGTTCAGAAAAATACGACCCGCACTACAAGTTTAGGCGAGAAACTAAGTTTCGGTTATCGAAAGGATTGGCTTGATGTCAGTCTTGACGGGTCTCTAAACTATATGCGAACAAGAAATCTGTTGCAGTCTGCAAATAATCTTGATACTTGGCAATTCTCTTATGGAGCCAACCTTAATGTCTATTTGCCGTGGAATATGAGCTTAACAACGGATTTACACGAGAATTCGCGCCGTGGTTATGATGGGGCAGCAAATACAAATGAATTGGTCTGGAATGCACAGATAAGTCAAAGTTTCCTGAAGGGTAACTCACTTAGCGTATCTTTGCAGTTCTATGATATTCTGCAGAATTTGAGCAGCTTCAGCCGTACGGTATCTGCAATGCAGCGTAGCGATAGCTTCTACAATAGTATTAACAGCTATGCAATGTTGCATGTCGTTTATCGCTTCAATCTCTTTGGAGGCAAAGAGGCCATGGATAAGCGGCGTGGCGAACATGATGGACCGCGTCCAGACTTCCACGACCGTCGCTTCAACCGTGGAGGAATGCCTGGAGGAGGTTTCGGTGGAGGTCGTCCGCCAAGATTCTAAGTGTTTGGATAGTTTCTAACTTTTTTTTATGAGTGTAAGACTATATTGATTTAACATAGTCCCCATTCATCTGATTGAGGTGGAATAGGGACTATGTTTTTTGAGAATTTATGTAGCATTACTTTTGTCAAGGTCCTAAAAAATAAGAATCCCCTTCCTTGTCATTCGTGTTCAACGTTCTTGTTGTCCCACGATATATGACATGGAAGGGGATTTTTATGAATATAAAAGAAAGTCCTTTATTTGCAGGTATTAATATTCGTCATCGTCTGCAACATCTTCCGCTTCAAGGGAGAGTTCCTCCGGATCTTCTTCTATAGTCGTGCGATAACTTTCTTCGGTAAGTTTGTCATCATCAAATTCATCCTCGTCGTCAAACTTATCGTCATTCAAGTCGTCGTCATCATCATCGTATTCATCGTCATCGTCGTCGTCTTTCTTGTGCTTTTTCCTGTCTTCCTCAAATTCCAAATGAGGTTTTTCCTCTAAAGGTTTTAGTTTTGCAAAAATAGCTTCAGTCCATGCACCTTTTGGAATTTCGAGCACATCGAATCCGTCCTCGACTTTTTTCTCATACATACCTCCCTTTTTATGTAGACGATCTTTAGGCAATGTAGTAGTGCTGATGTCAAATCCGCTCTGTATGATATCTTGCGTACTTTGTGAGAGCGAGTCCCATCCTCCTCCGAAATTCCTGTCGATTACCTCCATGAGCTTTGCGGCAGAGATATGTCTGATGTTCTCGTAAGTCAAGTCGGTCACTCTCATGATTGTCTTTTTCTTGAGTGCTATCTTCTTGGAGTTTTTGTCGTCCGTTTTTATTGTAGCCACCTTGAAACCTCTGTCTTCATATTTCTTTATAACCTCAGGGCGGTCAATTTTGACTTCCTCTAACTCGAAAGCGCTTCTTATGATGTCAAAATAATGGTTGAGGTTCTCAATCAGGTCTGCATCTTTTCCAATGCTCTCCAACAGTCTGATGATGTCATTCTCTTGAATGTCCCAAACGTTGCTTTTGTTCATCGTTTTTAAAGTAAGAGCTTTTTTACCGTCTGCTTTCATATTAAATTCTATGTACTAATTTGTTTTATTTATATTCTATATTGATATTTATTTTTCAATAATGAACGTATCGCTGTCGTCAAAGACGGGGAATGCGTTTCTAAAATGAGTGATTTTCTCCTCGTCAATGTCGACTATTGCCGCATTTGATGAAATTCCACAGCAACCCACTGTCTTGCCGTATGGGTCAACAGTTATGCTTCCTCCTGTATATTTGCATGTTTCATCCTTGCCAGTGCGGTTTACACCGACAACGTAGCATTGGTTCTCAATGGCTCTTGCCTTGAGTAATGTTTCCCATACGTCGTGCCGGCTTGTTGGCCAGTTGGCAACATATATTGCAACATCATAGTCGCCTTTACATCGGCTCCATACAGGAAATCTAAGGTCGTAACATACTTGAAGAAGTATTCTTGCTCCTCGAAATTCCACAATCTTGCGCTCTTTTCCAGATTCGAAGATTCTATTTTCCCCTCCTGGAGAAAAAAGATGTCGTTTGTCGTAGTGTTCTATAGTGCCGTCAGGTTTTGCAAAGTACATTCTGTTTACGAATTTCCCCTGTAGCGTTTTTATTGCCAAACTTCCGCATACGGCGGCATTCTTTTCAGCTGCTTTTTTTGCCATCCATGCTATAGAGCCGTTTTTCAGGCTATTTTCCTCGGCTTCGGCAAGTTCGTGATTATTGGCAATAAATCCTGTGCTCCACATTTCCGGCAAGACATATATGTCAGCTTGTGGGCAGGACTCAATCATCTGCTCTATATGCTGCTGATTGATAGAGGGTTGTCCCCACTTGATGTCTGTCTGTAAAAGCGCAATTTTCATTTCCTCTTTGTTAGTGCTGCATTATAGTTCTGCAAAAGTAATACATTCTCTCTTTTCTGCAAGTTTTTTAGCTCATTATTTTTTGTGTGTATGCGATATATTTCATAATTTTGCATGTATGAGTAAACCATTAGCAGAAAGAATGAGACCAAAGACCCTTGATGATTATATCGGTCAGAAGCATTTGGTGGGTAAGCATGCCGTGCTTCGTAATATGATTGAGGCGGGACGCATCACCTCTTTTATATTATGGGGACCTCCCGGGGTTGGCAAAACAACACTTGCGCAAATTGTAGCAAGTCGCCTCAATGTACCATTTTTTACACTTAGCGCCGTGACAAGTGGTGTGAAAGATGTTCGTGATGTTATTGAGAAGGCACGCCATGGACGTTTCTTCAATGAGAACAATCCCATACTCTTCATCGACGAGATACATCGTTTCAGCAAGAGTCAACAAGATTCATTGCTTGGTGCAGTAGAGAAGGGCGACATAACGCTCATAGGAGCTACCACGGAAAATCCGTCGTTTGAGGTAATACGTCCGTTGCTTTCTCGCTGTCAGCTTTATGTTCTGAAACCGCTCGATGACAATGATTTGCTGGAACTATTACATCGTGCTATAACCACAGATGTGGAATTGAGTAAGCGTAACATCGTTGTCAAGGAGCAGGCTGCAATATTGCGTTATAGCGGTGGTGATGCCAGGAAGTTATTGAATATTCTGGAACTTGTAACAGACTCTTCGTCTTCTGATACCGTTGAAATAACCGATGCTCTCGTTGTTTCCTGTCTGCAGCAAAATCCGATGGCATACGATAAAGACGGAGAAATGCATTATGATATAATTTCAGCCTTTATTAAAAGCATACGTGGCTCTGACCCTGATGCTGCTCTATATTGGCTTGCGCGTATGATTGAAGGTGGTGAAGATCCGTCATTCATAGCACGTCGCCTGGTGATAAGTGCATCCGAGGATATTGGTCTTGCAAATCCGAATGCACTTCTGCTTGCTAATGCCGCCTTTGATGCTGTAATGAAAATCGGTTGGCCCGAGGGGCGTATTCCGCTTGCTGAGGCAACAGTATATCTTGCTGCCTCGCCAAAGAGTAATTCGGCTTATAACGGTATAAACAAGGCCCTCCAGCTTGTTCGTTCCACGGGGAACTTGCCTGTACCACTGCATTTGCGTAATGCTCCGACAAAGATGATGTCTGATCTTGGTTATGCCGAAGGATATAAATACTCCCACGATTATCCAAACCACTTTGTTGATCAGCAGTTTATGCCAGACCAGCTCAAGAATACTCGCCTATGGGAGGCACAGCATTTTCCGAACGAGGAAAAGCTCTATAAAAATATGGTAAATCTTTGGGGTGAAAAGAAACAATGACAAGTATCCTTATTTTATAAGAACAGTCCTCATATAAGAGAAAAGCTTTTTACTTATGAAAAATTGAGGCATCTTGTATTGGTATGAATAAATAATAGGTATCTTGTATTGATATGTATAAAATAAAAAGAAGAATGTTTTGTATGGTATTTGTATAATGAAACAACCATATCAAAACATTCTCCTTCATTCAAATATATCTATACCTTATTGTTGCTTATCACTTTTTAGGCATATTCTTTAGAATTTCGAGCAAGTGATCCCAAACCATCTCAACTGTAGGGATAAGCAGTCGTTCTTCCGGTGAGTGTACGCCGCGCAAAGTAGGTCCGAATGAAACCATGTCGAGATGCGGATATTTCTCGGAGAAGAGTCCACATTCCAGACCCGCGTGGATTCCGATAACGAGTGGATCCTTTTTGAATAGCTTTTTGTAAGCCTCCACAACGATTTCGGTAAGTTTGCTGTTAGGGTTCATCTTCCATGCCGGATAAGCATCATCCACCTTCACGTCAGCACCGCCGAGCAAGAATGCCGCTTTCACGGTATTTGTCATATTCTGCAAGTTGCTCATCACATTTGAGCGTTGTGAAGCAACCACCGTAATTTTGCCTTCAGCATCAGTTGTCACACTGGCAACGTTTGTTGATGTTTCCACCATCCACTCCAGAGCTTTGTCCTGACACATTGCAAGAACACCGTTGTACACAGCTTGCATGGCGAGTATAAACTTGTCAGCCTCAGCTTTGCGCAATACCTTTCCGCTTTCATGGCTTTCAAGTGCAAAATTCATATCGCTTTCTGTTACGTGGAATTCGTCTTCAACATCGGCGGCAAACACGTTCCAATCAGCCTTTACAGTTTCTTTGTCTTTCTCCGGTACGGCAAATATTACAACTCCGTCGCGTGGAATGGCATTGTGCATACGACCGGAATTAAAACTTGCGAGTCTTATGTCTGTCTTCTGCATTTCCAGGAATAGGAATCTTGTGAGCAGCTTTATAGAGTTTGCGCGTTTTTTGTTTATGTCGTCACCGCTGTGTCCGCCCAGCAGTCCCTTAATTGCAGCTTTCATAAAGAAGAATCCCTTAGGAGCATCTTCAAGTCCGATATTGAATGTTGCAGTAGTCGTCTGTCCTCCGGCGCAGCTTATAAAAATCTGTCCTTCATCCTCGCTGTCGAGGTTTATAAGCATGTTCCCGGTCATAAAACCTGCCTTCATGCCGTGTGCTCCTGTGAGTCCTGTTTCCTCGTCGCGTGTGAAGACACATTCTATAGGACCGTGCTCAATGTCGTTGCTGTCGAGAATAGCCATTTCTATTGCACATCCTATACCGTCGTCTGCTCCGAGAGTAGTACCTTTTGCCTTCATCCATTCACCGTCGACATAAGTTTCGATAGGGTCTTTCGTGAAGTCTATATTTACATCCACGAGCTTGTCGCACACCATATCCATATGACTCTGGAGTACAACTGTTTCCCTGTCTTCATAGCCCTTTGTAGCGGGTTTCTTTATCAGAACGTTTCCTGTTTCGTCAACAATAGTTTCGAGGTTTCTTTCTTTTCCGAATTCTTTCAGAAACTCAATCATCTTCTCCTCGTGCTTTGACGGACGGGGAATCTTGTTTATTTTGGCAAATTGCTCAAAAACACAAGCTGGTTTTAATTCACTGTTGTTCATAATCTGTATATATGAAATTAATAATCTTCATTATTATTATAGTGCAAAGTTAATGCTAAAAATGCGCTTCTCCAAGAAACTTAACTGTTTTGTCTGTGAAAAACTATTAACCTGTGATTTCGCTTGTTCTTGACATTCATAGTAAGAATGGAAATTTTCAAGAAATAATAGTAAAATCCTAATTATTTGATTTTGATGTTCGAGCTTTTCCTTTATGTCATCCAATCAGTTTCAGTATTTGTTTGTCTGAAGCATCTGGAAGAATCTTTTTCAGATGCTCATAAATTCTTTGGAAAGATTCTTCGGGAGTCCGTTCACACTGGCATTTTTCCTTGGCATATAATTCCTCTGGCGTATTCAGAAGCGACCATCCCCATCCGTATTCGCGATTATGTTTGTCGCGAGGGTAAACAAAATTCTCTGTCACGATATAAGTCGACATCTCTAAGCGTGTAATATAGCTGTCAAACTTACTTCTCATTCCTTTTCCCGTGAAACCGCAGGCATTCCTAAGTTCTCTCGTGATGAGACTTCCTGATGACTTTAGCGTGTCGAGAATGACTCCTTCTATAGAATCCTCGTCTGGACGTGGAAATTTGTTCCTTCGGTAGTTGCAAAAGTCCTGCCACCATTCCAGGCTGATGAATCCAGCCTTTTTGTTGAAGAACTTTCCGTACACACATGGTAGCTCCTCTACGATTTCGCCTTTCCATTTCCAAAGCGGCCAGTCCCAACCGCCCTCTGGGAATGTAACATATCGGCAGTCTTCCGTTACTATGTCTTCGGCAGAGAAACCGTCAATCCCACTGTTGAGCAGAGGCAGGAAACCTATTTTCTCTATCAGTTCCATCATTCCTATTGCTGAGTATATTTCCGGGAATTTCATATTCTTTTGATTTTGTCCTTAATCTGTTTTATATAAACACCTTTAGCGTAATCTTTTAAGCTGATTCTCTTGTTCATTGTTTTGCCATTTCTTCTGGATACACAAACTGACCGTGTTTTACCGTCAGCTTCCCGTATTGTATGGCGAAGCCGGGGCAGTTATGCAGACATCTTAAGCACATGGTGCATTCCTCCTTTATCCAGACAGGATAGCCGTTTTCAATATCTATGGCATGTTCCGGACATTGTCGGGCACATTTGTTGCAATCGGTACACCTGTCCTTTATTACATGGAAATTCCTTGTCTTGCGCTGTTTTTCGTATGTGAGGTAATACCAACAAGCTATCCAGTGTGGAAGGCGCAGATAATCAAAGTTGCCAGTCTTCCGTGCCACGGTCATTTCAGCCACTCTCTTTATGTGCTTTTCTGCTTTTTCTGTTTTCCGCAAGCATTTCTCTCGGTTCGATACGTCAAACATCGGAGTCCATACATCTACCATTCTTACATTATATTTTGCGTCGAGCCACAAACCTTTTTTCTTCAGCAGTTTCTGCATCATATAATGCGCTTGTCCCGTAGTGGTTCCGAATGTAACCACATGATATATGAAGTTGTGGTGTAATCCAGTGATATTTAGTTCGTTGACAAACCTTACGACTATGTTTGGGAGCCCCCAGAAATATACAGGAGTAACAAATCCTATGCGTTCATCCCTGCATAATTGGAATGAGAACCTACCGTTGTTCATGCAGTCTGTTATTGAAATGCAACTTTCTCCTGTTGCTTTTGCCAAACAAAATGCTACATGCTTACTGTTTCCTGTACCTGAGAAATAAAAAATCATGCCTGCTTCAGTGTTTATAGTTCATTATTTACAATTGGTTGCAATATATTACCCCCATAGTCTTTCACTTACTAATATTGCAAATGTACGAATAAAACTTGTATCTCATAATGTTTGCATCTCGTTTTTTGCAAAATATCGTTAATAAAACATCTTTCGCTTGATGTTAATATATTGACAGAAAAGAATAGCGTGTTTCTTATCTTAAACCAGTCTGTTGTAGATTATGGATTATAAATTATACAATTATGAATTGTTTGGGTTAAAATCTTTTTTCGTATAATCTTTGCAGGTTAAAATATTCTTCTTACCTTTGCAGACAATATAAACGAAAATATAAAAGAAAAGATATGAATAAGAAAATAGTACGCATCATGTCGGTAATGGCATTGGGAGTTTTGGCATTTGCTTCTTGTAATAAGGAGGCACAGAAAGTTGACGAAAAACAGCAGACTCCTGTAGCGCAGACTGGTGCGATGAAAATTGCATATGTTGAAGTAGATTCCATCATGTCGCAGTATAAGTTCTGTAAAGAATATTCGCAGATACTACAGAAAAAGAGCCAGAATATAGAGAATACGCTTGCTGCCAAGCAGCGTTCTTTGCAGGCAGCTGCTGCAAAGTTCCAGCAAGACGTGCAGAGCAATAAATACACACAGCAGCAGGCAGAGGCGGTTCAGGCAGGTCTTCAGCGTCAGAGTGCTGACCTTCAGGCACTGCAGCAGCGTTTGGGAAATGATTTCCAAAATGAGACAAATACTTTCAATAAGGCTCTTCGCGACAGCATCCAGCATTATCTGAATGCCTATAACAAGGACAAGAAATATGCTCTTATCATAAGCAAGGCTGGCGACAATATACTTTATGCCGACAAGGCATATGATATAACCAATGAGGTGATTGCTGGTCTGAACAAGGCTTATAAGTCTACTGTGGCAAATAAAAAGTAATTTATATAGCAGATAACGACTGCAGAGCTTCACCGCAAATAGCGATGAAGCTTTTGTTTTTTATATATGACAATATGATTAAAGAACAGCAAATACGTGTTGAGCCGAGAGTGGCAGCTACGGAGAGCCTGCTAAAAGACTTCATGGCACATGAGTGTGGCATTGATGAACGTACGATAAAAGGAATAAGAATACTAAAACGCAGTATTGATGCAAGGCAGCGCAATATATTTGTAAACCTCAAGGTAAGACTGTACATCAATGAGGTTCCTGAAGATGACGAATATATACACACCGAGTATGGAGATGTGTCGGACGGAAAAACTGTTGTTGTAGTAGGAGCTGGTCCTGGCGGACTCTTTGCTGCGCTAAGGTTAATAGAAAGAGGTTGCAGACCAATAGTTTTGGAGAGAGGTAAAAACGTGAGAGACAGAAAGTTGGATCTCTCTGCTATAACAAAAACTCAAAGTGTAAATCCTGAAAGCAATTATTGTTTTGGTGAGGGCGGTGCTGGAGCCTATTCCGATGGCAAACTGTACACGAGAAGTAAGAAAAGAGGCGATACTGAAAAAATTCTGAATGTATTTTGTCAGCATGGGGCGTCAACGTCAATACTTGCAGATGCTCATCCGCATATAGGAACAGACAAGCTACCAGCCGTAATCGAGGCAATGCGAAATACGATACTGCGATGCGGAGGCGAGGTGCATTTTCAAACTAAAATGACTTCGCTAATAATGGATGACAGAGAGGTGAAAGGAGCTGCGGCTGTTGACTTGGTGTCGGGAGAAGAAAAGGAATATTACGGTCCGGTAATTCTTGCCACGGGACATTCCTCACGTGATGTATACCGTTATCTGAACGATGCCGGAATCGAGATGGAGGCAAAGGGAATTGCTGTTGGCGTCAGACTGGAACATCCGGCACAGCTTATCGACCAGATACAATATCATTCAAAACAGGGTAGGGGGAAATACCTGCCTGCTGCAGAATACAGTTTCGTGACACAGGTTGACGGAAGAGGTGTTTACTCCTTCTGTATGTGTCCGGGAGGTTTCGTCATACCAGCAGCCACAGGCAAGGAACAGATTGTAGTGAATGGCATGAGCCCGAGCAACCGTGGTACGCGCTGGTCTAACAGCGGTATGGTAGTTGAAGTACGTCCTGAGGATCTGGAAGGCGACAATATAATGAGAGTGCTACGCTTTCAGGAAAAACTCGAACGCGATTGCTGGGTAAACGGAAATATGAAACAGACGGCCCCGGCACAAAGGATGACGGATTTCGTAAACTCAAAGCTCAGTTATGATCTTCCGAAAGCATCGTATGCGCCAGGTCTGATTTCAAGTCCGCTACATTTCTGGTTGCCTCCTATGGTGGGCAAACGTCTACAACAAGGCTTCAAGAAATTCGGTAGCATGAGTCATGGCTTCTTGACCAACGAGGCGGTGCTCATCGCTGTAGAGACAAGAACCTCTTCTCCGTTGCGTATCCTTAGAGAAAGGGAAACATTGCAGCATGTAACTGTCAGCGGACTCTTCCCCTGTGGTGAGGGCGCTGGTTATGCAGGTGGAATTGTTTCTGCCGGAGTCGATGGAGAGCGTTGTGCTGATGCTGCTGCAGAATACACAGAAAGAATAGATTAGTAGTAACTTATTGACTTTTGTTAATGTATAAATTGAAAATATATCAGCTGCGTTTGTTTGCTTTCCTCATGTTGTTTGCTGTGGCTATGTCGCTTAAAGCCAAAGCCGATGTATGTAATATTCCTGAGGGTAGTCTGACGGCAGATTCCCTTATCGTAAAGCAGATGCGACAGCAGGGCGTAAGTTTCTCAAACGGTAATTCCGTAACGCTATTGATGAGCGGACAAGAGAAATTTGACGATATGTTCAAGGCAATCCGACAGGCAAGAAGCAGTGTTCATCTGGAGTATTTCAATTTCAGAAACGACTCTATAGCCTCGCTGCTCTTTGATATTCTTGCTGAGAAAGCAAGGGAAGGAGTAGAAGTAAGGGCATTGTTCGACGGATTCGGGAATGACTCAAACAACAAGCCCTTGAAACATCGTCATCTGAAGGCATTGCGCGAAAAGGGTGTCGAGATATACGAGTTCGATCCGTTGCGCTTTCCGTGGGTAAACCACGTGTTTCACCGCGACCACCGAAAAATTGTTGTCATCGACGGCAAGGTGGCTTATACTGGAGGTATGAACGTGGCAGACTATTATATTAAAGGAACAGAGCAAGTCGGCAAATGGCGTGATATGCATTGCCGGATAGAAGGTCCTGAAGTAAATACACTTCAGACCATATTCTTGAGAATGTGGCATAAAGTTACCGGACAGGACGTTCATGGAGCGAAATACTATAGGGGATATCATGATGCCGACTATATAAAAGGACTGAAAGCTGACGGATGCCGCTCGGAAAACGGAGAGCTGGTAGGGATAATTAACCGCGAACCGAGAGTAACAAACAAGATTATCCGTAAGTTCTATCTCGACGCCATCAACGATGCAAAGGACAGCATCAAACTGGTGAATCCCTATCTTACTCTTAATCCTTCGCTAAAGAAAGCTTTGCGGAAAGCCGTGGAGAGGGGTGTAAAAGTAGAGATTATGGTCTCCTCCCATAGCGACATACCGCTGACACCGGATTGTGTATTTTATAACGTACACAGACTGATGAAAAAGGGAGTCGAGGTGTGGATATACGAGGAAGGCTTCCATCATACAAAGATTATCATGGTGGATGGGCAATTCTGCACTGTGGGCAGTGCGAACCTGAACTCCAGGAGTCTGAATTTTGACTACGAGGAGAATGCCGTTATCATTGACCCTTGTGTAACGCGCCAGCTCAACGATATGTTTGAAAATGACAAAAAAGCATCATTCCGCCTTACGGAAGAAAGTTGGGACAAATGGCGTTCGCCATGGAAAAAGTTCGTTGGATGGTTCGCACATCTGCTGACACCTTTTCTATAAACATATACAAGAGGTGTTTAAAGATTATTTTAATGTGTAGACAGAAAGGAGAAATACCGTTATGGCAAAGAAAAAATACGAAGTCATAGTGCCGGGTGGAGAAACAAAAGTACTGTTGCATACATGTTGTGCACCTTGCTCTTCGGCTATAATAGAATGTATGCTTCAGCATAACATAACACCTACTATATATTACTGCAATCCGAATATCTTTCCGGAAGAAGAGTATATGATACGTAAAAATGAATGTACACGCTATGCTGAATCCCTCGGACTCGACATTGTTGATGCCGACTATGATCATGAGACCTGGCTGGGCTGCGTGAAGGGCTTAGAGAATGAGCCGGAACGCGGCAACAGGTGTATGGAATGTTTCCGCATGCGACTGCGAAGAACTGCAAAATATGCCCACGAAAAGGGATACAAGGTCATCACCACCACTCTCGCCTCGTCAAGATGGAAGAGTCTTGAGCAGATTAATGAGGCAGGACAGTTTGCCGTTGAACCATATGATGATGTTACATGGTGGGATCAGAATTGGCGCAAGGGCGGACTCAGTGAACGGAGAGCGCAGATTATACGTGAGTATGGGTTTTACAATCAAAAATACTGCGGATGCGAGTTCAGCATGAGAAAAGATATTTAGACAAGAAATACTTGGCATGCAATTTGCAGTGCCTATCTAAAAACTTTAATTTGAATATATGATTAGTGAATTCTCAAAAAAAATGTCGCAGGTTATGGCTGTAAGCAGAGAAGAGGCAATACGACTGAATTGCAGACTTGTTGCTCCAGAGCATCTGCTACTTGCAATGTTGCGGGTTAAGCCTGGAGTGGTTGATGTGTTAGAGAATACTCTGAATGTCAACACCGAGGAAATGAGACATGTGCTTGAGGAGCGCATCAGTAAATACAAAAGCAACGAAATACTCGCAAATGAAGCTGACGTAGAGCTTGATGAGCATGCCACGAGTATTCTTAAACTCTCAGTACTCGAAGCAAGGATGCAGTCGTCGCCTGTCGTTGACGAGGAGCATCTCCTGCTTGCTATGCTGCACGATAAAAGAGACAATGGAGCAAAAATTATTCTTGAACAAAATAAAATAAACTACGATGAAATGAAGAATTTCTTTTTCAAGAAAGACAAAATGTCACCGCAGAATGGCTTGGGCATTCCTGACGAAGAGGACGAAGACGATTTTATTGGCGGAAAGAATAATAAGTCTGCCGGTAGTAGCGTGCAGACAGAAAAGGCTCAGAGTAAAACTCCGATGGTAGACAATTTTGGTACCGATCTCACCAAAGCTGCTGCTGAAGGAAAACTTGACCCCGTAGTGGGCAGAGAGAAAGAAATAGAAAGAGTTGTAGAGATTCTCTGTAGAAGGAAAAAGAACAACCCTATCCTTATAGGTGAGCCAGGTGTCGGAAAGAGTGCTATCGTGGAAGGACTCGCCATACAGATTGCAAACAAAACCACTTCTCCTGTACTGTACGGAAAAAGGGTTGTAAATCTTGATATGGCAGGAATCGTAGCCGGAACAAAGTACAGGGGGCAGTTTGAGGAAAGAATAAAGGTCCTTCTTAAGGAACTTGAGGAAAATCCTGATATTATCGTGTTTATCGATGAGATTCATACCCTCGTCGGCGCAGGGTCGGCACCGGGAACAATGGATGCGGCAAACCTTATGAAACCGGCTCTTGCACGTGGACTCATTCAGTGTATCGGTGCGACGACACTTGACGAGTACCGTAATTCTATAGAGAAAGACGGTGCACTCGAGAGACGCTTCCAGAAGGTAATGGTTGAACCTACAACTGTAGAACAGACGATAGCCATACTACATAACATAAAGGACAGATACGAGAGCCATCATCACGTGAGATATTCCGACGAGGCTCTTCTGGCATGCGTGAAACTGACAGACCGATATGTTGCTGACAGACAATTCCCCGACAAGGCAATAGATGCATTAGACGAGGTCGGTGCAAAGGTACATCTGAGAGGTGTACAAGTGCCGCCGGAACTTGTCGAGGCTGAGAATGAACTTGAAGAGGTTAAGAAGAAGAAACAGAACGCAGTAAAAAACCAGAATTTTGAACTTGCTGCAAGTTTCAGAGACCGTCAGGTAGTTCTCGAGAAGACTGTTGCCGACATACAGGAAATGGCAAAGAACGGAAGTATGGAGACCTTTACAGATGCTACTGCAGAAGATGTGGCAAATGTCGTTTCCGTAATGGCTGGTGTTCCTGTACAGAAAGTGTCGCAAAAGGAGAATGACAAGCTGAAGGATATGGCTGCACAGCTTATGAACGATGTAGTGGCACAGGATGCGGCAGTCAAGAAAACCGTAAAGGCAATACAGAGAAACCGTCTCGGATTGAGAGACCCTCATCATCCGATAGGGGCATTCATGTTCCTTGGACCTACGGGAGTGGGAAAGACATATCTCGCAAAAAAGCTTGCCGAACATATGTTTGGCAGTGCCGACGACATAATACGTATCGACATGAGCGAATACAGCGAAAGCTTTAACACGTCGCGCCTTATCGGAGCACCTCCAGGATATGTAGGCTACGAGCAAGGCGGACAGCTCACTGAAAAGGTGCGCCGCCACCCGTATTCCATAGTCTTGCTCGATGAGATAGAGAAGGCACACGGAAAGGTCTTCAATATGCTGCTGCAGGTGCTCGACGAGGGCAGACTTACCGATGGCAACGGAAGACTCGTGGATTTCAGCAATACCATAATCATCATGACAAGTAATGCCGGAACACGCCAGCTAAAGGATTTCGGCAAGGGCATCGGCTTTAATGCCGGTTCTTTCTCTGCCGATATGAAGGAAGAGGATAAGGAATACGCACGTAGCATCATACAGAAAAGCCTAAGCAAACAATTCAGTCCGGAATTCCTCAACCGCCTCGATGAAATCATAACCTTTGATCAGCTTGACCTGAAGGCAATAAAGAAAATTATCGACATAGAGCTGAGAGGACTTGTAAAACGGCTCGAAGCACTCGGCTACGGACTTGAACTGACGGAGGAAGCAAAGGATTTCGTCGCTCGAAAGGGATACGATGTGCAGTTCGGTGCACGACCGCTGAAGAGAGCCATACAGACATATATCGAGGACGGCGTTTGCGAAATGATGCTCGACGGCAAGCTAAAGGAGGGTGATGTCATTGTGGCAGACAAGGACAAAGATAAGGATGAACTTGTATTTAATGTGAAATAATGAATTTTATTTTCACTAATATAAAAGATTATTCATACCTTTGCATCATCTAAATATATTTTTGGCGAATATTAATACAATATAAATATGTATAGAACTAACACATGCGGAGAGCTTAGACTCTCTGATGCAGGAAAAGAGGTAACGCTTGCCGGATGGGTACAGCGAAGCCGAAAAATGGGCGGAATGACGTTCGTTGACCTTAGAGACCGCTATGGCATAACACAGCTCGTCTTCAATGAGGAAGTGGACGCAGAGCTCTGCGCGGCTGCCAACAAGCTCGGTCGCGAGTATTGTATACAGGTGAAGGGTACTGTCAACGAAAGACAGAGCAAGAACAACAAAATCCCTACAGGTGATATCGAAATTATCGCCTCTGAGCTTAATGTCCTTAGCGAGAGCCTCACACCTCCTTTCACTATAGAGGACAATACCGACGGAGGCGACGACATCCGTATGAAGTATCGCTATCTCGACTTGAGAAGACCTGCCGTGCGCAAGAATCTGGAGCTGAGACACAGAATGACAATCCTTATAAGAAACTTCCTTGATGCACGCAACTTCATGGAAGTGGAAACTCCTATTCTCATCGGTAGTACACCAGAGGGAGCAAGAGACTTTGTCGTTCCTTCAAGAATGAATCCAGGACAGTTCTACGCTCTTCCGCAGAGTCCGCAGACATTAAAGCAGCTGCTTATGGTAAGTGGCTTCGACAGATATTTCCAGATTGCAAAGTGCTTCCGCGATGAAGACCTTAGAGCCGACCGTCAGCCGGAGTTCACACAGATAGACTGCGAAATGTCTTTCGTAGACCAGGATGACGTTATAAATCTCTTTGAAGACATGGCACGCCATCTGTTTAAGGAGATTCGCGGCGTTGAGCTTCCTGCCAAGTTGCAGCAGATGACATGGAAAGAAGCCATGAGAAGATTCGGAAGTGATAAACCGGACCTGCGCTTCGGTATGGAGTTCGTAGAGCTTATGGACGAACTGAAGAGAACTGGAGAATTCTCGGTATTCAATTCTGCTGAATACATTGGTGGTATCTGTGCTCCAGGATGTGCAAAATATACAAGAAAACAGCTCGATCAGCTTGCAGACTTCGTAAAGAAACCACAGGTTGGTGCCAAAGGACTTGTATGGATAAAGGTTAACGAGGACGGAACGACAAAGAGCAGCATCGACAAGTTCTATACTCCTGAAACCCTCGCCGGTGTCGTAAAGAAGATGGATGCAAAACCAGGCGACTTGATTCTTATCCTGAGCGGCGACAATGCCAACAAGACAAGAATACAGCTGTGTAGTCTGCGCCTTGAGATGGGCGACAGACTGGGCTTGAGAGACAAGAACAAGTTTGAGTGCTTGTGGATTATAGATTTCCCACTTTTCGAATGGAGCGACGAAGAGCAGAGACTGATGGCAACACACCATCCGTTTACAATGCCAAATCCAGACGATATACCATTGCTCGATGAGCACCCGGAGGAAGTTCGTGCAAAGGCATACGACTTCGTTTGCAACGGTATCGAGGTAGGAGGCGGAAGCCTTCGTATCCACGATGGCAAATTGCAGGAGAAGATGTTCAAGATTCTCGGCTTCACTCCAGAAAGAGCCATGGCTCAGTTCGGATTCCTTATCAACGCATTCAAATACGGAGCACCGCCACATGCAGGTCTTGCTTTTGGTCTCGACAGATTCGTTTCCATTATGGCAGGTCTTGATTCAATACGCGACTGCATCGCATTCCCGAAGAACAACAGCGGACGCGACGTAATGCTTGACGCTCCTTCGTGTCTTGACGAAAAACAGTTGAAGGAATTGCAGATTAGCGTTGATGTAAATCAAGAAAACAAGTAAATAATCTTCTGAGCAGTCATAATCTGTGAAAATAAAACCAAAAAAGTAAAAAGTTTAAAATAAATGCACTATATTTGCAAAAGATTTATAAAGTAATAAGTTTCAGAGACTTAGTGCAGACTTAAATTTAAATTATTATTATGGTAGAAAAGAAAGTAACAGAAAAGAAGGTTGCTGCTAAGACAACAACAAAGAGAACAACAAGAAAAACTACAGCGAAAAAGACTGCTGAAACAGTTGCTATCAATGCTGAGAATGTAGGCTTCAGAGCCGGTGACGTTTATCAGGCACTCTCTGTAGCAGAAAAAGCCCTTAGCGTTGACGAAATTGCCAAGGCTGCAAAGATTTCCGTAGAGGAAGTTCTTCTTGGTATGGGATGGCTGCTAAAAGAAGGTAAGATTAAAGACGACAACAATAAGTTTGTCTTGGCATAACCAAGAGAAACGGCTTGATAAAGAGGACTGGTAATATTATATATATATTTCCAGTCCTTTTCTATATAAATACACAAAGAATCCTTATAAATACACCGGGTATCTTAATAAATACACTGGGTATCTTATTTTGAAAGTTAAATCTATTGCTGATGAACAATTACGAGCAAGACATAATACGAATACTGGAGGAAGCCGGGAAAAACGGCTTGCCCGTAAAGAAGATTGCCAAGCATGTTTATAACATGCGCAACGGATTGTTCAATCCTGTAAGTTATGATGAGGTATACAAGGATATTCTTGCATACATAAACAAAAACAACAAATCAAAGCGCCCGTTGCTCAAGAAAACAGGCAAATGGGGCTATTACTCTCTTTCTGACTATACAGAAGCGGCACGCCTGCAAACGTTCAATTTCGATGCCGTAGCTGAAGATGAAAACAACGATTACGACAGCGGCAAGGTCATCAGTAATGAAGATTTGTCTTTGTCCTTATTCGATTGATTCTTTGTGATATAATCACATGCTATTACAATAAATTTCAAAAGTTAATACTATAAAAATATTACTATGAGTAAACGATATTTCTTAGGACTTGATGTGGGAAGTTCATCGGTTAAGGCTTCCTTGGTAAATGTAGACAACGGAAAATGTGAGGCGACAACATTCTATCCCGAAAAAGAAGCCCCCATTATTGCCGTCAAAGCAGGTTGGGCTGAACAGGAACCTTCAATGTGGTGGGAAAACTGTAAGCTGTGTATAAAGAAAGTGAAAGAGATGGCTGGTGCCGATGCCACTGACATTATGTCTGTCGGAATATCTTATCAGATGCACGGACTCGTATGTGTCGACAAGGAACTGAACGTATTGCGTCCTGCCATTATCTGGTGTGATTCCAGAGCCGTGCCCTACGGTGAAAAGGCTTTCCGTGATTTAGGTTCAGACATGTGCCTGTCGCATCTGCTTAATTCCCCGGGAAATTTCACTCTTGCCAAATTGGCTTGGGTAAAGGAGAACGAGCCTCAGGTCTATGAGAAGATATATAAGTTCATGCTGCCGGGAGATTTCATTGCCATGAAACTCAGCGGTATTGTAAATACTACAATCAGCGGACTTAGTGAGGGTATCCTTTGGGATTTCAAGGAGAAGAAAACGGCAGACTTCCTTCTTGACTATTACGGGATAGACAAGGCTCTTGTTCCGGATGTCGTACCTACATTCAGCATTCAGTGTAAGGTTTCCGCCAGTGCAGCAGCCGAAACAGGACTTGCCGAGGGTACGCCCGTTTCCTATAGAGCCGGCGATCAGCCCAATAATGCCTTGAGCCTCAATGTCTTTAATCCGGGCGAGATTGCTTCAACGGCAGGCACATCGGGCGTCGTTTATGGTGTGCTCGGAAATGTGGGCTACGATGAGAAGAGTAGGGTAAACACCTTCGCACACGTGAATTATACAGAGGAAACGGAGCGACTCGGTGTACTGTTGTGTATTAACGGTACCGGAATCCTGAATGCCTGGACAAAGAGAAACATCGCTCCAGAGGGCATCTCTTATTCCGACATGAATGCCATTGCCGAGAGGGTCCCTATCGGAAGCGACGGCGTGTCTGTCATTCCTTTCGGAAATGGTGCAGAGCGCGTTCTTGAAAACCGCGAGGTTGGCTGCTCCGTATACGGACTGAATTTCAACAAGCATACAAACGCCAATATAATCCGTGCCGCACAGGAGGGAATCGTTTTCAGCTTCTGCTATGGAATGGAGATAATGAATGCCATGGGGATGGATATCAAGAAGATTCATGCTGGAAAGGCTAACATGTTCCTGAGTGAACTGTTCCGTGATACGCTTGCCGGTGTGAGTGGAGCAACGATTGAGCTTTACGAGACTGACGGTAGCGTTGGTGCTGCTAAGGGTGCCGGTATGGGCTGCGGCTATTACAAAAACAATAATGAGGCTTTTGAATCGCTCGAGAAACTTTCTGTAATAACTCCAGATGAGAGTCGTCGTGCTCAATATCTTGATGCTTATGCTACGTGGAAGGAGAGGCTTGACAATCTGATTAGGTAATTGCTCCGCCCCTCGCATAAAGGAGTATTATGATTATTTCTTTGTTCGCTTGCTACATACATTATGTGGAAGCTGCTCCGCCCCCGGAGGGGGAGGCGGGGGAGGGGAAGAAAATAAGAGTTAGGGTAAGAAAATAACGTTATAAAAAAAAGACCAATATGTTTCGAGATATTCAATTCTCAATTCATATTGGTCTTTTCCGTTTTATAATTCAGTTGTTATTTTCAATTGCAGTTGTCAATTTTCAATTGCAGTTGTTATTATTTTCCGAATATCTGTTCCTCGGGTTCAATCTGTGGTTTGTCAGCCTCATTGTTGCGGTCAACAAGATACTGCAGGAACATCTGGAGAGCAGAAGTAGTAGCCTTTGCAAGATTGATGTCGCGTCCGTAGTCCTTCTCCATTTTCATGGTAACGATGTCGTCCTTGCTACCGCAGGCAAGCCATATCGTACCTACAGGAATATCCTTGTCGCCACCGCCAGGACCGGCAAATCCGGTAGCAGAGATGGCATAGTCTACATTGAGAACCTTGATAGCCCCCTTTACCATTTCCTTTGCAACTTCTTCGCAAACGGCAGTCTTCTCCTCGAGCAGTTCGTGGCTGATGCCGAGAACATTTTCCTTTATTTCATTGGTATACGAGATAATGCCGCCTTTGAAATAGTTTGAGGCACCGGGCATAGATATAATAGACTCAGCAATGCGTCCTCCCGTGCAGCTTTCGGCAGTACCGAGCGTCTTGCCCATTTCCCATATCAGTTGACTTATCTCTCTACTTAGAATTTTGTTTTCGAATCCCATATATATTGTTATTTAAATGTTACTTTAGAAAATGCCGGAGCATCAATAGGGCAGAAGTCCTTGTCCTTATACTTGAAATAGCCTGTTATGGCAATCATTGCCGCATTGTCTGTCGTGTAGCTGAATTTAGGGATGTAGATATCCCAGTGGTATTTCTTTGCATGCTCCTTAAAGGCATTGCGCAATCCGTTGTTGGCACTCACGCCGCCAGCCACGGCAACATGCTTTATTCCCGTCTGCTTCACGGCGAGGCGCAGCTTCTTCATTAAGATGTCCACGATAGTATGTTCGAGACTTGCAGCAAGATCTTCCTTGTGGTGCTCAATGAAATCGGGGTCTGTCTTTATCCAGTCGCGCAGACTGTAGAGGAAAGAAGTCTTCAGTCCGCTGAAACTATAGTCAAGTCCCGGTATATGCGGTTCGGAGAACTTATAGGCAAGTGGGTTCCCCTGTCTTGCAAGTCGGTCGATTATTGGTCCTCCCGGGTATCCCAGTCCCATAACCTTAGAGCATTTGTCGATAGCCTCGCCGGCAGCATCGTCGATAGTCTGTCCGAGGAGCTGCATGTCGTTGTATGCGTTCACCTTTACAATCTGTGAGTTTCCTCCGCTGACGAGCAGACAGAGGAACGGCAGTGGCGGAGCCGAATTGTCGTCGTCGCTCTCCTTGATGAAATGCGCCATGACATGCCCCTGAAGGTGGTTGACATCGATGAGCGGAATACCGAGGGAACGGGCAAAACCTTTGGCAAAGCTTACTCCTACAAGGAGCGAGCCCATCAAGCCCGGACCGCGTGTGAAGGCGACAGCCGAAAGCATCTCCTTAGTAATGCCGGCGCGCTTAATAGCCTGGTCTACAACGGGTACCACATTCTGCTGGTGAGCCCTTGAAGCCAGTTCCGGCACAACGCCACCGTATGCCATGTGTACATCCTGTGATGCCGTAACATTGCTCAGCAGCACTCCGTTCTTCAGAACAGCAGCAGAAGTGTCGTCACAACTGCTTTCAATTCCCAATATGTAAATGTCTTTCTGTTCCATAATCTTTATTCCGTAAGAATCTCCACACCATGTTCAGTCATGACAAACGTGTGCTCCCACTGGGCGCTTGGCTTTTCGTCGCCCGTGATGACCTCCCATCCGTATTTGTCGTCAGCATCGATAAACACCTGCCATGTTCCCATGTTAATCATCGGTTCGATGGTGAACACCATTCCCGGAACGATGAGCATTCCGGTGCCTTTATGTCCATAGTGCAGAACCTCCGGATCCTCGTGGAATTCCAGTCCCACGCCATGTCCGCACAGGTCTCTGACAACACCGTAGTGGTATTTCTCGGCATGCTTCTGTATGGCGTGACCTATATCGCCAACGAAGCAGTAAGGCTTGGCGGCTTCGGCTCCCACCTCAAGACATTCTTTTGCCACCCTTACGAGCTGTTCCTTCTCCGGTGTTGTCTTGCCGATAATGAACATACGTGAAGCGTCGGCATAATATCCGTCGAGGATAGTGGTGAAGTCTACATTAACGATATCTCCCTCCTTGAGCACATCCTCTTCCTTAGGAATGCCGTGGCATACAACCTCGTTGATGCTCGTGCATACGCTTTTCGGGAATCCCTCGTAATTGAGGCATGCCGGAGTAGCACCGTGCTCTACGCAGTAGTCGTAGCAGATCTTGTCAATCTCAAGAGTGTTCATGCCGGCATGGATTTGTTTTGCCACCTCGTCGAGAACTCCGGTATTTACGACACCGCTCTTTCTGATGCCCTCAATCTGTTCTGGAGTCTTGATAAGGTCTCTTGTCGGAACAAGCTTCCCCTTGTTCTCCCAATACATTACTTTCTTGTCTAAATCAGTAGGCTCCTGTCCTGACAGACAGTGCCATCTTCTCTTCTTTTTAAACATAGTATGTTATATTTTATATATGACATGCGTCATATGAATTTCATAATTTCACTTGTCCAGTCCTCGCCGTTCTTCGGACAGAATGTCTTGAGCCCCAACGCCTTACCCATTGAAACGTTCTTCGGGCCGTCGTCTACAAAGAGGGTCTCCTCAGGGTTGATGCCCTCCTGTCTGATTATTTCGCTGAACATCCTCTCGTTAGGCTTCATCACTTTCATCTTGTAGCTCATATACATACTGTCGAAGAAAGCCGACAATGGGCGTCCGTCGCCGGAGAAATCGCTGCTCATAGCCCAGTCCATCATAAAGGGATTGGTGTTGGAAATGAGGATAAGGCGATAGCCCATGCTTTTCAGCTTGTCGAGAACCTTGATGTTCCTCATCGGAACCTCCTTCGTGTAGCCCCTCCAGGCATATTTACACTCGTCGTAAGAGAGTTCCCTGCCTACGAGCTTGCTCAGTTCGCGGATAAACTCCCTGTCGGTAATCTTCCCCTCTTCCAGGTCGCCGAAGATGCCCGACTGCGTATAAGGGTCAAGCCTTGTGTCAGCATCTTTAAGTCCGATTTCCTTGAATCTTTCTACAGCACTCGGCTGGTCGATAGTCATTATCACCCCTCCAAGGTCGAACATGATATTTTTTACTGCCATAGCCTTCTTTTAGTATCTTTTTCTTGCCCTGTCCATTTCTCTGCGGTCCTCTTTCTCTTTCAGCGTCTGTCGCTTGTCGAATTCCTTCTTTCCCTTAGCCAGTGCGATGTCGAGCTTAGCCCTGCCGTGGTCGTCGATAAACAATAGGGTGGGGACGATGGTGAAGCCCACCTGTTTTGTGGCTTCCTGCAGATTTCTTATCTCCCTTTTGTTCAGCAGCAGTTTTCTGTCGCGCTTGCTCTCGTGGTTGTTGTATGAGCCGTAGAAATACGGTGAGATATTCATTCCCTTCACCCATATTTCCCCGTTGTTGATATAGCAGAACGTGTCGACGAGCGAAGCCTTTCCCATGCGGATCGACTTTATCTCCGTGCCGGTCAATACGATGCCTGCTGTAAAGGTGTCAACAAAGAAGTATTCGAATGAAGCCTTTTTGTTTCGTATATTTACAGGACTTTTCTTTCTTAAAAGTTCTTGTTCTTTATTCATTGTTATTTCTCCACATTAGCGAAATTCTCGATATGTTCGTCTATATAGTGTGCCACATCGCCCGTCCATTCCTCTTCGTTCTCTACGAAGGTGTCGTCGAAGTCGTCGAAAGCCGGATATTTTTCAAACAGCGACATGAATTCCTCGTCGCTGCAGTCTTTTTCTATCTCTTCGCCGTCGGCAACATAGAGTTTCCTTACGGCATAGAGCAGTTTCGAGAGTTCCTTGATTCCCCATTCCTTCATCATTTTCGCAAAGGGGTTGTCAAAGATAAAGCTTCCGTATCCGTTATGGATGAGCTGCACGAAGCCTCCGTCCATCACCTCGTCGCGCAACCACACGTAAGCCACGAGCGTGAGCTGGTCTGTTGTCAGCCGGCTCATGTTGTCGGCAGTTATTTCTCCGCCCACACTTTCCATTATTGCGTCGTAAAAAACCTTTACGAAGGAGTCCATGCCTTCGCCTGCTGCCTTTATTATGTTTTCTTCTTTTATTGTTACGTTCATGTCTTGCGATTTTCTTAACTGTATTAAGCTTATGCAGCTTATCTTATGCAAAGGTACAACAAAAAGTTGAATTCCGCTTGTCATTTATGCAAAAAAGCCTTACCGCCACATACATTTAATGCATTAGGCAGTAAGGCGCATTCATAAAGCTTATAAAATACTGTGTCTTTTTTTTCTTATCCTAGATATTTCACGAGGATTTTAGCGTTTCCGCTGTCGCGCAGCTTTGCGATACTCTTTTCGCGTATCTGTCTTACGCGCTCACGCGTGAGTCCGAGCTGGTCGCCAATCTCTTCGAGTCCCTTCTCCGGGCAACCTATACCAAAGCATTCACGGATGATAGTAATCTCCCTGTCTTTCAGTACCTTACTGAGCACTGAGTTAAGCTCCAGAGCCATAGACTCGTGGTCTACCATGCGGTCTGTTCTGCTGTCTTCTCCGCTTGGCATAACGTCGAGCATACAGTTGTCCTCGCCGTCCTGGAAAGGAGCGTCGATACTTACATGGTGTCCGTCGGCAGCCAGAGACTGTCCGATTTTCTCCTCGTCGATTTTCGTTACGTCAGAGAGTTCCGAAACAGAAGGGTGTCTTTGGTTCTCCTGTTCGAATTTATTTATTGCGTGAGTAATCTTGTTCAGTGAGCCCACCTGGTTCAGCGGCAGTCTCACGATACGGCTCTGTTCTGCGATAGCCTGCAGGATGCTTTGGCGGATCCACCATACGGCGTATGAGATGAATTTAAATCCTCGAGTCTCGTCGAATTTCTGTGCAGCCTTAATCAGTCCGATATTACCCTCGTCGATGAGGTCGGTCAGCGTCAGTCCCTGATGCTGGTATTGTTTTGCTACAGATACGACAAATCGCAAGTTTGCAGTCACCAACTTGTCTTTAGCTCGTTCGCCCTCTCGTCCGCCTTTCTTGATTTTCTGTGCCAGTTCGATTTCCTCGTCGATGGAGATCAATGGTGCACGTCCGATTTCAACAAGATATTTGTCGAGTGCTTCACTTGAACGGTTTGTAATACTCTTCTGAATTTTTAATTGTCTCATTCCTGATATTCCTTTTTACCTTATAAATTGCTGATTATTAGTAATTTATGTGATTTTCTTTCAAAAAACCTTGCAAAGGTACACTTTTTTTCTTTACGTGTCAATACTTTTAACATATTTTTTTACTGTTTTTTCTTTCCCTCCCGTGTTTCGGCTCTTTGTTTTTCAGGCGAATCAAAGGTTGGAGGTTGTGTATTTTTTGCTTGTCGTTAAAGAGAATATTTTACAGAACCTCCTAAAATGGTTTTTATTTCCTTTGCTTTATAAAATATTAGTTGTATTTTTGCAAAGGAATCCGTAATGTCGCTACAAAACGTCAGAGAATTATTTTGTAGCCGACACTTATATTAAACAAGCAGTTATGACAGAGACTATCGAAAGGAAATTACCCGTTGGCGTCCAGTCTTTTGAGAAAATCAGAAAGGAAGGATACCTGTATGTTGACAAGACAGACATCATTTGGAATCTTGCCAACAGAGGAAGGAGATACAATTACCTGAGTCGCCCGCGCCGCTTCGGTAAGTCCTTGCTCGTAGATACGCTCGAGGCATACTTCGACGGAAGGAAAGAACTCTTCGAAGGACTGAAAATAATGGACTTGGAGAAAGAGTGGACAAAGCGTCCTGTTATCCGCCTCGACATGAGCAGCGGAGGTGCCACCCCCGAAGAGCTGAAAGCATATCTTGACGATGCCTTCAGCAAGAACGAAAGGAAGTATGAAATCGATGTGCAATCGGGAACATCCCTTGCCATACGCTTTCAGAACATCATAGAGACTGCTTGCCGAAAGACAGGACAGCAAGTGGCAATTCTTATCGACGAGTACGATTCCCCCTTACTGCATTCCTGGAATACCCCACAACACGACCCCTGTACAGATATATATAAAGCGGTGTTTGCCGTCTTGAAGTCACAAGACCAATACGAGAAGTTGGTTTTCATCACCGGCATTACCAAGTTTACACAAATCTCCCTGTTCTCCGTTCTGAACAACTTGAGCAACATCAGTTTCGAACCCGAATATGCTGCCATCTGTGGCATAACGAAAGACGAACTCATCAGTAATTTCAAACCTGAGATCGAAAAACTCGGAGAGTATGAGGGATGGAACTTCGATGAATCCGTGGCACAGCTGAAGGCTTATTACGACGGTTATCATTTCAGCCGCAAGAACATGGTAGACGTATTCAATCCGTTCAGCCTCATCAATGCCTTGGCAGATTCCGACCTGAAGAACTACTGGGCATCATCGGGCGCTACGTCACTCCTGCCCAAGTTTGTTGCCGATATGGAAATCAAGCTATGCGACTTTGATCCATGCACCATGCTCCGGCAAACGATAGAGACCTCCGACGTAACAGGCGGTGGAGCCGAACTCTTCCTGTATCAGTCGGGCTATCTCACCATCAAGGACTACCAAATGGGCATCTATATCCTCGGTTTCCCAAACTATGAGGTAAGACAGGCACTATACGAGATAGTGCTGCCTACGCTCACCTTGCGTAAGAATGGTGACATCCAGTCAGTACAGTCCAGTCCAGTCTTATGCTTGCCCTTCAACTCGGAAAACTGCCGGATGCGAAGAAGTGTCTCAAAGCTCTTGTCGCTGATGTGCCATACAGCAACAAGAAACTGGCATCGATGGATATGGAGGAGCGTTACCGCCTTATCCTGAGTTCTATCTTCAATGCTATAGGTTGTCGCGTGGAAGTGGAAAAGATGATAGCCACAGGCAGAATCGACATGGTGGTGGAAGTAACAAACTTTATCTATGTACTGGAACTGAAACTCAGCAACAATGGAGGTCTTGCCGCTGCCGAAAATCAAATCAGACAAAAGCAATATGCCGAACCTTTCAAGGCTGACAGACGAAAGGTTGTAGCCCTTGCCGTTGAACTCGATGATATGGGAAAAGGACTCGTGGACTGGAAGGAAGTGGAGGGATAATCCTGTTGCTCCCATTACTGAAGTTTCGGATTTAGTAAAAAAACGGGCTGAAAGCCCAATAAACGCATAGCCCAGAGCATCGCTCTGGGTTGAATAAAGGTATAGTCTTACGCCCTAAAAGGGCAAAAGCCTATTTTTCAATTCTCTCTATGCTTATGCCCTTTCAGGGCGTTTCGCTTCAAAATCGTTATACCCATGGCGTTGCCCTGGGCTACGAGCTTTATGGCTTTCAGCCAATTATGTTAAATCAGAAACTTGAATTCCATTATAAAATACCTGATTATCACATTCTTTGAATATTTTGGCAATGAAAAACATATACCTATAGTTATTTTACATTTTTCTTTGGCATGTTAATGGAAATGTCAAAAAAAAATAGTAACTTTGAAACATATTAATTAAATTTCCATGTATGGAAAATTTCAGAAAAAAGGAAAAGCGCTCTTTCTCTATCGATAAAATAGAGCTTGCATTTAAAGAAGCGTATAAAGACTGTTGTTTTAACGAGTCACTCATCCAATTAGCTGATGCTATATTGATGAGCGGCTCAAGTATGGTACTCGAAACCGAATTTTCGAGATTTAAAATAAAGATAGACATAGAACGATTCTATCAAACAGCAAACCAAGAAGACAAACCAACAAAAAGATCAGGATGCCAATATATGATTGAAGCTTACGATGACGAGTATGAGTCTATAGAAGAAGGCTTGAATAGAGATTTTGACAGATATGGAACTTCAATCAACAGGATTATGAATATCCTGATATGCAATGGAGACCGTGGAGAGCCTGACGAAAGGATTAAATGCAAAAGAATGTTTGGAGTCTTTAAAACGGATTTGGAACAGCTTAAATACTTGGCAGAATATCTGTACAATGTGCCTCCGCTGACATTCCATACCGTTAAAGACTTTACATTCCAAGATATAATTGACTGGAAAGATTCTGTCTGTAAAATTATCTGTATTGCACAAGACGTTGAAGACATAGCAATAAATGAAATATATAAAGTTTGTGTCAAATTATGCAATGATATAGACGATATATGTAAAAAAGAAATGGATTCATTGAATCGCATAAGGAACGACGACAGAAGGATAAAACTTGCATTTGACGAGGCTCTGAATAAATTCTCTGCTATTATTCCGGAGAGTGGCGACGTGGAGTCTTTCAGAAAAAACAACATGTTGTTTGATGAATACATATCGAATATTGACGTAGGCAGGGATGAAGATGCTGCCCGGCTGGCTGTTGCAAAGAAATATTACAGGGTATGCACGGCTGATGACCTTAAGAAATTCAAGTCGTATCACGACTATTTTGAATGCAATAAGATGTCGGAAATTGAAAGAAAGATCTTTGGCACAAACATTAAAAAAATGAATGAAGTAAAGGCGAAGTTGGCAAGTTTCAAGGGAATGAAGAAAACGAAATTGAAAGATTCCTGTATACCAATCTGCTATGACTTGTATCACAACAGTGTTGAAAAATGTTCTCAAGAAATGATATTTAACTATGCACGCGAAAATTGTAATAATGAAAATTTTTTCAGCCTAAGGACAATGATTGAAGAGTTTAAAGTTTATGAAAAAAAAGTCATGGCATCCTGACTTAAGATCCAGACTTAACATTAAGCTTGTCTGATTATTACGATTTTCATGACTGACAAGTATATTAGATAAAGGGAAACCTGCCATTTGTGAAGTAAGAATCACAAATGGCAGGTTTGTTTTTCACAATTTTCAAAATATATCTTTTCCTATATTTACCTGTATTTTATGAATTTTACCTACTTTTTTTCTTTTCCTACAAGTCTTTTGTGAAAAAACATATATGTATTTGCACTTTCTCATCAAATTTTAAGAAGTATTTTTCAGAATAAAATAAAAAATCTGAAAAACGAGTATGCTTTATTGTAGATTTTTATAAAAAATAAGAAAAAAGGCTCTTCTCAAACTATGTAACAATAATTCGCTTAACCTCTTGATTTACACTACCTTTGTCATGTCTTAAGAGACAAACGGCACGGGAGTTATCATCCGTTGTATCTCCTCTCTACCGGCTCCGCAGAGAATCTTCCCGAGGATGAAGCAAAGGGACTTGACTCGAAACGGAGCGAAGCTTCGCAGACGGTAAGAACTAAATGCGCTAAAAGCAAATGAATAACGTATTTACCGTCGGAGAAATCATCACAGACATGTTTCTCCACAACAAGACAAGGCTGACTGACTCCTACTGGAAAAGGGAGGACGTGACAGCAAGTAATAATTTATTAAAAAAGGAAAGGAAAAATAATGAATAATATTATTAATAAGGAGAAGCTCGACGCCATAGTGAACGGAATGGCTGACGGCAACACTACGGTAGAGACTATGGCTGACGGCAAACCAATGGTTATGGCTGACGGCAAAACTATGAATCCTGCAACGGATGCGGAAAAGCAGAAGCAGAGCTTTATACACGTGTCGGGATTCAACGACTTCCTTATCAGGGGAAGAGAGATGGACGCTCCACGGGAACTGGTACACTGTCTGGTGGTGGAACACGAGACAACGATGTTTTTCGGCGATACCGGACTGGGCAAGACAATCTTTGCCATGCAGATGGCTTGCGAGATGGCAGAACAGGGCAGGAGAGTGCTCTATGTAAACTTCGAGCTCTCCGAGCAGCAGTGGGCACTGAGATACCCGGAGAAGACTTTCCCCGACAATCTCTATATCGCCAACATCGACTACTCGCTGATGCACGACGTTACGGAACAGAACCAAATCCTGCAGGAGATAACGAAACTCGCACTGAAATATGATATCGAGGTGGTTGTGATAGACAATCTTACCAATCTCTGCATCAACTCCAAGGAGGGCAGCGAGGCGGGAAATATCATGCTGCAGCTTATCAGTCTGAGAATGACCTACAACTGGACGATGCTTATCCTGGCTCATGTGCCTAAGCGCAAGCCCGGAGACCCGCTGACGCTCAACGACCTTGCGGGCAGTAAGATTCTGAGTAACCTCGCGGATAACGTGGTAGGACTGAACAAGTCGAAGAAGGACAAGAACATGCGATATATCATTCAGCTGAAATACCGCTCTTTCCCCATCGAACTCGACTACAAGAATGTTCGGGAACTTACCGTTACGACAAGCGACAACTGGCTCCACTTTGAATATGGCGGTTACGACGAGGAACGCATGCATATGCCAAGAACGCGCGACGAGAAGGCTGAACTGGAACGCGNNGCGACATCATACACGAACTGAAACAGCCGAACGGACTGACTTATCGGGATATCGCGGATAAGTTGGGGACGAGTCTTGGTACTGTACAACGAACGGCAAAAAACTTTGGATTGGCAAGAAAAATTGAAAAAAAAGACAAAACTTAAGTTTGCTGTAACAGTCTTGTATCAACTTGTATCATTTTATTTTTTGATACAAAATCATAGTTAATATATTGATATATAGATATTTACGTTGTATCAGGGCTGATACAAGAATTGTATCAGAATACTGTGGCTGTATCAGTTTTGATACAATGTAAAATATTGAATGTCAAGTGTTTAAATATATTCTTGTATCAGTTTTAAAATGATACAAGATGATACAAACTGAAAACAAAACTGAAACAC
>DBKQ01000096.1 GCA_002298545.1 Prevotella sp. UBA746
CGGGGGAGGGGAAGAAAAAAAAGGAAAAGAAAATTTTTAACCATAAAATAGATAACACAAAACAAAACTATGATGTAAATAAAAACAATACTAAATTAATAGCTGTTAGCGTGGCGCATTCGTGAGAATCCGCCACGTATTTTTTTATATTTTTGAGTCTTTCTTGCCGATTCCCATATCAGATATTAAAGCAGGTTGCATTATAACTTTCTGTGTAAAAAATGCCCCGATGCTTTGTATTTCAGAAGATATTTATTAAGTTTGCAGAAAAAAGAGAATGCCAAAGATATTTGAATACTTCGGCTTCCTTTATGTTTATAAACTCTGACGAACAAGATAATTGATATGGACATGATGGAAAAGCAAAATCAAGCCGTGTTGTCAAACCATGGTGGGATGACTTCTTTCAGATATTCTGATTACAATATTCGTTTCAGAACACCTCTGTCTTTAAAAAAATATACAGAAGTGAAGCAATGGGACAAAGGGTATCTTGTCGTTATGGCAGATTATGATAAAATAGGCATAACAGAGGAATATATAGACTTGATTCCTATACTCGATAATCTCTATATACAGCCGGACGAGTTCCTAAGAAATATCAAAACAGTAAAAATTGGTAACTATGAAGAATGAAGAAATTGCAAAAATATGTTCTGCTGCAGATATGATAGTGTGTGGATATGCTTTTACAAAAACTCAAGATAAAAATGTACGGGTATTGCAACTTGCCAGACCAAATCATGCCTTGCTCATGTCGGGGAAGGGCGAGATATTGGAAACTTCAATGGATGATGTGGAGCTGAATATTGTTATGGGATATTGGCAGAGAAACAAAAAATATATGGAGGTAACGTATGCCTAAATATTATGATTTTAAGGTCTGTGGCTATTATCTGTATTTCACTTCGCATTGTATAATTGAAGCTATGCATGTACATGCCAGTGATAAACGTCTGACAGAGGGTGGCTCGGCTAAGTTGTTTGTCAGAGGCAATGGGGATACTGTTGTGAAATCTCAAGGTGTACTTAATGACAAGGAACTACATATTATACGTGATTTTATAAAAGATAACTATATGGAAATGTATATCCGTTGGGCAAGTATGAGTCAAAACGGATTTTACGAAGGAAAATAATGGACAACGATTTCGATATAAGACAAGAAAACATAAGTTCGGCGGAGAAGGAATTCGAGAATGCACTCCGCCCATTGAAATTCACCGACTTCAGCGGACAGCAGAAGGTGGTGGAAAACCTGGAGGTGTTCGTAGAGGCGGCAAAATACCGCGGCGAACCGCTCGACCATACCTTGCTGCACGGACCGCCAGGATTGGGAAAGACAACACTGAGCAATATCATTGCCAATGAACTCGGCGTGGGATTCAAGATAACCAGCGGACCGGTACTCGACAAGCCCGGCGACCTTGCCGGCATCCTCACCTCGCTCGAGCCAAACGATGTGCTCTTCATCGACGAGATACACCGACTCTCGCCCGTTGTAGAGGAATATCTCTATTCCGCAATGGAAGACTACCGCATCGACATCATGATAGACAAGGGCCCATCGGCTCGCTCCATTCAGATAGACCTCAACCCCTTCACACTCGTGGGCGCCACGACGCGCAGCGGACTCCTTACAGCCCCCTTGCGTGCCCGCTTCGGCATAAACCTGCATCTGGAGTATTACGACCCGGAGACGCTGAAGCGCATCATAAAGCGCTCGGCAAGCATCCTCAAGGTGCCTATCGATGATGATGCCGCCATAGAGATAGCGCGCCGCTCACGCGGTACGCCACGTATCGCAAACGCACTGCTCCGAAGGGTGAGAGACTTCGCCCAGGTGCGCGGTTCGGGCAGGATTGACACCAAGATATCACATATCGCCCTTACGGCACTCAATATCGACCAGTATGGCTTGGACGAGATAGACAACAAGATACTGCTCACCATTATCGACAAGTTCAAGGGCGGACCGGTGGGCATCACCACTATCGCCACTGCCATCGGCGAAGACTCCGGTACGGTGGAGGAGGTCTATGAACCTTATCTCATCATGGAGGGCTTTATCAAGCGCACACCGCGCGGCAGAATGGTTACCGAACTTGCTTATCAGCATTTCGGCAGAAACCCGTATACGGGGAATATCATGGAGCCGTCGCTGTTCTGAGAAAACCCACCCTGACCCTCCCAAAGGGAGGGATGGAGATACCATATAAAATAAAGCAAGCGGTATGCGAGATTATCGCAAGCCGCTTGTTATAATAATTATACCATAAATCATACTTCTTTCCCTCCCTTGGGGAGGATTATGGTCGGTCTAAAGGTTCTCAAGCCATTTTCGTCCGCTCTTGGTGTGTTCCATCCAAAAAAGGAAACATCCGCCAATAAAAGCTATTCCTCCCATAGTAATTATCATTCCTTCCATAATCTTATTTTTTAATTATTAAATATCCGGCTCTTGCAAAAATACAAGTTGCAAGGATTCCAAAAATCAGAAAAGCCGCAGTCGGAAAGATTTCTCCACTTCCTGTTGCTATAGCTATAGCATTAGTTATAACAATTGTTGCAAAGCATGTCTTTGCCAAATCATAGAAGAATTTGCCGAGTGTTTCGCGGCTCAGCTTCTCTTTCTCCTTGTCGTCTCTTGCAGTCATAAATCTTGCGTTATATAAACTATGGTGCAAATATAATGCTTTCTTTCTTTCCTTCCAACAAAAAAGAAACAAAAAGAGAAATAGGATGAAAAACAAAAACGGTTTACGAACTATATCGTAAACCGCTTTCTTGTTGCAAGTGGGCCATCTAGGGCTTGAACCTAGGACCTCCAGATTATGAGTCTGTTGCTCTAACCAACTGAGCTAAAAGCCCGAGCTCAACCAATGAGTGGTCAAGTTTGCGGATGCAAAGGTAATGGGTTTATGGCGAATTACCAAATTTTCAGCCGAAAATCATCGGGAAATATAGTGGTTTTGTGATTTTTTTATAAAAAATGCGGCGTAGAGGCATTGCGAAACAAGGATATTTCACCATTTATATTAACTTTGCAACGTATTATACTTACAAAGTAAAAACATTATGACAGAAGAAACTTGCAAGACGGGAAGTCTTTGGGGATTGGATAATGACGGGGTAGAAGAGAGCCGTCGGCAACACGGCTCAAACACCCTTACTCCGCCAAAGCGTGATAGCTTGTGGCAACAATATATGGAGAAATACAAGGATCCTATAATCCAGATACTCCTCGTTGCGGCAGCCGTATCGCTCGTGCTTGCCTTTATCGAGAACGATTTTGTGGAAACGATAGGCATCTTTATTGCCATCTTCCTTGCTACGACGATAGGGTTTGTCTTTGAAGTGGATGCAGCAAAGAAGTTTGACGTACTGACGGCACTCGGCGAGGAACAGCCCGTAAAGGTGCGCCGCACCGGTCATGTGGCGGCGATACCGCGTAAGGACGTCGTTGTGGGTGACATCGTCCTGATAGAAACAGGCGACGAGGTACCGGCTGACGGCATACTGCTGACGGCACGAAACCTGCAGGTGGACGAATCGTCGCTAACGGGAGAGCCGATAGCAGAAAAAAAGGTGATGGGAGAGGGCTCGGATAGTTCGGAGTTCTCGGAGAACTCTGACAACTCCAACAATTCTAACAATTCCGAGAATACATATCCCGCTAATCAAGTTCTTCGTAGTACTATGGTGATGAGTGGCAGTGCCACATACCGCGTTACTGCCGTAGGCGACAGCACGGAGATAGGAAAAGTGGCGCGCAGCAGTAGTGAGACGCCAACAGTGAAGACACCCCTCGCCATGCAGCTCGACCGACTGGCAAAGATAATCAGTAAGTTCGGTTTCGGACTCTCGGTTGCTGCCGCCATAATCTTCCTTGTGCACGATATCCTCGTAGACCCGCTGTGGCACACCACAGACTATTTCCGGATGGCAGAAGTAGTGTTGCAGTATTTCATGATGGCAGTAACGCTCATCGTTATGGCGGTGCCCGAGGGACTGCCGATGGCTATCACCCTTGCCCTTGCCCTCAACATGCGGCGTATGCTGAAGAGCAAAAACCTGGTGAGGAAGTTGCATGCCTGTGAGACGATGGGTGCCGTTACCGTGATATGTACCGACAAGACCGGAACCCTGACCCAGAACCGCATGCAGGTGGCTGATGTGATGAGGCTTAATGGCAGCGAGGAGATGTTCCGTGTAGCCTTCGCCCTGAATTCTACGGCGCATCTTGATGCTGGCTTCACCAATGACTTAGAATTTCCCGGTTCCCAATATTGTCAAGGAATAGGTAACCCGACGGAAGTAGCTTTGCTGCTGTGGTTGGAAAAGGATAAACAGTTCGGTTTCGGTTTTAATAGTTACGATGCGGCTTATCGGGAAATCCGTCAGTCGGTAGAAACCCAATATCAGCTCCCGTTTTCCACGGAGCGCAAATACATGGCAACTGTAATAACAGCTAAGGGCAAGACCTATCTCCTTGCCAAGGGCGCACCGGAGATAATAATATCGGCATGTCAAACTTCAGAAAACCAGAAGACAGAGGCAGAACATAAGCTGCAAGAGTGGCAGCAGAAAGCCATGCGCACACTCGCCTTTGCATACAAGGAACTTGCCGACGGCACTTCTGTGGATGATATGGAGCGGGAGGCGCAGTTGCTCAGCGGTATGACCCTACAGGCAGTCGTGGCTATCAGCGACCCTATAAGGGAGGATGTTCCGGCAGCGGTAGCCGAATGTCAGAAGGCTGGCATAGAGGTGAAGATAGTTACCGGCGACACCTCGGCTACGGCAAAGGAGATAGCGCGGCAGATAGGGATATGGAAAGACAATACAGACGATAAAGATATAATCACGGGTGCTGACTTCGCAGCCCTTGCTGATGATGAGGCTCGCAAGCGGGCTGAGAGGCTGAAGGTGATGTGCCGTGCGCGTCCTGCCGACAAGCAGCGACTGGTGAACCTTCTGCAGGACAGCGGACAGATCGTTGCCGTGACGGGCGACGGTACCAATGATGCGCCTGCCCTTAACCATGCCCATGTTGGACTCTCGCTCGGTTCAGGCACCAATGTGGCAAAGGAGGCAAGCGACATGACGTTGCTCGACGATTCCTTTGGCAGTATCGTGAATGCCGTGATGTGGGGAAGGTCGCTATATAAAAACATCCAGCGTTTTCTCTATTTCCAGCTCACGGTGAATGTAGCCGCCTTGCTGCTCGTGCTCGCAGGTTCGGTGATAGGCACTGATATGCCGCTCACCGTAACCCAGATTCTGTGGGTAAACCTCATCATGGACACCTTTGCTGCCATGGCACTCGCCTCATTGCCGCCGACAAAGGAGGTGATGGACGAGAAACCGCGGTCGAGTCGCGATTTCATAATAACAAAACCGATGCTTAGGGGAATATTGGGAATGGGGGTGATGATGTTCATAGCCCTGTTCGTTTATCTGCTTCACTGTCTTCAAGGCGATGGCGATGTACAGATACACGAGCTCTCGATGTTCTTCACCACCTTCGTGATGCTCCAGTTCTGGAATATGCTCAATGCCAAAGCTCTCGGCAGCGGCAAATCGGCATTCCACGGTATAAGGAACGACAAAGGGTTGCTCTCCGTTATGCTGATGATACTTGGCGGCCAGTGGCTGATAGTAACTTTCGGTGGCAAGATGTTCCGCTGCGTGCCGCTATCGCTAAAGGAATGGCTGCTGATAACTGTAGCCACATCTGCTATACTTTGGATTGGCGAACTGTGGCGATTATTTAGCAAAAAACAAAATAACAATGATAAGTGATAAAATCCATAATCTAATCTTCGATTTCGGTTGCGTTATCGTGGATCTCGACAAACAGAAGTGTATCGGGGCTCTGGAGCGCATCGGTGCCGGAGAGATAGCCCATTATGTTGACGAGTGCAAGCAGATAGACATGTTTCTCGACCTTGAGCTCGGCAAGATAGATGTGGCAGAGTTCTGCCGGGAAATCCGCAAGCGTGCTCCTGGCTGCAAGGCTTCCGATGAGGAGATAAGTAGGGCGTGGGGCGAACTGCTCACGGGTATTCCTGTGGAGCGTCTGCAGATGATAGAGCGTCTGCACAGAAAATATAACATATATCTCTTGAGCAACAGCAACCCGATACATTGGGATAAATCCGTAGACAACTTCTTCCCTAAGGCAGGTCATGAGCCGGAATATTATTTCGACAAGATGTTTATATCCTATAAGATGGGTATGGTGAAACCCGACCCAAGAATCTTTGAAACCCTTATCCGTGCGACCGGTATCGTTCCAGAGGAAACTCTTTTTATCGACGACTCTACGGCAAACTGCCGGGCTGCTGAAGAATTCGGAATCAATACGCTGCATGTAAAGCATGGCAGCGAGTGGCTTTCGGAATTCTCTGAAGGCTCTGAGTCTTCTTACGGCTCTGGGGGTTCTGGGGGTTCTGGGAGTTCTGGGAGTTCTGGGTCTTCAGAGGGAATAGTTGCCACAATCGGTTTCTTTGATGGCGTCCACCGCGGTCATCGCTATCTGATAGACCAGGTGAAGTCTGTGGCAAGGGAGCATGGTGTACAATCGATGGTGATAACCTTCGACCGTCATCCGCGAGAGGTGCTCCACAGCGATTATCAGCCACAAATGCTCAGTACGCTGAGTGAAAAGACTGCCAAGATAAAGGCAACGGGTGTAGACTATTGTGAGGTTCTGCCGTTTGATGAGGCTATGGCGTCATTGTCTGCGTATGATTTCATGAAGACGGTGTTGAGAGAAAGACTCGGCGTGAGATATCTTGTCATCGGCTACGACAATCGCTTTGGACATAACCGCACGGAGGGCTTTGACGATTATGTACGGTTTGGCAAACAACTCGGTATAGAGGTGATACGTGCCAGGGCTTTTGTACTTAACGGCGTGAATATCAGTTCTTCGGTCGTGCGCTCCTTCCTCTCCGAAGGTGAGGTGGAGATGGCTGCAATGTGTCTCGGCTATCGCTATTCCATATGCGGCAAGGTGGTAAGCGGTGTGCAAGAGGGTAGGAAGATGGGTTTCCCAACGGCAAATATTGACATTCGGGGGATAAAGAAGATGCTGCCGGCAAATGGTGTATATGCTGTTGAGGCGATGGTCGACGACGGCAAGCAATATCCGGCGATGATGAATATCGGTACGCGTCCTACATTTCATGGCGAGAAGACAACACTCGAGGTGAACCTCTTTGACTTTAGCGGCAACCTGTATGGTCGGCAGCTCTCGGTGTCGTTCGTTAAGCGGCTCCGCGAAGAACGCAAGTTTGAATCGGAGAAGGCTCTAATGCAACAACTCGAAAAGGATAGGGAAGAGTGTTTGAAAATTGAAAAATTGAAAGATTGAAAAATGGAAGGATGGAAGGATTGAAGGATTGAAAGATTGAAAAATGGGAAAAGAGAAAGGCGAAATGGAAAATAAAAATAATACGATAAAGGCGACGGTAATGCTTGTCTTTATGCAGGTGTTTGCTTTCATAGCTATCATAGCAATTTGCAGTTTGATTGTTCAGAGTGTATGGAAGCTGATAGCCGGTAAGGATGGTGGTACAAATGAAATGATTCTTACATCGGCAGTGTATAGTCTGATTGTGTTGCTGGTATTTATCAAGAAGAAATGGTGCATTTTGTCACCTGTATATATACAGAGCCGTCCGTGGGCGGTACTTGCATGGGCTGCAGTGGCCGGAGCGGGGGCAATAATCCCGGAGGTGTATCTGGAGGAACTGATGCCCGACCTTACTAATCTTGTGGAGAAAGAGATGCTGGAACTTGTGCACAGCGACTTGGGGTATTTCACGCTATGCCTCTTTGCTCCGTTTGTAGAGGAAACGGTGTTCCGCGGTGCCGTGCTCCGCACGCTTTTGCCGCGGATGAAGAGCCGCTGGGCGGCAATAGCAATATCGGCAGCTCTGTTCTCGCTTGTACATATGAATCCGGCACAGATGCCGTTTGCCTTCATTGCCGGACTGCTGCTCGGTTGGCTATACAGTCGCACGGAGAGTATTCTGCCGGGCGTTGCTTATCATTGGGTGAACAACACCGTGGTGTTTGTCATGGCGCGCCTCTTGCCGCCGCAGATGTTAAGCGGTGGATTGATAGACCTGTTTGGCGGTGATCATCGGCGAATGGGCTTGGCTGTAATCTTTTCGTTCTTTATCTTCCTGCCGGCAATATATCAGTTGAATATTATTATGAGAAAAGCGCAGAATGACAACAAAAAATAGAAAAACTTTCTTTGTGTCCGTGTAAAACATTACCTTTGTACGCAAAAACGAAAAGTAATGAGAAACGGAATTTTCGTAGGAAGCTTTGATCCATATACGATAGGTCATGATTCCATCGTGAGGCGCGCTCTGCCGCTGTTCGACAAGATAATCATTGGCGTAGGCTTCAACGAGCGGAAGAAATATATGCAGACCACCGAGCAACGTGTGAAAACGATAAAGAAGATATACGAGAGCGAACCGAAGATAGAGGTGAAGCAGTATAACGACCTGACCGTAGACTTTGCCCGTCGCGAACAGGCGGAGTTTATCATTAAGGGCGTGCGAAGCGTGAAGGACTTTGAGTATGAGCGCGAGCAAGCCGACATCAACCGTCAGCTAACGGGCATAGAGACAGTGCTCTTCTTTGCTGAGGCTGGTATGGAGAGTATCAGTTCGAGCGTCGTCAGAGAACTCGTGCATTTCGGAAAAGACGTAAGGCGGTTCTTGCCGTAAACAGAATTAAAGATTAAAAATTATGATAACATACAATTCAGACGGCGTTAAGATGCCGAAAATAAGAAAGCGCGACACATCGGCTTGGATAAAAGCTGTTGCCGCTACGTATGGACGCAAGGTCGGCGATGTGGGCTACATGTTCGTCAGCGACGAGAAAATCCTTGAGGTGAACCGTGAATACTTGGGGCACGACTATTATACAGATGTAATCACCTTCGACTACGACGAGGACGACATCGTAAGCGGCGACATCGTGATATCGCTCGACACTGTGCGCTCCAATGCCGAACTCTTCGGCAAAGAGTATGACGACGAGCTGCACCGTGTCATCATCCACGGCATACTCCATCTTTGTGGCATAAACGATAAGGGACCGGGCGAGCGCGAGATTATGGAGGCTGCCGAGAATAAGGCGCTGGCGATGCTTTAATCCTCGAACTGCAGTTCCAGTTCCTGCGATCCCAATAAGTTATAACTCATGCGATGGTATGGGGTGACACCGTATTGGCGTATAGCCTCACGGTGTCTTTTTGTTGGATACCCCTTGTTGCTCTTCCAGTCATACTGCGGATATTCTTCGGCAAGTCCGTCCATATAGTCGTCGCGATATGTCTTGGCAAGAATACTTGCTGCGGCGATAGCCATATACTTACCGTCGCCCTTCACGATTGTAGTATACGGCAAATCCTTGTACGGTTTAAACCTGTTTCCGTCTACAATCACCGCCTCCGGTCTCACCTTCAGTTGGTCGAGAGCGCGGTGCATGGCGAGGAAACTGGCATTCAGAATATTTATCTTGTCGATTTCCTCCGGTGTTACAATGCCCACCGCCCATGCCACGGCATCCCTTTCAATTACTTCCCGCAGTTGTTTCCGCTTGCGGTCGGTAAGTTTCTTAGAGTCGTTGAGCAATTCATTCTTATAGTCTGGCGGCAGAATTACGGCAGCTGCATACACACTGCCGGCAAGGCATCCGCGTCCTGCCTCGTCGCAGCCAGCCTCTATCATCCCCTCATAATAGTGGTTTTCCAACATATCCTTATTCTTTTATTTATAATATATACGTGATTTCTTCCTATTTATTGTGTCTGTATATAATAGAATGTTGTCTATAGGATTATTCCGACTTCCGTTTGTCGGGATATATGAATTATATAGATTAGGGGATATTAAATCAATATTTATATAGACAAATTACTTATTTGTCAGTGTCGAATAATTTGTACACCACTGGCGGCTAATGGTCCACCACTGACGGCTAATGGTTCATTGGTGGTGAATAATGGTACGCCAGTGGTGTACGAATTATTTGATGCAGTTATGCTCCTTATTTACTCGTTAATCTCTTTAATATACATGCGTTTTTATACATTATTTTATGAAATAACAGACAATATATTAGGTATGCGTATTAAGTAGAGACATTCGAAAGTTATAAAAACGTAAAAAATAATGAATTGTAGAACAATGGAACGTTTTTATATGTAATTTTGCAAAATATTTCCGTTATACATTTTTTTATAAAAATAAACGGCAATAGGTATTACACATAATTAATTATAATATGAAGAAAATTTTTACTTTATTAGCTTCGGCACTCTTTGCCGTAACAGTAAGTGCAGAGAGCTACACAGGCGCACTGAAAGTAACAGTAAACGGCATTACTACCGATGCTGGAAATGCAAACGTTGAAATGACTCCAAATGGCGATGGAACCTGCAACTTCTCCTTGAAGAACTTCATGTTCGTAGAGGGTGGTCAGCAGATGCCTGTAGGAACAATCAATCTTACGAATATTCCTTACGACAAAGCAAGTGCAGTGGCAGTATTTACTGGCGACCAAGACCTTACAATCGCTGACGGCGATGACCCTTCTGTTCCTTTCTGGATGGGCAGTATGCTCGGCGAGATGCCTATCTTTATTCAGGGCTCTACCTACAACGGCAAGATGAAGGCTGTTATCCTTATCGATGCCAACAAGAATAACCTCGGAGTAATCAAGGTGCTCTTCGGCGAGAATGCAGACGAGGTGGGACAGATTCCTAACTCTGGTTTCGAGAAATACCATAAGGCCGGTTCTATCGACGAGGCTAACGCATGGCACTCATTCGGAAGCTGCGACGGAAAGTTTGCAAGTATGGTAAAGGGTACTGCACATACAGAGGCAGTGAAAGATGTTTGTCCAGGTACAACGGGAACAACATCATTGCGCATATTCTCTACTTCAATTTTGGGAATTTCAGCCAACGGTACTGTAACGACAGGACGTATGTCTGCTGGATCAGTTTCAGCTACGGACAAATCGAACCACGCTTACCTCGACATGTCGAAGACAGATGTTGACGGCAACGGCGATCCATTCTATGCTGCCCTTACAGCATTCCCTGACTCTATCGGCGTGTGGATGAAATACAACCCGGGCAAGAGCGGACTCAAGGCTTCTATCTCGGCAGTAATCACCGACGGAACTTACTATCAGGACCCTGAGGACAAGACATATAACAATGTTGTAGCAAAGGCAAGCAATACCAACATCGAGGAGAATGGCGGTAGCTGGCAGTACGTAACAGTGCCTTTCGACTATGCATCATACGAAAAGCCAGAGGGACAGGAGATTGCCGGCAGGGCAATGCTCGTAACAATGTCTACATGTGCTACTCCTGGTGGCGGCACAGGCAATGACAATCTGTATGTTGACGACCTGCGTCTGATCTACAACTACAAGCCACAGGCTCTTGTTTATAATGGGGTCGCTTTTGCAGACTTTGCCACAGACAAGTTCGAGTACACACTCACAGGTGTAGACAAATTCGATGAGGATTTCCTGACTGCTGTAGTTCCTTCTGATGAATACGATGAGTCTAAGGTAGTAGTAGAGGATGAGGAGAATCCGGGCAACGGAACAGTTTACTACACTCTTATCTCGGGTGACTTCCAGAACACCGTTACTTATACTATCCACTATGCCGGTACTACTGGTATCAACGGCGTGGAGAACACCAAGAGCAACGGCGTTGCAGGAATCTACGACCTCAGCGGTCGCCGCGTAAGCATGAATGCCGGACAGCATGGCGTGTTCATCATCCGCACTGCTGATGGCAAGACTTACAAAGTGAACAAATAATCAGACAAGAGAACATTCGTTGTTTTTCTAAGAATATAAGAGGGTGTGTCAAAACGATG
>DBKQ01000013.1 GCA_002298545.1 Prevotella sp. UBA746
GTTAGGGTGTGAGGGTAAAAAAACTTTTTATATAAAGTTCTTGTGTATTCGAAGTTTTTGACGTTCTCGGATTTCTTAGATTTTTCAAGCTCTTGTTTCTATGCAATTTATTTATTTACTTTAAAAAGCAATATTTTTTCTCCGTTAGCGTTATAATCATACTATGCAATGGACAGATAGAATAAGACAGGTAAAGATATTCCTCGTGTTGGCAGCGATTGCAATTGCTGTCACTTCACTCTTCATTTCCAATATCTTTGTAAAAGATCTTGCAAAGGAGGAACGTGGAAAGATGGAGGTTTGGGCAGAGGCAATGCGCTCGTTTAATATGGCAGATGAAACGACAGATCTCGGACTTGTGCTTAAGGTTATGAATGAAAATAACACAATTCCGGTTGTCGTTCTTGATTCAAAGGGAGTAGTGCAGGTTTGCCGCAATCTCCAGCTTGGAGGCATGTCTGATAAAGATAGTATTGAATATGTGAAGAAACTTGGCCACAAGCTTTATAATAATGGGCGCTATATACGTATTTCGATGGATGACAGCGATAAAAAAGCATATATTGATGTTTGTTATGATGATTCCATTATACTGAAACGACTTTCGTATTATCCTTATGTACAACTTGGTGTAGTACTAATCTTTGTTGTCGTTGCCATATTTGCTTTGCTTACTTCAAAACGTGCGGAACAAAATAAAGTATGGGTCGGTTTGTCGAAGGAAACAGCCCATCAGCTCGGTACTCCGATATCAAGTCTAATGGCTTGGACTGAGATTTTGAAGGAAACTTATCCTGATGATGTACTGATTCCAGAGATGGATAAGGATGTCAAACGACTGCAACTTATAGCCGAACGGTTTTCTAAAATTGGTTCACTGCCAGAGCCTGTACCTTCAAGTTTAAATGATGTAGTAGATCATGTAATTGACTATATGGACAGACGTACATCTTCAAAGGTTTTGATTTCAAAAAAGATTCCGGTGCACGATGTAGTAGTAAACCTGAATGCTTCACTTTTTGAATGGGTCATTGAAAACTTATGTAAAAATGCCGTTGATGCAATGGAGGGGGAAGGACATATTACGATTGATGTACAAGAAGTTTCAGATAAAGCAATAATTGAAGTTACTGACGACGGTAAGGGGATAAAGAAGAAGGATATAAGAAATGTTTTCAAACCAGGATTTACAACTAAGAAAAGAGGTTGGGGACTTGGTCTTTCACTTGCAAAGCGTATTGTAGAAGAATATCATCATGGCAAGATATTTGTCAAACGCAGTGAGGTAGGTGTCGGAACAACATTTAGAATTGAGATGAAAAAGGTGTAATATATTATTCAAAAAAAGTATTTATATTTCTTTTTTTTATTTCTTTTATTGTATTGTCATATCATTATATAGATGTTTTAACTGGCAAATACGCAATATTTTAGTGTTTTGTTGGGAGATATTGAAAAATATTTGTAACTTTGCAACCCGAATTGTGAAAAGGGAGGCCGTTGAAGGCTATACCTATTATATATATAGAAATGAGCAGTTTAGAGTCTTTAAAGATAGACCTAAAGAGTCTGGACACAGATTCGATAAGTATAAAATGCCAACTTGACGATGATTTCTTTAAGGCGGCAGATAGCGACGAAGTGAAGGGCGGTAGTGTGCAGCTCTCAATTTCGGCGCATAAATCAGTTTCTGGTCTATATGAGATTAATTTTCATGCTGAAGGAAATGTCACAGTGCCTTGTGACCTTTGTCTTGACGACATGGATCAGCCTATAGAGACAGACAATAGACTGCTTGCAAAACTCGGAGAAGAATACTCAGAAGACGACGATATCGTGACGGTAGACAAGGATGACGCAATCCTCGATACTTCATGGTTCGTATATGAATCCATAGCACTAAGCATCCCCATTAAGCATGAGCATGCACCTGGAAAATGCGATCCTGCGATGATTAAGGCTCTTGAAGAGCACTCAGCTACCCGAAGTAGTGATGGTGATGAAGAGGCAGCAGTGGATCCACGATGGAGTGAATTAGAAAAATTAAAATCAATAATTAAAGATTAAAGAAAATGGCACATCCTAAAAGAAGACAGTCAAAGACTCGTACACTTAAAAGAAGAACTCATGATAAGGCAGTAGCTCCAACATTGGCAGTATGCCCTAATTGTGGCGCATATTATGTATACCATACTGTATGCCCAACTTGCGGTTACTACAGAGGCAAGGTTGCTATCGTAAAGGAGACTGCTGAATAATTGGCTCATGGAGAAGATTAACGCTGTAATCACAGGTATTGGCGGATACGTTCCAGACTATGTTCTCAATAATGCAGAACTGTCGAGAATGGTAGATACCAATGACGAGTGGATTATGACGCGTGTCGGTATTAAAGAGCGCCGAATCCTTACAGAGGAAGGACTCGGCACTTCTTATATGGCACGCAAGGCGGCAAAGCAACTTCTGAAGAAGACGGGTGTAGATCCGGACACAATCGATGCGCTGATTGTCGCAACAAGTACGGCAGACTATAAGTTCCCTTCTACGGCATCTATCGTGCTTGGAAAGCTTGGACTTAAGAATGCTTATGCTTTCGATATGTGGTCTGCATGCTGCGGATTCCTTTATACATTGGATACAGCTGCTTCTATGATCGAAAGTGGCAGATGCAAGAAGATAATAGTAATCGGTGCCGACAAGATGTCGTCGGTAGTTGATTATACCGACCGTAGCACTTGTGCTCTGTTTGGCGATGGAGCTGCAGCTGTTCTCGTAGAGGGAACGACAGAGGATGTAGGACTGAAGGATTCTTATTTCCGTACAGATGGAAAGGGACTTCCTTTCTTGCATACAAAGGCAGGAGGTTCGGTTTGTCCGGCTTCCCACTTTACTGTTGACCACCGTCTGCATTATCTCTATCAGGAAGGTCGTACAGTGTTCCGCTATGCCGTTACGAGCATGAGCAACGACTGTGCCCTTATTGCCGAGCGCAACAACTTGAATAAGGATAATATACGTTTCGTAGTTCCTCACCAGGCAAATATCCGTATTATCGAAGCCGTTGCAAAGCGTCTTGATTTGCCGATGGAGCAGGTGATGGTAAACATCGAGCACTTCGGAAATACTTCTGCTGCTACTATTCCATTGGCTCTTTGGGAGTATGAGAATAAGCTGAAGAAGGGTGATAATCTTATATTCACAGCTTTCGGAGCCGGATTCGTTCACGGAGCATCCTACTATAAGTGGGGATACGATGGCGATAAGGTAGAACAGGCAAAATAAGCAAGTATCATTCATCAGATACATATAGTAAAAGCGCATCTGCAATGAGTTAAGTCATACAGATGCGCTTATTTTTTGTCGAAAAAACAAGTAAAAATGTAGCAATAACAAATAAAAAATTTGCTAACCCCCATTTTTTAAGTATATTTGCAAATTGAATAATATTTGTTGTTACAAAACTTTGCGGCAATAGATTTCACTTTAAAATAAAAGAGTAAATGCATAAGGCAGGATTTGTTAATATTGTAGGAAACCCGAATGTGGGTAAGTCAACACTGATGAACCAGTTGGTTGGCGAGCGCATTAGTATTGCAACATTCAAGGCGCAGACCACGAGGCATCGTATAATGGGCATTGTCAACACCGACGAGGCACAGATTGTTTTTTCTGACACTCCAGGTGTGCTAAAGCCGAACTACAAGTTGCAAGAGTCGATGTTGGCTTTTTCGGAGTCGGCACTGACAGATGCTGACATATTGCTCTATGTTACCGATGTGGTGGAGAATCCGGAAAAGAACATGGAGTTCCTGGAGAAGGTGCAGAAGATGACAATTCCTGTAATCCTGTTGATAAACAAGATAGACCAGAGCGACCAGAAGACGCTTGGAAATCTCGTAACCAAATGGCATACTCTTCTGCCTAATGCCGAGATTCTGCCGCTATCGGCAAAAAACAAGTTTGGCGTAGACATGCTCCTTAAACGTATAAAGGAGTTGTTGCCTGACTCTCCTCCTTATTTCGACAAAGAGCAACTGACGGATAAGCCTGCCCGTTTCTTTGTGAGCGAGATTATCCGCGAGAAGATTCTGCTTTATTACGACAAGGAGATACCTTATTCAGTAGAGGTTGCCGTGCAGTCGTTCAAGGAGGATGACACGCATATACATATCCATGCTGTTATATATGTGGAGCGTGATTCCCAAAAGGGCATCATTATCGGTCATCAGGGCGTGGCGCTGAAAAAGCTCGGCTCGGAAGCGAGAAAGTCTCTGGAACGCTTCTTCGGAAAGAAAATATACTTGGAGCTCTTCGTAAAAGTAGATAAAGACTGGCGTAGCTCCCAACGAGAACTCGATAACTTTGGATATAACCCGGAGTAAGATTGAAAGATTGAAAGATTGAAAGATTGAAAGATGGAAAGATTGAAAAATTGAAAGATGGAAAGATTGATGCCGGGGCATCATTTTCAGTTCTCCAATCTCTCTCATCTCTCTTATCTCTCTCAGTTTTCCCAATTCTCCCATAACTCTTATCTATCCCAGTTCTCCCATAACTCAAATAAACTAAAAATAGAAAACAACGATATATGGCAAACTTAGTAGCAATAGTAGGACGACCAAACGTGGGCAAGTCGACCCTTTTCAATCGCCTGACCAAAACCCGTCAGGCAATTGTTAGCGACGAGGCAGGTACCACACGCGACCGCCAATACGGAAAGTGCGACTGGAACGGAAAGGAATTTTCCGTTGTAGACACAGGCGGATGGGTTGTCAACAGTGATGATATCTTTGAAGAGGAAATACGCAAACAGGTTCTTATCGCAACAGAAGAGGCAGACCTGATAATCTTCCTCGTAGACATTATGACGGGTGTTACCGATTTGGATATGGACGTGGCGAATATCTTGCGCCGCACAAAGATTCCGGTAATACTTGCGGCAAACAAGACAGACAACAATACTTTGATATACAACGCAGCCGAGTTTTATAAACTTGGTCTTGGCGACCCTATGTGTATCAGCTCAGCCACGGGCAGCGGTACTGGAGATTTGCTTGATGAGGTGCTCAACAAAATGACGGACAAAGGTGGTGAACTCCTCGAGGAAGGTATTCCACGCTTTGCCGTAGTAGGTCGCCCTAACGCAGGCAAGAGCAGTATCATAAACGCTTTCATCGGTGAAGACCGCAACATCGTTACCGAGATTGCGGGAACGACACGCGACAGTATCTATACGCGTTACGACAAGTTCGGTTTCGACTTCTATCTCGTTGACACCGCCGGTATCCGCCGCAAGAACAAGGTGACGGAGAATCTGGAATTCTATTCCGTAATGCGTTCAATCCGTGCCATCGAGAATTCAGACGTATGTATTCTGATGATAGATGCCACCCGCGGCATTGAGGCACAGGATATGAACATCTTCCAGCTTATTCAGAAGAACAACAAGTCGCTCGTGGTAGTGGTAAACAAGTGGGACCTTGTTGAAAACAAAGACCAGAAAGTTATGGACACCTTCGAGAATGCAATCCGTAACCGCATGGCACCGTTCACCGATTTCCCTATCGTCTTCGCCTCGGCACTGACGAAGCAGAGAATCTTCAAGGTCTTGGAAACGGCAAAGGATGTTTACAAGAACCGCAAGATAAAGATCGGAACCACAAAGCTCAACGAGATGATGCTTCCGCTTATCGAGGCGTATCCGCCACCATCAATAAAGGGAAAGTATATAAAGATAAAATACTGCTCGCAGTTGCCTAACACTCAGATACCTTCTTTCGTGTTCTATGCCAACCTGCCGCAGTATATCAAGGAGCCATACAAGCGCTTCCTTGAAAACAAGATAAGGTCGAACTGGACACTCACCGGTTCTCCGATAAATATCTTCATCCGACAGAAATAGTCGATATAAATCTTCGTATAAATACATATTCAAGGGCGTTGAGAATACGCCCTTGAATGTATAGACGAATAAGTATTCCTAAAAAAATGACAGAAAAGCTTACAGCTCTTGTCCTTAGTCTCATGGCGGCAGTAATGTGCCTTTCCTGTTCCCACGAGGAAGCAAAACCCGATTTTGCCGCTGCCGAGGCAGCCAAGGAGTATTACGACAGTCTGAACAACGGTGGACACGAGTATTTCACGTCAATGTCCCTCCCGGCAGAGCGCATTCCCGAGAGTTACCGGGAGCAGCTTGTGGCAAACACAAAGATGTATCTTGCCGGCTTGCGCAATGAGCATAAAGGCATAAGCGAGGTAAGGGTAATCGACTGCAAGAACAACCCGCGCCAGTCAACAGCCGAGGCATACCTCTTGCTCTGTTTCAGCGACAGCGTGAAAGAGGAAATCGTAGTGCCGATGGTAAAGCGCAGCGGCAAATGGATGATGAGATAACACCAGTCAACAACAAATACAGGAAAAATGTTAATACACAAATATCTGACAAGTTTCGGCAAATATCTGATACTTATGGGCAGGTCGTTTGCCCGCCCGGAGCGTTTCCGCATGTTCATGAAGCAATATGTGAAGGAAATGTCCGGACTCGGCGTTGACTCCATTGGCATCGTATTGTTGATATCGTTTTTTATCGGTGCGGTAATCTGCATACAGATGAAGCTGAATATCCAGAGCCCGTGGATGCCGCGCTGGGTATCGGGCTACACCACTCGAGAGATACTCCTGCTTGAGTTCTCGTCTTCCATCATGTGTCTTATCCTTGCCGGTAAAGTAGGTTCCAATATTGCATCAGAGATCGGTACGATGCGTGTTACCCAGCAGATAGACGCCCTGGATATCATGGGTGTCAATTCGGCATGCTATCTTATCTTGCCCAAGATGATGGGATTGATAACGATAATGCCGTTCCTTGTAATCTTCTCTTCTGCTACGGGAATCATCGGTGCATACGCCACGGCATACATCGGTCATGTGTTGAGTCCCGACGACTTGACAGCGGGTCTGCAACACAGTTTCAACTCCTGGTTCATGTGGATGAGTATAATAAAGAGTCTCTTTTTTGCCTTTATCATCAGTAGCGTCTCTTCCTACTACGGCTATACGGTAGACGGAGGTTCCGTGGAAGTTGGAAAGGCAAGTACCAATGCTGTGGTAACGAGCAGCGTGCTTATCCTGTGTTCCGACGTGTTCCTGACGCAGCTTCTGAGCTAACGCCTCACTTCTATTAGCTTATTAGCCCTATAAGTCTATTAGTCCTATAAGCCCTATTAGTTCCATTATTCCCAGAAAAAAGAAAAAACGATGATAGAAATAAAACATCTCTGCAAGTCTTTCGATGATAAAGAGGTATTAAAAGATATCAGTGCCGTTTTCGAGAGCGGAAAAACCAATCTCATAATCGGTCAGAGCGGTAGCGGAAAGACCGTCTTGATGAAGAATCTTGTAGGCTTGCTTGAGCCTACAAGCGGCGAAGTGCTCTACGACGGCAGAAACTTCGTCACCATGTCGAAGAAGGAAAAAGTGATGATGCGCCGCGAGATGGGAATGATATTCCAGAGTGCAGCCCTGTTCGACTCGCTGTCGGTACTCGAAAACGTGATGTTCCCGCTCGACATGTTCTCGACGATGAACTATAAGGAGCGCGTTCACCGTGCCCAGGAGTGTCTTGACCGTGTCAATCTGATAGAGGCACAGAAGAAATTCCCCGATGAAATCTCCGGCGGTATGCAGAAGCGTGTGGCAATAGCGCGTGCCATAGCCTTGAACCCGCAATACCTGTTTTGCGACGAGCCGAACTCTGGCCTTGACCCGAAGACCTCGCTCGTGATCGACGATTTGCTGCATGGCATAACCGAGGAATATAACATAACGACAATCATCAATACCCACGACATGAACTCCGTGATGGGGATTGGCGAAAACATCATCTTTATATATAAAGGTGAAAAGGAATGGCAGGGGCAGAGCTCCGACATTATGGGATCCACCAACCAGAAGCTAACCGACTTTATCTTTGCCAGCGATCTCTTGAAGAAGATGAAAGAGAACGAAATGGAGAAAATGGGGATAAAGAAATAAACACTTGGAGCGTTTAGGCGAAACACCCGAAGCGTTTAGGCGAAACACCGACAGCGTTTAGGCGAAACAGCAATAATACAAATAAAAATCTGGTGTTCAATGTAGAAAATGATGGTTCAGAATATCAATAAATGATTTTCATGTTAGTAGGTGCGGTGTCTCACCGCACAGCAGCAAGAACATTCAGAATAAAAATCCCCGGAACGCGGCGCAAGCCGGTTCCGGGGATTTTACTTATATAAATCACATGTAGAATACTATCTCACACCCACCTTCAGCGTCTTGCCTGTGGTGGTTCGAATGATATTCACGCCACGCTGACGAGCGTTGATCTTCTGTCCGCCGATGTTGTAGCGGGCAGCAACATTGCTGTCAGCATTCTCACCGTCAACGGCATTGATACCGTTAACAATGTCAAACGGAATCTTCACAAACTGAATCTTACCCTTTTGTGTAGCACTCACCGTAACGTCAAACTTCTCATAGAAATCCTTCTTGATAGACAGTTTGCCGTCGGCAGAAAGCGAAACATTCTGAGCGAGTTCCTCTGATAGAGCATCGGCAAAGGCATAAGAAACCGTAGCCGAAGCATCATCAAACTGGAAGAACTGCTTCAAGTCTATCTCGCCACCAGCAACCTGGGTATTAGCCTCGGTAACGATGCGCTCACCGTTGAAGTTGTCCATACAGAAGTAAGTTGGAGTATTCACTCCAAATCCGCCCTTGTCAGAACCGTCGAACGCGATGTCGATGCTTGTCACCTTGCCCAAAGAGCGCAGGTCAACCCACTGCCAAGTGTCGAGATAGTAGTGGTCGGCAGCTTTCGTTGAGCAATAGTCAGCCAGGTAGTATTCCACCTTAGCCTCCGTGCCGTCGGCATGATGACCGGTGAAGATAACCTTCAGGAAGTCGCCCTGCTCAAACTTGTGGGCATAGTCTGTAGGTTTAGCGTATGCAATGGTGTTCACGGCATAAGCATTGTTGGTGATGTAGAATCCGCGGATTTCGTCACCCTCAACAGGCTTGTTCAGCACTTTGATTTCGCCACTTGAATAAACCACGGCGAAATTCTCAGAATCATCGTATCCCTTGCCCACAACAGAGTTGTACTGGTCTGGAGTAACGGTGTTGAAGTCTGTCGCCGTACGGTTAGAGTAGGCGAAGCCGAACCATGAAGAATACTGGTCGTTGAATGAGTTGCTGAACTGATAAGAACCGCTCAGGAACGAACCGTTGATATCATTTCCGCCATAGAGTCCTTCAGTAGGAGTACCCTTAGAGTCGGGACCGCACCAGAAGCTGTTCTCGTCGAGATACAGATTCTCGAAGGTAGCCGTTACTGCATCACCCGTTACGGCAACGCGGCAAGTGTCGCTACCAATCTTACCGTTGGCATCTGTAACAGTAACATAATACAAGTCGCACTCCGAAGGTGCATAAGTAGATGTAGCCGAGCCGAAGTCATCAAGACTTGCGGTGGCAATCACCTCGTGCTTACCGTTGGTCCAAGAGATAGCGAATGGAGCAGTACCCTCGCTAACCGTAGCTTTAAGTTCGGCATTAGAACCTGTCTCCACGCTCTCTGTAGCCTCGGCAACGACCTTCACGTTAGGAATCTCCTTGATTACCTCGCCGCCGGCAACGAACTTGCTTGAGGCATAAACCTCGCTCGCGATGCCGTTCAGGTTTGTCATCACGGTGTAGATGATATACTCCTTGTCCTTCACCAGTCCGCCAACCGTTGCCGTGGCAGCCTCGTTCTTGTATACAGAGAGTGTTGTCTCAGATGCTGCTACCTCTTCGGCTGTAGGAGCAGTCTCGGCAGCCTCTTTGGCAATGAACTGAGCAACGCCGGTCTGGTTGAACTTCACTTTCAGGTCTGCCGACTCGTCCATGATGTTGCTGATAACCGGATAACCCTCTGTCATAACAGGAGCGTCGGTATAAGCGTCAAACTCGTAGGCACCGATTGTAGGAGTCTCGGCGTTACGCTCAGTGCCGGTAATATCCTTCGTTACATAAGCGAGAGGCAGAGCCGACTGCAAAGTTCCGGCAGCTACAGGAGCAAGGAAGTCCTCGTTGTCGTAGAAGCCCACGAGCACATTCTGTCCGTCGGTCTCATTCGACTTCGCTTTCCAGTCGTCATAAGATGCGATGTCTGTCTTGTCGTAGGCAAACACGTCGCCCGAAGTATAAGCCACGTTGTTGGCATACTTAGGCAGAGCCACGCAGTCAGCCTTATAATAGCGGTAAGCATATCCGCCAGCCTGATTCATGAAGATATTGTTGAGAATGTTCACGTTCTCAAGGTTCAGGTCGTTGATATACATTGCAGCCGACTTGGCATTGCCGTTGATGTTCACCGTGTTGTAAACGATGTTCACGTTAGACGAAGCACTGCCGAGCTTGATGCCGAAGCTGCCGTCGTTGTCGCTGCAAACCACAACTTCGTTGTTTGCCACGATAACCGGAGCCTCTGCCGTTCCCTTCATCGTTCTCATAGAGATAGGGTCGCAGGCTGTGGTGAGATTGAAGTTGAACTTGTTGCCTACAATCTCGAAGCTCTCGCCATAGTCATCACGAAGCTGTCCGTCGAAGCCATAGAACTCCTTCGTAGTCTGGTCGTTCTCGATACGGTTGTTGCGAATCTTGGCTCCCAGCTCGTCCATGCAGTAGATAGCCTTGGTGCCCTGGTTGCGGATTACGTTGTTCTCGATAACTCCGCCAACTTCCTTAGGCAGAACCACAGTGCCTGTCCCGCCCATGCGAACACCGATGTATCCGCCCTCGAGCAGACAGTTCCTTACGGTCAGATAGTCGTTGTTCTGATAAGCCTCGTTCTTGGCATAAGTATAAATAAGGTTGATGTCTTGCTGATATTCTATGGTCAGATCCGTATGAACATAACAGCTGTCGATAGTTACATGGCGACTCTGGTTCTTGATGTGGATAACGCCAGGGAACGAGAGGTCGGTAGTTGTAACCTCAACGCCGCGCAGCGTGAACCAGTCGGCACCGGCAATGGTAAATGCACCGAATTCTGCCGACATCTTGTCGTCAGAGTATGCCGGTTCGTTGTAAGTGTCGTAGTAAATCTTCACGTCGTGCCAGTTGCCGCTCTCGCTCTGAAGCGTAATGGTGTTCTTCTCTGAAGCGCCCGGAATTTCAGGCACGCTGACATTCTCGTTGTAGATACCGCGCTTAATGTTGATAACCACCGGTCCGTCGATACCGCCCTTCAGAGCGTCAACGGCAGCCTGGATAGTGCCGTAGTCGGCACCGGTGCCAACGGTAATCGTTCCGCTCACACCCTTTGCTACAGTAGCCGAAGCAGTAAGAGGCTCAGCAGCGGCAGTCTCCGTGCCATTGCCCGTTACGGCAGTAACCGAAGCTGTAGCCGCAGCGTTCTCGGCAGCGTCAGCGCTGATGTTGCCCGTCAGCCAGAAGTAGTAAGTTCCCGGCAGAGAAATCTTGTAAGAGCCATCAACCGAAGTCTTGTCGGCAGCAGCCTGTCCGAAGAGATTAACCGGAGCGAACTGGTCGCTTGTGCCCGTGGCATATACATTAACGGAGCTTACGTTAGCGAGAGATGCAACAGAGAATTTCTGAATGTCGAGCTGGTTCAAATCGCCTTCTGCCTCTATGGCAACCTTCAGCATCTGAGTCTCGGCGCCCTTGGTCGTAGTGGCAGGGGCAACGGCGGTAGTGCTGACAGACTTGATGGTGATTGGCTGCTTCTGATAAGCGGTAACCTCGATGGCGAAGCCTGGGTTAGAGTATTTTGTCGTGAACTTCACCGTCACCTTGCCGTCGGCAGAGTTTGAGAGGAAGTAGGTCGGCTTGTCGTACTTTGAATATGTAGCGTCTGCCGTTTCCTTCACCTCGCCGCCGTCGTAGATATTGAACTTCTCCTGATATGTTACTTCAAACTCCTTGAACGTCAGCTTTACGCTTTCGCCCGGAGTCTTTGGAGCGAAGGTTACAGTGCCCTCGAAGTTCTCAGAGTAGTTGCCGTCGATGCCGCCGTCGTCGTAGAACATCAGTGGCTGGTCGTTGGCAATGAGAACCTCGCCGTTGTCGCCAGACTTCAGATTGTAGATATTCTTTATCTCGACAGACCCTTCTGGGTCGCCGTTCTCTACGGTTATTGCTTCGCCGCCGACAGTAACAGACTTGACAGCCATGTCAACCACATTGCCCGACTTGGCATCAGGAGAGATGTCGCAGCGGATGCGGAAGTAGTTGTTGCCCTCAGAGAGATTCTTCGGTTCCGTAAGAGTAAGGGTCGTTTCGTCAGCCGTACCGTCGATATCGGCAGAAGCAATTGCCTCTGCATCGGCAGCAAGAACTTCATCAGCTTTTGTCAGGCTGTAGAGGTTTACCTTGGATATTGTTTTCCCGGAGTTCTTCAGATTAACGGTAACGGCAGACAGCGACTTGATGTCCTTGTTGCCCGTTGCTGCCACGTTGAGAGTAAGCAAGTCTACACCCTTGTCGCCAACACCGGCAACGTTCTTTGTAGACTGAGTAACCTCGGTAGCTGTTACTTTCATCGGTTGCGAGAGGTATTCGCTGACTGTTGCCGTGAAGCCGTCGTAAGAGTAGTTGCTCGACTGGCCGGCATTGAATACTACGGTCAGCGCGCCATCCTCTGCCGTTGAGCGCAATGTCTTGCCAGGACCAGTAGTCTTTGTGTCCTTGGTGCTCTCCCAAAGCAGCTCGCCGGTAGTGCCGTTGCCGCTGTATACCTTTAGGGAAGCATGGTCGCTGCTGTAGCTTGAATAATAGAGGTTGAATTTAGAGAAGTCGATTTGGCAAACCATATTCTCGTGCATAGGAACGAAAACATTGATGCGGTCGTCGTAGCCTCCCTCGTAGTAGTCGCCGTATGAAGACGCGCTCTTTGGCTTGAAGGTTACAGAGCCGTTAACTTTCTTCGTTACTGTGCCCTGGTCTTTCTGTGAGAGAACGATGTTCTCCACTGTGCGGTCGCCATCTGGATTGCCGCTCTCCACGGCGTGAACGCCATCGCTGAGAGTAGCCGAAGTAAATGCAGCGTCAATCTTCTGTCCGTTGAGTGCCATCTCACTGATGTCGTAGGCGAGCCAGAAGAAGTTGTCGCCTTCAACGAGCGATACCTCGTTGCTTGCCGTAATCTCGAATGCATCAGCCGTTATGTCTGCCTCGCCAACCTTTGTTGTTGTGGCGAAAGCATCAGTAGCTTTAGTATAATATAGGACAGCTTTTGTAGCCTGTTCATTTGTTCCGTTTGTTGTAAACGCAAACTTCTTGGCTGTCAGGGCTGGCGAAGTCTCCTCCGTCTTGATGTCAAACTTGAGAATCTGCTGGTCCTTATCGCCGGCGCATACCGTGCCGGCTGTAATCTGTGTCGTTTCTATGTTGCTGACCTTCATCGGCTGTGGGGTAAACTGCGATACGGTAGCTTCCCATCCGTCGCCGGTGTTGTAGGCATTGCTTTCGAACACTACGGTCAGTGTTCCGTCGGCTGCCGTTGAGCGCACTTTGCCTGTCTCCGTTCCAAGGAAGGTCTTCAGCAGATTGTCTGCCGATACCTCACTGCCGTTGTACACGTGAAGCTTCTGGCAATAAAGTGTTCCCGTGGCAAGAGCCATCTTCGTGAAGTCTATCATCACCTTCTTGTCGGCATCGGCAGGTTTGAAGGTTATCTTGCCCGACTTGAAGTTCTTGTCTATCTGTCCGTCGATTCCTCCGTCGTCATAGAAGTTGAGCAAGGTGTTGCCTACGGTAACTGTCTGTTCCTCGGAACTGATTGTTACGATTGCCGGGTTCTCCACCTCCGTGGCATCGGCTGCGGTGAATGGGCTTACGCCATCGGGGAGGGCAGTGGTAGTGATTCCTGTGATGTCTACCTTTACCTTATTCCCCACTTCGCCGCCGGTAATGTCGCCGGCGATGGTGAATTCGTTCTTTCCGTCGCTCAAAGCCTTGTCGAGAGTGAAGGTATAGATGCCGTTGCTTTCGGCAACTGTTGTCTCTATCGCTGTCTCCCCTTTATACGAGGCATTGCTGCCAGAATATAGCTTCAGCGACAATGGGTCGATCATGTTTCCCTCATTCTTTGTCAGTTTGAAGCTGAGGGTCTTGATATGGTCGGCATTGAGGAGTCCGCTCGCCGTTACGTATGCTCCGGCAAGGTTTACGTTGGTCTTGCTCTTTGGCGAGGCTACGACGTTGGTATACTGCGAACCGGCTCCAGTAACTGTCATGTTCTCGAGCTTTACGCATTTCACCTTTGCCACCCATCCGTCGCTCTTTGTTGCATCGCGATAGAGGAAGCCTACCGACAATGCCCCGTCGGCAGTTGTCGAATAGTAGGTCTTGGGCGAATTGAGTGTTCCCGACAACTGCTCCAACACATCGCCCGAAGGTAGCGTAAGGTTGCTTGCCACCTCGGATGTTGTTGTGGCGAAGGTAAAGGAGTTGTCGGCATCTGCCTCTCCGTTATACACGTTTACGTAGGCGGGATAGTTGGCGCTGAACGGTTTCACGTCGAAACTCTCAAACGTGATCTGTACAGACATGCCTGCCTCGGCTGGTTTAAACACGGTAAGCGACTGCGTGTTGTTGCTTGAGGTAGCAGATATGCTTCCCGTACCCTTAGGGTCGTAGAAGGTAATCTCCTGCCCGGTAGCAACCGTTACTGTCTGCTTGCCGAACTGTGGCTGTAGCACTGTGTTTGCATCGTCTTGCGCCATGAGCTGCAATGGCAGCCAAAGCATCGACAAAACAAGTGCCAGCATCAGATAACTGTACTTTTTTTGCATTTTGGTTTATTGAAGTTAATGAATGAATTAATGTTTCTTCATCATCATTCATCTTCCGGCGCCTTCCTCGAAGCGCTGAAGATTTGAAATTCTCGTTCTTTGCAATTTAAGGTTACTCCGAATGTCATTTCACCGCAATGGCAGGTCTTCTGACTTACCGCCCGGGATTTCAGACGCCTTCCCAACAATAGTGCAGTGGCTTCTTGTGTCTGAACCCGTAGATAAGGGCGGCTCACAGCAGCGGGACTGTCCGGGATTTCCACCCGATTCCCTTTTAATTGCCTGTTTCACGAGGCAAACCGCTTGCGTGTCTCTTTTTCCTTACTTTTGATATAAAAGTATTAGATACTTTTTTATGAAAGCTATTAGACGATGCAAAGATAGTCAAATTAAAATTAATTGCAAATAAAAAAGGGAAATAAAAGACTCTTCACAATATTTTAGACTCTTCACAATATTTTATAAAGAAACTGTATTGTGGACGTTTTTGATTTTTAATCTTCCCCTTAATCTTCTTCTTAATCTTCTTCTTAATCTTCCCCTCCCCCGCCTCCCCTTTCAGGGGCGGAGCAGTTTCCCTTTTTTTGAGTGTGGCTACTTTACGAAAAT
>DBKQ01000077.1:0-708 GCA_002298545.1 Prevotella sp. UBA746
ATAGGACGAATAAGACAAATACGCCCTAATCTCTAATCCCTAATCCCTAATCTAATCTTTAATCCCTAATCCAAACTTCTTGATAATAATTCCCACGTGGTCTCCAAGATCCCATTGATCCTGAGTGTCAACATAGAGTTTCTCGCCCCAGTCCGTGTCCACCGTGAGATGATAGTGGTCGCCCTTGTAGAGAATAAAGCTGACGTCGCCGGTAAACGTGCCGTCTTCCTCGTTGTCGGTAAGTTCCACGGCAGAGCACGGAACCGTTGCAATAATCCCCTTTCCGGCATTTCTTGCAACATTCTTCATCTCCTCATTCATCGGGTATTCGCATCCCAGGAACGTTACCGTGTCGCCATTAACTTCAGCGTGGAATACATTTTCCGTAGCGCGGTGCATGATATGGATATTGTCGGGCACCACGCTCATTCCTACTGTCTCGCCCACATCATAGCGGTTGTAGTCTTGAATAAGGAATTCAAAGCCGTCGGCTTCGGCAAGCATCTCGTAGTGAACGCCCTTGAAGATAGACGAAGTAACTTTTCCGATAAACTGAGCGTTCTCCGTATTGCTTGAAATCTCGATATCCTCCGGACGGATAACCACATCCACATCCTCATCCTTTTTGAACCCCTTGTCGACACATTCAATCTCCTTTCCGGCAACCCTCACCAGACAGTCGTGTTCCATCACTCCGTCGAGAATATT
>DBKQ01000077.1:776-5125 GCA_002298545.1 Prevotella sp. UBA746
ATTTGCTGAATCCGTCCGTTGCTCATCACCACGATAGTGTCGCTCAGCGTAAGAGCCTCCTCCTGGTCGTGAGTAACGTAGACGAAGGTGATGCCCAGTCTTTCGTGCATCTCCTTCAGTTCCAGCTGCATGTCCTTGCGCATCTTCAGGTCGAGAGCCGCCAGCGGTTCGTCGAGCAACAACACCTCCGGTTCGTTAACGATAGCCCTGGCGATAGCAATACGTTGCTGCTGTCCGCCCGATAGCGAATTTACGTCGCGGTATTCGTAGTCGCTCATATTTACGGTTTTCAGAGCTGCCTTCACCTTCTTCATCGTCTCACCCTTGGGCGTACCCTTCAGTTTCAGTCCGAAGGCGATATTGTCGAATACGTTCAGATGTGGGAAGAGAGCGTATTTCTGGAACACCGTATTCACCGGTCTTCTGTATGCCGGAGTATCCGTAATGTCCTGTCCGCTGATTTTGATTATTCCTTCCGTTGCCGTTTCAAAGCCGGCGAGCAAGCGGAGCAAGGTAGTCTTTCCGCATCCCGACGGACCGAGTATTGTCATGAATTCGCCCTTGCGTACATAAAGGTTGATATCGTCGAGAGCCGTTTTCTCGCCGAACCTTTTCGACACCCCGTTGATGTCGATAATATGCTGTGATGTAATGTTCATCAGCTGAAATCTGTTTAATATAAAGTCTATAAATAATTTGTAACCTTTGCCGTAATATTTTGTTGCGGCATGCAAAGTTACTCATTTCAATTGCAAATCTTATCCGTTTTCTGTTTTTTTTAATAGATATGTAATGTCGTGAGGCATATTGATACTGAATATTGCATAAAACAAGTATAAAATACTAATTCCTTCTCTGGTGGCGTATTCATCTTATTTATATAGTCTTCTACTCTTTTTTATATCGGAATTTTATGAAAAAAAATTTTTTTTGAGCTTTTTACCCTCACACCCTCACACATCTGTGATAATACGCTGAACAACAGTATGTTGACTGTGTGAGGGTAAGTGTGAGGGTAGACCTTTATCCCTCACACCTGTAGTGAAGGTCTTATTTGCCTATTTAGCCATCATTCAGCCATCGGCAAAGCTATCATTTGGTGTCGGTGCATCTATACTGCACCAAAGGTGCAAAGTGCATGCACCTTTGGTGCAGCCGCTATCCAATTCTTTCATTCCTAAAACTTTGCCTATATATTATAATGTAAAATGAGTAATTTTTTGTACTTTTGCAAAGTTAAAGCAAAATATAGCAGAAACAATGGCAGAAAACAAAATACCCTTGATGGGACAAACCCTCTATGCTCTTGGCTGCTCCACGAGGGTTGTTTCCTGCATACATGATAGACACAATATTCATGTACATATTAAGGTTAATAAACCTTATAGATTAGCTCTTTATAGAGCTTTTGCTCAACATGATTTTGACGTTTGACTATTATTCTTTAACTTTGAAGCCTGATAAAAAATGCCCAATGAGCATAAAATAGGATTTGGCAAGAATAAATGAATCTCTCGTTGCAAACAATTGTATCAGAAGACGTGACTTGGAGTCGAATTACGGGTTGCGGCATAGTGCGGCAATGAAATGCTTGAAGTACTTTACGGAGATTGGTTTATTGAAGAAAGAGGGGGGGATTCACCCGTGTATTTTCTAAACATATAAATACTATTGGAATTATGAATCGAAAGGCAAATTGCATAATAAACAGAACAAACACAGAACGGTGGAAAGAGGATACCATAAAATCTGTTTCACTGTACAATGACTGGTTCCTGAACTTTGCTCCAACTACATACACAAAAGAACGTAAGCGTGCGATGGAACAAGTAGAAATGACAATCAGTCAAACCGATAATTTTCGTTTTACCACAGCGCACTTGAAGGAGCATCCTGAATTCATTACCATTCTGCGAATGGCGACAACTCCTCCTGTCGCACGTGACCGGCTTATTGGTTTCTCTGGTGTCAAGCCTTCTTTCGTTAAAAATATGGAGGAGGGACGTTTTCCGCAAAGATTGACAGATGAAGAAATAGATGAAAGTTTGAATAGGCTTGCTCATGTGTTGAATAAACTACTTGATGTTGAATTATTTTCTTGGATAAAAAAAGGCAATGTTCCGACTATTGAAGAACTTAAAATAGCAGAATGTATTGTGGCAGATAGATTATGTGGAACTTTATCCGACCCAATAATACGCAATGAACAAGAAAAGAGACAACTGAAAGTAATCAGCAATTTTCTTGTCTCGGAAGGGTATACTTTTGTAGATTCCAAAAATGTGGCTTCATTTTTGGAAATGAATAAAGGCACGTTCACTTACCATCTTAATGTCCCTGTCAAAATGAGCCGTTTGGGCGTGAACATGCCTATTGATGTTGTAATAAAGAGAAAGAAATGTGCCAAAATGAAATTGCCTCTTCTTGTGGAATGCAAGTCGGCAGGTGATTTTACAAATACAAACAAACGTAGAAAGGAAGAGGCACAAAAGATAGATCAATTAAAATCAACATATGGAAACGACATAGACTTTATCCTTTTCTTGTGCGGATATTTTGATAGCGGTTATCTCGGCTATGAAGCAGCTGAAGGCATTGATTGGATATGGGAACATAGAGTAAATGATTTTAAGAAAGCAGGAGTATGAACTTTAATACAGCATTTTATAATATAGAGCTTGCCAGATTGCAAAAAGCATTGGATTCACAAAAAACTCCAAAAGAGCGTAATATGAAAGGGCAATTTGCCACTCCATATCCTTTGGCATGCAGCATAATGAAAAAAGCAAAGACGTTATGCAGCAAGGAAAAGGTAAGCTTTATTGAGCCTTCTATAGGTTTAGGTACATTTTATGCAGCTTTTCGCAGTATATTTGGAAACGCTGCCGGGCATTCTTTAGGGTTTGAAATAGACAAACACTATTATGTTCCAGCCCATAAACTGTGGGCTAATGAGGACTTGGAACTAAAAAATGCAGATTTTCTGAAAGAAAAAGCAAATGGAGAAAGTTATGACCTGCTTGTTGCCAATCCTCCATATGTAAGGCATCACCATATTAATATTGAAAAGAAAAAAGAGTTGCAAGAAGAAGTAATGTTAAAAACAGGTATAAAAATTTCTGGATTGGCAGGTCTATATTGCTATTTTCTTATTCTTTCAGAAAAATGGTTAGCTGATGGAGCTTTGTCTTGTTGGCTTATTCCATCGGAATTTTTGGATGTGAATTACGGTAGTGCGGTGAAACGATATTTACTTGAATGTGTAGACCTTATCTGTGTTCATAAATTCAAAGCAGAGGATGTGCAATTCAATGATGCACTTGTCAGTTCTACCGTTGTCTTTTTTAGAAAAGGTAAGCCATCAGAATACGATATAGAGTTTTCATATGGGAAAGATGTAAATAACCCGTCAAAAATAAGGATGATTGAAAGGAGAAGTTTAACGGCATCATGTAAGTGGTCAAATTTGTTCATTGAAGACTATGTTGATTACTTAAATAATGAAGAATGTAAATTAGGAGACTTCTTTACTGTGAAACGTGGGGTTGCAACAGGAGACAATGATTTCTTTGTTATAGATGTGGATATTATAGAGAAATATAAAATACCATCAAATTTTCTCAAACCAATGCTTCCAAGTCCAAGATATTTAAAGGACGACATTATATTGTATGACAATGATGGAAATGTGGCATTGCCACAAAAGCAATATTTGTTCTCATGTAATTTGCCTGAAGATGTTCTGAAAGAAAAATACCCTGGTGTATGGGAATATATACAAGAAGGTGTTAGGCGAGAGGTAAATAAAGGATATATATGTAGTCATCGTCCATTATGGTATTTTTGTGAAGATAGAAAACCGGCTCCTTTTATCATTCCTTATATGGGGCGTGGAGATTCTTCTAAGAAGATGTTTCGTTTCATTCTAAATAAGACGAAAGCGATTACGACAAATGTATATCTGCTTTTGTACCCCAAGGAGAATTATTTAAAATGTTTAACCGACAATGATTTATTAAATAATGTATGGCAAAAATTGAATGAGGTATCGAGTGAACAATTTGCTATAAATGGTCGTGAATATGGAGGAGGTTTACATAAGTTGGAACCCAAGGAACTTCTTAATATAAAAGTTCCTGCTCTTTCTTCCTTGTTGTTGCCTAAGCAAAGTTTTTATGAACTTTCATTGTTCCCATAATTGGCACTTGTAAATTTAAGGGATATTGTATTGCAGATTGTTGCCGCATGGTGGGTATCGAATGCGTTAGTCCGTTGGTATGTGTGATTGACTTTCTGCTTAATCAGAAACTTCGGTATATTATAATGCAAAATGAGTAATTTTTTGTACT
>DBKQ01000077.1:5183-11691 GCA_002298545.1 Prevotella sp. UBA746
TACCCTTGATGGGACAAACCCTTGATGAACTGAAAGAAACGGCACGCCAGCTTGGTATGCCCGCCTTTACCGGTGGGCAGATGGCAAAATGGCTGTATGGCAAAGGGGTAAGGAGTATCGACGAGATGACAAACATATCCAAGGCTAACCGCGAGAAGATGAAGGAGACATACACCGTTGGCTGTATGGAACCGCTGGATTGCCAGAAGTCGGTAGACGGAACTATAAAATACCTTTTCCCTACGGCAAGCGGAAAATTCGTCGAGACGGTATATATCCCCGACGGCGACCGCGCTACGCTCTGCGTCTCGTCGCAGGTAGGCTGCAAGATGAACTGCCTGTTCTGTCAGACTGGCAAGCAGGGGTTCGAGGGAAACCTCACGGCAGCGGATATCCTTAACCAGATTTATACGTTGCCGGAGAGAGAAAAGCTTACCAATATCGTTTTCATGGGACAGGGAGAACCGATGGACAATCTCGACAACGTGCTGAAGGTAACACGTATCATGACTGCCGACTACGGTTTTGCATGGAGCCCGAAAAGAATAACTGTGAGCAGCGTGGGAGTAAGAAACAAACTCAAGCGCTTCCTCGATGAGAGCGAATGTCATGTGGCAATAAGCATGCACTCGCCGATACCGGAACAGCGCGCCATGCTGATGCCGGCAGAAAAGGGAATGTCGATAAAGGATGTCGTGGCACTCATGCATCAGTATGACTTCACGCATCAGCGACGACTGTCGTTCGAATATATCGTGTTTGGTGGCGTCAACGACTCGATGCTCCATGCGCGGGAGATAGTAAAACTCGTGGAAGGACTGGAATGTCGCGTAAATCTTATCCGTTTCCATCAGATACCGAATGTAGACCTGCATGGGGCAACGGACGAGAAAATGGAGTCTTTCCGCGACTATCTGACGAAACATGGCGTGTTCACAACGATAAGGGCAAGTCGCGGACAGGATATCTGGGCTGCCTGCGGACTGCTGAGCACTAAGAGAATGAGAAATGAAGAATGAAGAATGAAAGTATGCTTTAGTTCTCCCAGTTCTCCCAGAACTCCCAGAACTCCTAGAACTCCCATTTCTCCCATTACTCCCATCCCAACTAAATAATAAAAACAACAAAACAATGGAAAACAGAAAAATAAGAGTTGCCATAACACATGGCGATACAAACGGAATAGGATACGAAGTTATATTTAAAACCTTTGCCGAGCCGGCAATGCTTGAATTGTGCACACCGATAATCTACGGTTCACCGAAAGTTGCCGCATACCATCGAAATGCCCTCGGAATACAGGCAAATTTCACTATTATAAATAATGTGGAAGATGCTGTAGACGATAAGGTGAACCTGCTCGCCACTTTCGATGATGAAGTGAAGGTGGATATGGGACAGCCTACGAAGGAAGCCGGCATGGCTGCACTGAAAGCTCTCGACAGGGCTATGGAAGACTATAAGGCGGGACTGTATGACGTGCTCGTAACGGCTCCGATAAACAAAAACGATATTCAGAGCGATGAATTCCACTTCTGCGGACATACGGAATATATACAGGATAAAGTGGGCGACGGAAAACAGGCTCTCATGATCCTTGCCGGAGAAACACTGCGCGTGGCTCTCGTTACCACTCATCTGCCAATATCACAGGTGGCTCAGGCTATAACAAAAGAGGCTATAATGGAGAAGGCGCGGATATTCAATGAAGCTCTAAGACGCGACTTCAATGTGGCTTCGCCAAGAATTGCTGTGCTCTCGCTCAATCCGCATGCCGGCGACGGAGGAGTAATAGGTATGGAGGAGGAAACAGTAATAAAACCTGCTATTCAGGAACTCTCGGATGAGGGCGTTGATGCCTTCGGACCTTTTGCCGCCGACGGATTCTTCGGCCACGGCTCTTATGACGCCTTCGACGGAGTACTCGCCATGTATCACGACCAGGGGTTGGCTCCATTTAAGACCATCGTGGGGGATGAAGGTGTAAATATTACTGCCGGACTGCCTATCGTGCGCACATCGCCAGACCACGGCACGGCATACGACATCGCCGGACGAGGCATCGCTAACGAGGCATCCTTCAGAAATGCCGTTTATAAGGCTATCGACATTTTCCGTAACCGCAAGGCTTACGATGAGCCGCTCGGCAATCCGCTCAAAAAACTATATCATGAGCGCCGCGACGACAGTGAAAAAGTACGTTTTGCCGTGCCGAAGGCTAAGGTTAAAACAACAGAGAACAACGATTAACGGAAATGAGCAAGAAATACCAAAACGGGTTCTTCCTCTTCGGCATCGTCGTGCTGATCATTATGCTCACACAACTCGACTACGCCGAGGTGTGGAACGGACTGCAGCGTGCCGGATACTGGTTCTTTGCCGTCCTGGCAATATGGCTCGGACTCTATGCCATTAACACATTGTCGTGGCTGCTGATAATCCGACAGGGGGGCAAGGGAAAAGACAAAATGCCGTTCAGCTTCGCATGGCTCTATAAAGTGACGGTGTCGGGCTTTGCCCTCAACTATGCCACTCCTGGCGGACTGATGGGAGGGGAGGCTTACCGAATAATGGAACTCGCACCGAAAATCGGTACCGAGAGAGCATCATCATCCGTAATACTGTATGTAATGACACATATCTTCAGTCATTTCTGGTTCTGGCTCCTGTCTTCCGTATTGTTCGTGCTTACAGAGCCCGTGAACGTGGCGACTGGAATAATACTCGCTCTTACGGTGGGCTTCTGCATGCTCGGAATATGGTTCTTTATAAAAGGATACAAAAAGGGACTTGCCTTCCGTCTGGCATGCTGGCTAAGTCATTTGCCGTGGATAGGAAAATGGGCACAGGGGATGATCAACGACCATAGGGAACAACTGGAAACTGTAGACAGGCAGATTGCCGCGCTACACCGGCAGAACCCTAAAACATTCGTCTCGGCTGTGCTCCTCGAAATAGCCTGCCGTTTCCTTTCGAGCTTCGAGATAATGTTCGTACTACTTGTGGTAATGCCCGACGTGAGCTATTCGGCATGCGTCATAATGCTTGCCTTCACATCACTCTTTGCCAATCTGCTGTTCTTCATCCCATTGCAGCTCGGCGGAAGGGAAGGCGGTTTCATGATGTCGGCTTCGAGTCTCGCAATAACAGCAAGCAACGGAATATTCGTAGCGCTGATAATAAGGTTAAGGGAACTTATCTGGACGGCAATAGGATTGCTCCTCATAAAAATGGAGAAGACGGCAAAAGCTATAAAAAAATAAAAAATAAGGGCGAATGGCATGATAGTGGATTTTATTGTGTAATTTTGCCGTGGAATTATGAATACATCCGATCTTCAGAAAATAAAACAAAGGTATAGTGTCGTAGGAAACTGCGAAGCTTTAAACCATGCACTGGACATCGCCCTCAAGGTGGCGCCCATCGACCTTTCTGTGCTCATTATCGGTGAGAGCGGAGTGGGAAAGGAGATTATACCGAGGATTATACACGACAATTCACCAAGAAAAAGAGAAAAGTATTTCGCTATCAACTGTGGTTCAATACCTGAGGGCACAATCGACAGTGAACTCTTCGGACACGAAAAAGGAGCCTTTACAGGAGCAATAGGCGAGAGTGAAGGATACTTCGGAGTAGCTAACAAAGGTACTATTTTCCTTGATGAAGTGGGAGAACTGCCTCTCGCAACACAGGCACGCCTGTTGCGTGTGCTGGAGACCGGAGAGTATATTCGGGTAGGTGGACAGAAAATCATGAAGACAGATGTGCGTATCGTTGCTGCAACCAATGTGAACATGCGTAAGGCGGTAAGCGAAGGGCGTTTCCGGGAGGATCTGTACTATCGTCTGAATACAGTGCCGATACAAATGCCGCCACTTAGAGACAGAGGCGAGGATATACTCTTGCTGTTCAGGCTCTTTGCAATGCAGATGGCTGAAAAATACAATCTTCCGAAGATTTCCCTTTCTGAGGAAGCAAAGCAGATAATGCTAAAATACAAATGGCCGGGCAATGTAAGACAGCTGAAGAATATAACGGAACAAATGTCGGTATTGTCGCCGGAAAGGGTCCTCTCGGCTGATACTCTGCTTAATTATATTCCGCGCGACCAAGAGTCTATGCAGCTTGCGAGAGTGGGGCAGAAGGACTCTTCGGAACATTCATACGAAAAGGAAAGGGAAATGCTCTATAAAATTCTCTATGAACTGCGTGGAAATGTGGCGGAGCTGAGAAGCGAGGTTGATGAGCTGAGGAAAAAACTCAATCTGCCTGTGGAAACAAAACGCATAGAACAGGTTGACAGCAGTTCTACAATGCCAGCCGTGTTTGCTCCACAACAGCATAATATCAATACGCAGAGGGAACAGAACGTACAGGATGCCGTGGCTGAGGAAATATCAGAGCCGGAATCGCTGAATCTTGAGAACCTGAACAGACACATGCTTGAGAGGGCACTCGAGAAAAATGGCGGAAACCGAAAAAAAGCAGCTCAGGAACTCGGTATATCTGACCGTACGCTGTATCGAAAAATCAAACAATACGGACTCGAAAAGTAGTATGATGTCCGGTCATGGAAAAAGAATGATAAAGATAGTCTCACTGGGAATGAAACAAAGAATAAAAGATAAAAATATATTTTCTTATATATATAATAAAGGTACGCGCGCACCGCGTATATATAATATAGGTATATGCGGCATCGTGGCGGCTCTCGTTCTTACCGTTGTCACGGCTTGCAGCATATCTTATAAATTTAACGGGGCAAGTATTGACTACACCAAGACAAAGACAATACAGATTAATGATTTCCCGATACGTTCAAGCTATGTGTGGGGACCAATGGCAAGCATCTTCAATAATCAGCTGAAGGATGTGTTTGCCAACCATACACGTTTGAGCCAGGTGAAGAGAAACGGCGACCTGAAGGTGGAAGGTGAGATTACACAGTATTCTCAGCGCAATAAAGCCGTTACGGCACAGGGCGAGTCTGCACAGGTGGAACTCTCGATGACGGTAAATGTAAGGTTTACCAACAACATTAACCATAGCGAGGACTTTGAAAGACAGTTCACGGCTACTACAACATACGACAGCCGACAATCGCTTAATTCCGTACAGGAAGAGTGTGTAACACAGATGGTAAAGGATATTACAGACCAGATCTTTAACGCCACCGTGGCTAATTGGTAATAAAAAACATCGGCAAAATGGACTTAAGGCAATTAATAAAACATCCGGAGCTGCTGGACAAGGAGACGCTATACGACTTGCGTTCCCTGGTCGCTCTTTATCCATACTATCAGACCGCAAGATTGCTGATGCTGCAAAATCTGTATATTCTTCATAGTCCGTCGTTTGATAAAGAACTCAGAAAGGCTGCTTTCTATCTTACCGACAGAAAGGTTATCTTCAAACTTGTTGAGGCTGCACACTATAAGCTGCGCAATGCTGAAGAAGAAAATAAAAAATATCATACGTCAACAGAGGAAAACAGAACTATTTCTCTTATCGACCAGTTCCTCGATACAATTCCGGAGGACAAGAAAGAGGAGGAGAATAAAAATACGTCAAAACGCAAGCCTACTCCTGCAGACGCAGCCGTAGACTATGTGTCGTATCTGCTCGAAACTGAAAGCGAGGAGGAGAAAGAACAAAGCGAAAAGGAACCGCACCTGAAGGGACAGAGCCTTATCGACAACTTTATCAATAACGAAGGTGGAAAAATAGAACTCGCTGAGGCTCCCGACAATCCACCGCCTCTCGACGACAACAAAACAGAAGAAAAAGAGGGGGATGAAGGAGTCTTTACGGAAACTTTGGCGCGAATTTATATAAAACAAGGGCAATATTCGAAGGCTTTGCAAATAATTAAGCGTTTAAATTTGAATTATCCAAAAAAAAATGTTTACTTTGCAGACCAAATACGCTTTTTAGAGAAATTAATAATAAATAATAAATACAAATAACAGAAAGAAAATGTACACATTATTCTTAATTCTTATCGTACTGGCAGCTGTGCTCATGATTGGCATCGTGCTGATTCAGGAATCAAAGGGAGGCGGTTTGGCTTCAAACTTCTCTTCTTCTAATCAAATTATGGGTGTGCGCAAGACTACAGACTTCATTGAGAAGGCTACATGGGGCTTGGCTATCGCAATGGTAGTGTTCAGCGTCGTGTGTGCTTATACCGCACCAGAGTCTACTGCTTCACAGAGCGTGATGGAGAATGCTACTGAAGCTCCGCAGACAAACCCTAACAATCTGCCTGGTTTCGGAGCCGGACAGAAGGCAGCTCCTGCTCAGCAGGGTGCTCAGAAAGCTGCTCCAAATGCAGCTCCTTCAAACGCAAAATAAAAAAAATGCAAAAAATACGTGATTTGTTTGGTAGTTTCAAATAAATCACGTACCTTTGCACTCGCTTTGAAACAGTAAGCATTTACATGGTGGCCGTAGTTCAGTTGGTTAGAGCGTCAGATTGTGGTTCTGAATGTCGTGGGTTCGAGTCCCA
>DBKQ01000115.1:0-7503 GCA_002298545.1 Prevotella sp. UBA746
GGAAGCCGACTGTTAGTCGGCGCGGGGGAGGGGCTTTACATCTGCCTCAAAGAACTGAAGAACGTGTTGAAGGATCAGGGCGTACTGATGTTCCTTATCATCGTTCCACTCGCCTACCCTCTTTTGTATTCGTGGATATACAACAACGAGGTGACGAGAGAGGTGCCGGTGGCTGTTGTCGACCGCTCACACAGTCAGATGAGCCGCGAGTTCACCCGCATGCTCGATGCTTCGCCTGATACTAAGGTTGCCGTAAAATGCAGTAGTCTGGAAGAGGCGAAAGACCGCGTTGGCAAGGGGGAGGCATACGGCGTGGTGTATTTCCCCGAGGATTTCCAGACCAAGCTGAATCGCATGGAGCAGACGCATGTCGGAGTGTATTGCGACATGAGTCTTATGCTTGCATATAAAGCCATTTTCCAGACCTGTACAGCAATTCAGGGCAACTTGAACTCAAAGATACAGATTGAGCTCTCGGGCAACTACACTAATCGCGAGAACGAGATAACGACAAAGCCGCTCGACTTCGAGGAGGTGCCGATATTCAACAACACTGCGGGCTACGGCAATTTTATTATCCCCGGTGTGCTGATTCTCATAATCCAGCAGACGCTGCTGCTCGGTGTGGGCATGGCGGCAGGAACGGCGAGGGAGCGCAACAACTATGGGTTCCTCGTTCCGATAGACCGTCATTACCGCGGTGTGATGCGCATCGTATGGGGCAAGGCAATGGCGTATTTCATGATTTATACCATTATGGCAGCATATCTGCTGTGTGCCGTACCGCGAATATTCAACTTCATCAGTCTTATCAACGGCAAGGAACTTATCCTCTTCTGCCTGCCGTTCCTCTTGGCATGCATCTTCTTCAGCATGACGCTGTCGGCACTGATGCGATACAGAGAGAATGTGATGCTGCTCGTGGTATTCTCTTCTGTTCCGCTACTGTTCATGTCGGGCGTGTCGTGGCCGCAGAGCAATATCCCGTCGTTCTGGCAGGGAGTGTCATGGTTGTTCCCGAGCACCTTCGGCATCCGCGGCTTCGTCAGGATGAACTCTATGGGAGCAACACTAACGGACGTGGCAACGGAATACCGTGCGCTGTGGATTCAGGTGGTGGTATATTTCGTTCTTGCCCACGAGGTGTACCGTTTTCAGATTGGCAAGGCAAGACAGATGATTAAGGAGAAGCTCAAGGATATAAAAAACAAATAAACAGGAAATATAACCTATATACTTCATAGGATGATATAATGTGTATCACACTATGAAGAAAGCAATAAAGAAACAAGCGCAATCGCCCTTGATATGCAGATTTAAATACCGATTTGCATGTCAAGGGTATTTTGTATGGGGGGAATTTGTGGAATTTATGGGGGAATATCATACAACCTTAAATAATAAAGGCACAAAACATAATCTGGATAAAATAATCCTAATACCTTTGCCGCCGTTGAAAAAATCAAATTATTAACTTATAAACAAAATGAAGAAAAATTTTCTTAGTATGCTCCTTCTGTGGGTATGCTTGGTCATGGGGACAATCCCGGCTGAGGCATGGAAGGACATCAAGATTGACCTCACGAACGGCAATCTGCTGACCTCCGATGAAAAGACATCGGGACAGATTTTCAAGTTCGGCGTTACCATTGGAGATGATGGAACAGCCACCAGAGTAGATGCCGACGACGCTACGGCAAACATCGTATTAAGCGGAAAATTCCACAGCAATGAACATGGTTGGGGAAACTTCTCTGCAAAAGTAAATGTTGACGGTCCTGTAAAGATAAGCATGGGAACATGTGCCTGGGGTGGAGATGTTAAAGTTGTAAACTCTAAAGCAGAAGCAATAACGACGTTTAATACCAATACAGGTAAATGCTATCACCAAGACAAAACGAACAACATCGTCAGCGAGTATTATAAAGGAACTGAAGCTACAACACTTACAATCAGCGGAGGTAACTATACTCCATATATAGCAGTGGAGCAAGTAAACGAAGCTGACCTAAAGACTGATTACACCATAACTTATTCTCTTGGCAGCGTCACTGCCGAAGGTGTAGTTCCTGCAAGCGAAAAGGTTGAAGCCGGTACCTCATATACTATCCCTACAAACCGTACATTATACGTAGATGGCAAGACTCTCACGGCATGGACAGACGGAACGAAAACGTATAAAGTTGGCGAAGCGATAACACCTTCTGCAGACATTACGCTCACCCCTGTATTTACAGATAACACGAAATCTCTTGCAGACCGCACATCCGAAACAACATTACTTTGGGATTTCCAAAGGAAGAATGGTGCACCGACAATGTCATACCAAAACAAAGCCGGCATATACGTTACTCAGGCTAATGTCGCTGGGGAAGTCATCGACGTGAAGCTCGACTTTACGACGAATAATGGAGGAAAAATCAATAATGCCAACTGGAGTGACTGGGCACAGATAAATAAAGGTACTACATTCACTATTCCTTCATGCAAAGGAGCTGTAGTTTCAATGGAAGCTATGGGAAAGATTGGAGTTCTTGACGGCAGCAAAAATACATTAACAACAATCGACGGACAGAGCGACTATGAAACTGGCAACACTATCAACTATACTATTGCCTCATCAGCTGAAACTGTAAACATTATTATTGGAGACGACGGCACATATTACAGATACATCAAAACCATTCTCCCTGTAATTGAAACAGGCGGAAAGAAGTATACCGACGAAGCAACAAGCATCGTCTTCCCGTTTAACGGAACTATCGACGAGCCACAGACAACACCTGAGGGCGTGATTTCAAACACTTCGGTTTCTGTTGGAAGTAATTTGCAAAGCGTAAATTCACAAGCTGATGCCGGTATAACTTTCACACGTTTTCAGCCAAGCAATAAAGGTAGTTACAACAATGCAGAGAATGCAGTAGAATTCAAGCTCATACCTGCAAAGAACCTTACATTCAAGCCTACTAAGGTAAGTGCGAATATCCGTCGTTTCGGTACTGACGGTGGTAAGATGGCTGTCAGAGTAAGAAACGACGAAGGAAAAGAAATCACTCTTGCACAAGACATTAAGCCAAGAAGAAACGGAAAGACAGAAGATACAGAAAGCTTTGAGTATGAGGTTTCTGAAGAACTGGCAACCTCTACAGGTTTCTCTTTGCTCATAAACATCTACGACAATTCAGGCAAGCAATACGGTCTGAACAACGTGAAGATTGAGGGAACCGTGAGCGGAACAAAATCCGAACTTGCCAAACACACTATCACAGCAACCGCTTCTCCGGCTGAAGCTGGAAACATTACGATTTATCCTAACGGCAATGAGTTTGAGGAAGGAACTTCTCTGAAGCTCACCGCAACAAAGAACTTTGGCTATAAGTTTATCAACTGGACTGATGCCGAGAACAATGTTGTTGCTACCGAGAACGTGGCAAACATCACTCTCAACAAAGACATGGCGCTGACGGCAAACTTTGAAAAGCTGAATACTTATGAAGTTAATGCCACAGTGGCTGAACCGGGAAGAAGCTACATGGTGCAATACTCCCCTGCCCCAACTGTTGTTGACAACAAGAACATGTATGAGGAAGGAACTGAGGTCACACTTACTGCAATAGAGAACGACGTTATCAAATTCACAAGCTGGAGCACTGGCGAGACAACAAGCGAACTGAAACTCACCGTAGACAAGAACATCAACGTTACAGCAAACTTCGCCGCCGGCGATTTCATTGCCGGATGGGATTTCTATACCAAGGGCAGCAACAGTCGTAAGGCTGACTTCGCGAATGAGGACAACGAGAGCGCAACGCTCATCATGCGCGACGAGGCTGGCAACATAAAAGGATGGCTCGACAAGAGCGTGATGGCAAACAACGGCGCTACCCCAGGTGCTGCAACAAACTGGCAGAGCGACGGACTGGGCAAATACTATTGGCAGACTACCGTTAATGCTGCTGCATTCTCCGACATAAAGGTGAAGAGCAGCATGCAATACAACTACAATGCCTATCAGAAATACAACCTTGAATATTCTTTGGACGGAACAACATGGGAGACAGCGGGAGTTATCGACATGGGTACAACCCCCAAGACTTGGAAAGAAACAGAATTCCAACTCCCGGAAAATGCTAACAACAAGGACTTTGTATACATCCGCTGGAAAGCCGACAATACTTCTGATATTAAGGGTGCTCAATCAAATAACGACGGTGTAACAATAGCCAACATCTACATCACCGGTACTCCAAAGATTGTAGACGACGGAACGGCTCCTAAGCTCTTATCAACTATCCCTGCACAAAACGCAACTAACGTTTCGGCTGCGGGCAAGATAGTATTCAACTTCGACAAGAAGATTAAGATTGAAGGACTTTCTACAATAAACCTTAACGGCAAGAATATAGAACCTGTAGCATCTGGCAAGTCTATTATAATAAACTACGGCAACCTGGACTACAACACAAGCTATACCATTGCACTGCCGGCAAACACAGTCAGCGACCTCTGCGGCAACAAAATTTCCGAGGACGTTAGCCTGTCGTTCACCACAATGAACCGTCCATCTGTAGAGAAGGCGATGTACGACTTCGTTGTACCTACCGACGGAACCCTGCAACAGGCATTCAAGGCTGCCGAGAGCCGCAAGGACACAAGCAAGCGCTTCCGCATCTTCGTGAAAAACGGCAACTATGTTATCCCTGCAAGTACAACGGCAACCAAGACAAGTGGCAACGGCAAGACTTATCCAGACCCTACAACATACCTCACCACACCAAACATCTCTATCATCGGCGAGAGCCGCGATGGAGTTGTCATCACCAACACCGTGCCAAACGAAGAATACGACAATGGATTTGGAATGGCAAACGTATTGGAAGGTATCGGCACAGGCGATGTGCTCTGTCTGAAGAGCGGTGCTACAAACACCTATATGCAAGGACTGACGATGAAGAGCGCTATGGGCGACAAGAAGGGTCGCGACATCGTGTTGAACGACCAGTCGAACAAGACTATCTGCAAGGATGTATGCCTATGGGCTTACCAAGACACTTACGTGTCGAACAATGAGCGCTCACGCTTCTACTTCGAAGGCGGACTCTTGCGAGGCAACACCGACTTCCTCTGCGGAAAGGGCGACGTATATTATAATAATGTAGACCTGCAGATGTGTGGCAACGGCTATATGGCTGTTCCGTCACTGCCTACAAAATACGGATACATATTCAACGACTGTACGATAAAGGCTGAGACAGACGGCATAGACGGCAACTACTCCCTCGGTCGTCCGTGGGGCAAGGGCACTCCTATCGCCCTCTTTATCAACACCAAGATGGAGGCAATGCCAAGTGGCGAAGGCTGGAGCGAAATGACAGACGGCTATCCTGCACGCTTTGCCGAATACAACTCTGTAAATGCTAAGGGCAACCCTATAGACATGAGCAACAGAAAGAAGCTCTATGCAAGCACTCACGAGAACAATCCTGTGCTGACAGCAGATGAAGCTGCCCTGTATACTATTGCAACAGTTATGGGCGGCGATGACAACTGGAACCCTACTCTATATACCGAGCAGGCAAATGCACCGAAGAATGTTGCCTTCAACGGAAAGCAACTTACATGGGACGACAACGACTATGCACTCTGCTGGGCTGTTTGCCACAACGGTTCTGTTGAGAAGTTCACCACGACAAGCTCTTACGACCTTACTGAAGAGGAATTCAACGACGGCTCATGGAGCGTTCGCGCTGCCAACGAGATGGGCGGACTTGGCGAGGCTGCCGAGGCTGTGGCTATAACTGCCACGCTCTCTGCCGGAGGCATGGGAACATTCTGTTCGGCTACGAGCTGCAAGGCCCCTGAGGGACTGAACGTATACACTGCATCGGTTAGCAACAACAACACCGTTACGCTGAATAAGGTAAACAACGGCATCATCCCTGCCCGCGAAGGCGTGGTGCTCGGCGGCGAGGCAAGCAAGACTTATTACATGACTCCTTGTGAGGCTCAGGGAAAACTCGAAGGCAACAGCTTGAAGGGAACCATGAAGCGCACGCTGATTGAGAACGACTACTCTTTCGTGCTCGTCTACGACCAGACAGAAGACATGTCATACTTCAAGAACTTCAAGAACGGCGCTTACATTCCTGCCGGCAAGGCATACCTCGAGATACCTACTGCATTGCAGGGCGCACAACTGAAGGTGGTTATCAACAACGGCGGCACCAGCGGTATAAACACATTTAATGCCGACGGCAACAACAATGGTGCATACTTCACCATCAGCGGACAGAAGACTATGAAGCCTCAGCGTGGACTATATATCCACAACGGAAAGAAGATAATAATAAAATAATAAGGAACAGACAGATGAAAAAGAAATATATCGCTCCCGCGATAACAACTATGGGAATGGATGAACAACCACTGATGGCTGGTTCGAATAAGTTCAAAGGCGAACCAGAAATTAACCTGACAAAACCAGCTGGCGAGCTTGACGTTACATCCAAACGACACAGTCTTTGGGACGAAACATGGGATGATGACGAGGAAAATGACTAAGTGAGAAATCTTCTATGGGATAAAAATAATCCAAATTAGGGGAATATCCTCCAAACCTCTTATTATAAAGGGCGTGCGCTACAGGCGTTACGCCCTTTTTCGTTACCTTTGCATCAGTTTAGCAATGGCTTTTGAAAAGTAAAGATTGAGGAATCAAACTACAAGGCAACGAAAATTCAAAACCTAACCAAATAAACAAAATGAAAAAGCAAGTATTACGTAGCATGCTCATCATGCTCTGCATCATCTGCGGTCTGCCGGCAATAGCCCAGACTTTCAACAATGATGCTGCAAGCGTGACGTTCCCGCTCAACGGAAACATCACCGATGATGCCGTGGTTGCTCCCGACGGGGCTTTCACCACAACATCCGTAGCAACTGGTGCAAACATCCCTTATGATGCTTCGAAGAAAGACGGCAGCATCACTTATGCCGCCTTCAAGCCGAGCGACAAGGGCAGTGCGACGAACGACGAGAACGCCGTGGAGTTCAAGGTAGTGCCCTCGAAGGGCGTAACGTTCACCGCCACTAAAGTGAGCGCAAACATCATCCGCTTCGGTACCGACGGCGGACAGATGGCAGTGAGAGTGAGAAATGCCGAGGGCGAAGAGGTTACCCTCGCCACTGGTATCAAACCGAGAAGAAACGGCAAGACGGGCGACGTGTCGGAGTTTGAATATGAAGTGCCGGCAAGTCTCGCCACACAGAAAGGTTTTTCGCTACTCATTAATATCTACGACAACAGCGGAAAGCAGTACGGACTGAACAACGTGGTTATCACCGGAACCGTGAACGGCACCAAGCAGCAAGTGGCACGCTACACGTTTGCCGCTACATGCAATCCTGCCAATGGCGGAACGATATCACAGAACCCTGCCGGCTCGGAGTTTGATGCCGACACGGAGATAAAGCTATCGGCAAAGAAGAACTTCGGATATAAAT